>CAYZFD010000004.1:0-26000 GCA_964477735.1 uncultured Flavobacteriaceae bacterium
AGTTGGTGAAACAGGCTCGAGAAAACGTTGAGAAAGCACAAAAAGCCACTGTTTTCGGATATTATGTTAACGACCCTGAGCGCTATGGCGTGGCCACGTTTGACGACCATGGCAATGTGCTTTCTATTGAAGAAAAACCTGCGCAACCACAATCGAATTATGCCGTAGTGGGCTTATATTTTTATCCCAATGCCGTGGTGGACATTGCCCATAAAATTAAACCCTCGGCCAGGGGCGAGTTGGAAATTACTTCGGTAAATGAAGCTTTTCTGAACCAGAACCAGCTGAAAGTAGAGGTGATGGGCCGAGGTTATGCCTGGCTCGACACCGGCACTCACGATTCGTTGGCCGAAGCTGGAGAGTTTGTAAAGGCCCTAGAGAAACGCCAAGGCCTAAAAATTGCCTGCCTAGAGGAAAATGCCTTGGAACAAGGCTTTATTTCGAAATCCCAAGCCCTAGCTCTGGGCGAAGCCCTCCAAAAAACAGAATATGGACAGTATATCATCAAAAGAGCCCAGCAGTGGAAATCATAGAAACTAAGATTGAAGGTTTGGTCATTCTACAGCCCAAAGTGTTTGAGGATGAACGGGGCTATTTTATGGAATCCTATAAAGAATCTTTTATTGAAGAAAATTTTCCAGACATCCATTTTATTCAAGATAATGAATCAAAATCTTCCTATGGAGTGTTAAGGGGTCTTCACTTCCAAAAGCCACCATTTGAACAAACCAAGTTGGTGCGTGTCATTGAAGGTGAAGTGTTGGATGTGTCGGTGGACCTGAGGAAAGAGAGCCCTACTTTTGGGCAATATGTAGCCGTGATTTTGTCGGGGGAGAACAAAAAGCAGCTTTTCATTCCACGTGGGTTTGCACATGGGTTTATAACGCTTTCTGAAACCGCTGTTTTTTCATACAAGGTAGATCAAGTCTATGCCCCAGACCACGAGTTGGGGATTGTTTATAACGATCCGCAGTTGAATATCGATTGGAAAGTGCCTGCTCAAGATATCGTAGTTTCGGAGAAGGATTGTAAATTATTGGGGCTTAAAAAAATGATTCATTAACCCTGGCCAATTCTATGGTCAGGAGAAATTAAATTTCCTTGAAAAAAATACTTTTTATTTTTGGAACCCGGCCCGAAGCCATAAAAATGGCCCCCCTGATTAAAGCGTTTCAAAACGATCCAACACATTTTAACACAAAAGTTTGTGTTACAGCTCAGCATAGGGAAATGCTAGATCAAGTATTGGATTTCTTTGAAATCATTCCAGATTATGATTTAAACTTAATGAAGCCTAGTCAGAACTTATACAGTCTAACGGCTACAATCATAACGTCTTTAAAACCCATTTTAGAAGATTTTTCACCAGATTATGCTTTTGTTCACGGCGATACCACTACTACTATGGCGGCTTCAATCGCTAGCTTTTACTCAGGTGCAAAAGTATGTCATGTAGAAGCCGGATTGAGAACATTTAATAAACAATCACCTTTTCCTGAAGAAATTAATAGGCAAGTGGTTGGGCGAATTTGTGATTATCACTTTGCACCAACCGAAAAATCAAAAAACAATTTGCTAAAGGAAAACGTTTTAGAGAAATCCATTGTAGTTACGGGAAATACGGTGATCGATGCATTGTTAAATTCTGTTGAAAAGGTTAAAGAAAACCCAAGCCCATTAATATGCAAACTTGAAAAAGAACTTGGCGGGGTAGAAGTAGTTTTGGTTACAGGCCATAGGAGAGAAAATCATGGTCAGGGGTTTGAAAAAATTTGTGAAGCCATAAAAGAGATTGCTTTGGCCAAACCCGATATTAAAATTATTTATCCTGTTCATTTGAATCCAAAAGTTCAAGAACCTGTAAAGCGCCATCTTTCGACATTAGATAATGTATTGCTAATTCATCCACTCTCCTATCCAGATTTTATTTGGCTCATGAATCGATCAAAGCTAATCTTAACAGATAGCGGGGGTGTTCAAGAAGAGGCACCTAGTCTTGGTAAACCAGTTCTAGTAATGAGAGATACCACAGAACGGACCGAAGCCGTGGAAGCGGGGACTGTGCTGTTGGTAGGAACCGACAAAAATCTTATTGTCAAAGAAACCCTAAGCTTGTTGAACGATAAGGAACTTTATTATAAAATGAGTACACTACACAATCCGTATGGAGATGGGTTGGCTTCTAACAGAATTTTAAATTTTATAAAATATTAAATTATATGACTCAAGTTGTTACTATTGGGCTTGGATATATTGGCTTACCTACATCTGCATTAATGGCCTCAAGAGGGATAAAAGTACATGGTGTTGATATCAATCAAAATGTTGTTGATATCATAAATAGAGGAAAAATCCACATTGTTGAACCAGAATTAGACATTTCAGTAAAAAATGCTGTAGAGAGAGGACATTTTGTGGCTTCCACGCAAGCGATAGAAGCTGATGTGTTTTTAATAGTTGTTCCCACTCCCTTCAAGGGCGATCATGAGCCAGATATTTCTTATATTGAAGATGCAACAAAAACAATCATTCCGTTTTTAAAAGAAGGAAATCTTTTTATAATTGAGTCTACTTCACCTGTTGGAACTACAGAAAAAATGAAAGAATTAATTTTTTCAATAAGGCCTGAGTTAAAAAATAAAATACATATAGCCTACTGTCCAGAAAGAGTTTTACCTGGAAATATAATGTATGAACTAGTTCATAATGATAGGGTCATAGGCGGAATCGATGAAGATTCGACCCAAAAAGCAATTTCTTTTTATTCCAGTTTTGTAGGTGGAGCGTTACATGGCACCAACGCCCGAACAGCAGAAATGTGTAAGCTCGTAGAAAATGCATCAAGAGATGTACAAATTGCTTTTGCCAATGAGCTTTCTTTGATTTGTGATAAGGCGGAGATTGATGTATGGGAGCTAATTTCATTAGCTAACAAGCACCCAAGAGTTAAAATACTTCAGCCAGGCTGTGGTGTTGGGGGACATTGTATCGCTGTTGACCCTTATTTTCTTAGGTCTGATTTTCCTTTAGAATCAAAGCTAATAGGATTAGCTCGTGAAATTAACAATTACAAGGCCTCATGGTGTGTGGAAAAGATTCAAAATGAAATTTTAAAATTTGAATTGACTCATAACAGAAAGCCCGTAATTGCTTTATGTGGGCTGACATTTAAGCCTAATATTGATGATTTAAGAGAGTCACCTGCAGTTTATATTGCCGAACAGATAAAAAACAGCTATCCAGAAAGTTTGTTATATTTTGTTGAGCCCAATATAAAAAAACATGAGAACTTTAAAATATCGAAACTTGACTCTATTAAAGAGTTCACGGATTTGTTTTTTATTCTAGTTGCTCATAAGAAGTTTACAACCCACGATTGGAATACAGATAAAACACACTTTTTAGGTCACAAACCTTTATAGCCTCTAGATGACATTCCAAAAAAAAATAAACCTTAATTTATTATCTCTTATAGCTTTACATGGTTCAAATGCCTTCCTTCCTTTATTAATATTTCCAAGGTGTTTATTGGTGTTGGGGTCAAATAAATACGCTGATATAGTGGTGGGGGAGTCAATTATGTTTATTGCCTATGCAATATCTTTATATAGTTTTGAAATTAATGGGATTAAAAAGGTAATGGAAAATGAAAAAAAAAATTTCAGCCTTATATTTCAAACAAGAATAATTCTTTTAATTTTTTGTTTACTGATTATTTTGTTACTTTCATTCTTAGATATAGTTGAAGGCTTAACGGCAACACTTTGGCTTCTTTTCCCCGTTGCATATATATTTCAAAACAATTATTTTTATTTAGCAAAAGAAGATAATTTCAATTTGGCCTTAAGAGTGTTGCCAGGGAAAATATTAAGTGTAATTTTTGTATTTGCTTGCATAAACCCGAATTCTCCACCATGGAGTATCCCTTTGATTATTGGAATATGTTATACCACTTCAGGAATCTTTGCTTTTTTCTATCTTATTAAAAAATACAATATTTTCATATCCCCTATAAGTTTAGTGGAGTTTAGAAACACTTTAAATATAAATAAAGATGTTTTTTTGGGATCATTTTCAGTATTGTTCATGAAAGATGTTAACGTTTTAATATTAGATTCATTTTCTTTTTCAAATAATAATATTGCATCGTATTCAATTGCTGAAAAAATCACAAAAGCTTTTCAAGCAGCTATAAGACCCCTAAACCAATTTTATTTTAAAAAAGGGGTCTCTTTGTTAGAAAGACATAACAAACCAAACAGAAGCATTCTCAATAAATTACTCCAATTTATTTATCCACAATTATCGGTAATAATAATTTTAACGCTGGCTTCAATTCTAGCTTTAAGTTTTTTTCAAGCCGATCTTAATTTAAGCTTTCAATTTAAAAGCGTTGCTCTACTATTATCAATTATGTTACCTACTACAATTGTAGGTTTATGTAATTACGTTTTTGGATCATTAGGGCTGAATCATTTGTCAAAATCAAAGGCCTTAACAATAAGTATAATTTTTTCAAGCTTGATAAGCCTCATAATTATTGTTGTGTTAACTTTTTATTTGGGAGTTATAGGGACTGCAATTGCTTTCCTAGTTTCTGAACTGGTGTTGTTAGTTATGATTATAAATAAATATATAACTGAAAATTAATGCATTTAGGATTTTTATTTTGCGTTTTTATTTCTTTGTTACTTTATCAAACCTCAAAACATTTTTCTAAAGCATTTAACAGTCAATTCAACCCAAACAGTATTGTTAGCTTTTTATGGTTTTTATTTTTACTGATCCCATTACTTCTAAATTTTAATAAAAAAATAAACTATACGGGGGCATTTTTTATATTGCTATCTATTTGGACTTTTTGTTCTAGCGCTTATTTTTTCAATTGGAAAACCAAAAGAACAGAATTTATGCTTTCTAATAAAAGTTATGTTTTTCTAAAAAGGGTATTTTTATATAATTCACTAGCTGCAATTGGATTTATTCTTGTTGATTTTTCCATTCAAGGTTTTGATTTAACAAATTTATTCCTAAAGTTTTTCACTTATTCTAATCAGTATATGTCGAAAAGGTATAGTGGTGAAATAACCACAAACATTTTTGCCTCTTTGGGCAACATTTGTTCTTATGTTATTGCCTCACTAGGAGGATTTTTATTTGCCTACAATAAATCAAAAAAAACATTTATTTTGGCCGTATTTCCTTCAATTTTAATTACACTACTTCAAGCAGCCAAAGGGACAGTTTTACTTTCATTATTTTTATTTTTAGGGGGCTTTGCTTCAAATAAAATTCAACTCAACCAGGAAAAAAAGTTTATAAGCAAGAAATCTTTAACCCGTTCTATCCCCTTATTTGTGGTTATACTTTTGGTTTTATTAACCTCAATTTATGTTAGAGGAGCATATGAATTAAATATAAACGAAGCCACTATAAAAACTTTAAACACATTAAACTCCTATGCATCAGGACATCTTTTTGCTTTTTCTGATTGGTTTATAGATTACATTTTTGGATATTCTGAGTACGCTATGAGTTACCGTAAATTAAATTATGACACAGGATTTTTAACTTTTATGTCTATTTTTCAAGCTTTTGGAGACGCATCATATGTTCCTCAGGGAGTTTATACTGAATATTTTACAAACGGGTTTATAACTTCAAATATTTACACAATTTTTAGGGGTCTATTGATTGATTTTGGTTTGTTGGGAACATTGTTTTTTTGGTTTGTTTTAGGACTCATATCAAATTCTGTTTACTATACCATTCGTTTTTATAAAAGTAATGCTCTATCGCTAGCACTTTATCCTTCATTGATTGGTTATTACTTCACAAGCTTTATTGTGAGTTTATTGATGTGGAAAAGCATAATTGCTTCGACTCTTTTACTTATGGGCTATTATTTTTTATCCAAAAATAAACTACAGTGAAATTCTGTTTTATTTGTACAAATTTCAACACCTCTTCTTTCACGATTGATGCAATTCGATCTTTAGAAAAAAATAAAGGTCATGAAATAAATATTGTGGTTGTTGACAACAATTCGTCAGAAGAGCAAAAATTAATACTTTCAAATAACCTTGATCATTTACCTAATGTCCTAATTTATTTTTCTAAAATAAACTTAGGGTATTTTAGAGGCCTTAATAAAGGGATTGAAATCTCAAGAACACTAGGAAATTTTGATATAATTATTGTTGGAAATAATGACCTTTTGTTTCCAAAAGATTTATTTAAAAATTTAACAAAACATTTCGATATACTAATAAAATATCCCGTAATATGCCCCGGAATATTTACTTTAGATAACGTACCTCAAAACCCACATGTTGTGCATTCAATTAGCTCTTTTCGAGAGATAATTTACGACATTTATCATTTTTCTTTTTTGTTATCCAAGTTGATTTTAAATATTTCAAGACTAACACATTCGTTTACTAAGCGGAGAGATGAAATTGACAATTTTGATAAAAAGGGAGAAATATGGCAGGGTTATGGGGCATGTTATTTTCTTACAAAATGTTTTTTTGAAAAAGTGGGAGATGAATTGTGGTCTCCCTCTTTTTTATTATTTGAAGAATTTTTTCTCTCAAAACAGCTTGAAGATAAAGGATTCAAAATGTATTATCTTCCTGAAATAAAAATCACTCATTTAACACACTCAAGCACTTCATTAATTAGTAGCAAAACAAAATGGAAGTTTTCTAAAGAATCCTTTAAAATATATCGAAAGCATGTAAAATCTCCAATATTAAATTTTTTATTTAAGGAAAATGAATAATCATAGAGACTATCAAATTTGTGTTAAATGTGTAATGGATACCTCCGACGGGAATATTGTTTTCGACAGCTCCGGCATTTGTGATCACTGTAATACTTTTGAGTCAAGAATTAAACCTTTTTGGAAAATTGATGATGAATCAAGAGAAAGTCTTAAAAAATTAATTAATAAAATTAAATTATCAAATAAACGAAAAGACTTTGACTGTATTATGGGGATGAGCGGAGGGATAGACAGTTCATATTTGCTACATAAAATGGTTACAGAATTTGGTCTAAGACCTTTGGTCTTTCATGTTGATGCTGGCTGGAACAGCCAAATAGCAGTTAATAACATTGAAAGAATTGTTGATGGCTTAGATTTAGACCTTTACACAGAGGTTATAAATTGGGAAGAAATGAAAGACTTGCAAAGATCGTTTTTTAGATCAGGAGTGCCCCATATAGACACACCTCAGGATCATTCTTTTTTTGCAACAATGTATAAGTTTGCTAATAAACATAAAATTAATTATATTCTTAGTGGTGGAAATTACTCCACCGAATGTGTAAGAAACCCCTTAGAGTGGATGTGGTATCAATCTGATTCAATTCAAATCAAAGATATACATTCTCAGTTTGGAGAAATGAAATTAAAAACATTTCCATTTACAAATATTCTTTGGCACAAGATCTACCTGCCTTTCATAAAAAAGACTAAATTAATTAGACCTTTAGATTTTATTCCCTATAATAAAGAAACAGCAATAAAAGAATTAGAGAATAAATATCAATTTCAAAAATACCCTCAAAAACATTTTGAATCTAGATTTACATGCTTTTACGAAAGTTATTGGCTTTATGAGAGGTTTGGTTATGATGTAAGAAGAGTCCAATATTCAAGTTTGATTCTGACTGGACAAATGAGCAGGGAAGAAGCCCTTGAAAAACTAAAAAACAAGCCTTACAACACAAAAACAATCGACAAAGAATTTGAATTTGTTGCCAATAAATTGGATCTAACAGTTTTAGAATTGAAAAAATATTTTGAATTGCCCTTAAAAACCTACCGAGATTACAAGTCTCAAGAAACAATTTTTAAAATTGGAGCAAAGGTCTTGAAAACACTTGGGGTGGAAAAAGGAGGTAAAAGATGATAGGAATTGTTGAATATGGAGCTGGAAATGTTAATGCCATATGTAGGGTTTATAAAAATAATTTAATAGCACATAAAATTATTAGAGCTCCATCGGATTTTGTAGAGTGTTCAAAAATAATTTTACCTGGTGTTGGTGCATTTGATTATGTGATTCAAAAACTTTTTGCTTCCAATTTACTAGAACCGTTAAATCATGCTGTAAACGTTGAAAAAAAGCACATATTAGGGATTTGTGTTGGAATGCAAATCATGGGAAGTTCAAGTGAAGAAGGAAAACTAAGCGGTTTAGGATGGATCCCTGGCGAAGTAAAACTTTTTGATAAATCAAAATTAAACTCTAAACCATTTTTGCCTCATATGGGTTGGAATACTCTTTGCTTTAATAAAAAAAATAAGCTCTTTGATGGAATTGATGAAGAGTATGGCTTTTATTTTGTCCATTCTTATTATTTCCAAGCAGAAAACCATCAACACGTCTTGACAACTACAAATTATGGCGTAAACTTTCACTCTACAATTCAAAAAAATAACATTATGGCCACTCAATTTCATCCAGAAAAAAGCCATTCAAATGGCGAAAAACTTCTGTTAAATTTTGCAAATTTAACAGATGCTAAGATCTAGAATTATCCCATGTCTTTTGATGAAAGATAATGGACTTGTAAAAACCGTAAAATTTAAAGAAGGAAAGTATGTTGGTGATCCTATAAATGCAGTAAGAATTTTTAATGAAAAAGAAGTTGATGAATTGATGTTATTAGATATAGATAAATCAAAAAATAAAATGCAGCCAAATTTTGATTTAATTCAAAAAATTGCAGACGAAAGCAGAATGCCAATATGTTATGGAGGCGGCATAACTAGTGTTAGTCAAGCAAAAAAAATAATTGAAATGGGTGTTGAGAAAGTGGCAATCTCAAATGCGTTTGTTAATAATCCTCAATTAGTTAATGAAATTTCAGAAGTGATTGGAGCACAAAGTGTTGTGATTGTTCTTGATGTTAGGAAAAAAACTTTTAGTTCAGATTATAATATTTTCACATTAAATGGAACAATAAAATCACCTAAATCTCTTAAAAGCACTCTAAATCAGATCAATAAATTAAATTATGGCGAACTAGTTGTTAATTCAATTGATAATGATGGAATTATGTGCGGATACGATTTTAAGTTAGCTAAACTATGTAGAGAAAAAACTGAAAAACCCTTGACTATTTTGGGAGGAGCTAGTAATTTAAAAGATATTCAAAGTTTAATTAAAGAGTTCAAAATTATAGGAGCAGCTGCTGGGAGCCTTTTTGTTTTCAAAGGAAAATACAAGGCAGTTCTACTAAATTATCCAGATAAGACTGAAAGAAAACGTTTATACTTATGAAACAGATTATACAAGATTTAAAGACAGGCTCTACCATTCTTGAAAAAGTACCTTCTCCAATAGTAAAAAATGGCCACGTATTAATTCAAACAGTAAATTCTTTGGTTTCTTTAGGAACAGAAAAAATGCTTGTAAACTTCGGAAAGTCAAATTATTTTCAAAAAGCTCGTCAGCAACCTGAAAAAGTTAAACAGGTCTTGAATAAAATTAAAACGGATGGTCTTAAACCAACTTTTGAATCTGTTTTTAGAAAACTAAATGAACCGCTACCTCTTGGATATTGTAATTCAGGAATAGTTATCGGTGTAGGAGAGGGTGTAACAGAGTTTAGGGTAGGAGATCGTGTAATTAGTAATGGCAATCATGCAGAAGTTGTTAACATTCCCAAAAACCTTGTAGCTAAGATTCCTAAAAACGTAAACTTTGAAGAGGCTTCATTTACTGTAATTGGAGCTATAGGGCTTCAGGGAATTAGACTTTTAAAACCAACCTTTGGGGAAACAATTTCAGTGGTAGGCTTGGGCTTAATCGGATTGATATCTGCACAAATTTTAAAAGCGAATGGATGCGATGTAATTGGGATTGATTTTGACCAGTCGAAATTAGATTTGGCCAAAAAATGGGGGATTAAGGTCATTAATGCAAAAGAAAAAAATGTAATTAAAGCAATTGAAAAAAAAACAAGGGGAATTGGGGTTGATGGTGTTCTAATTGCTGCTTCGGCTAAAAATGACAAAATTATTAATGAATCAGCACAAATGTGTAGAAAAAGAGGACGGGTTGTCCTAGTAGGGGTAATAGACTTAAATCTTAACAGATCAGATTTTTATGAAAAAGAAATTTCTTTTCAGGTATCATGTAGTTATGGACCTGGCCGATATGATTCGAATTATGAAGAAAAAGGATTTGATTATCCCATAGGTTTTGTTAGGTGGACTGAGAAAAGAAATTTCGAAGCGTTTTTATCTGCTCTATCCAAAAAATTAATTGATGTAAAGCCATTGATTACCGATAGAGTAAAATTGGAGGATTTTCATAATGTTTACGATAACCTGTCAGAAAAAGGATCAATAGCTTATATTATAAATTATGATATTAAATCCGTTTTAACTCATGAGAGCTCAACTGTAAATCTTGTTGAGAAATCTTTCTCAAGTAGTAAAGGAAACATTGGAATTATTGGATCTGGAAATTTCACATCAGCATTGATTGTACCTACCCTCTCCAAATTGGGAGCTAATCTTAAACATATTGCATCATCTAAGGGTCTTTCAAGCACTATACTTGCAAAAAAATATAAAATAGCAAATAGCACAACAAACTACATGACTATCATTAATGACCCAGAAGTTGACGGAGTAATAATTACCACAAGACACCATAATCACGCAAGTTTAGTGGTTAAAACTTTAAAGGCAAACAAACATGTGTTTGTAGAAAAGCCATTAGCCATAAACCTAGTTGAGCTAGAAAATATAAAGAAGAGTTTATCAGAATCTTCAAAATCTATTATGGTAGGCTTTAACAGAAGATTTTCACCTTTTATCAATGCTGCCAAAAATGCTATAGGATTAAACCCTGGTCCAATTAATGTAATTGCCACAATGAATGCTGGAGAAATTCCTCCTGAACATTGGGTTCAGGACATGAATGTTGGAGGTGGACGGATCATAGGAGAAGCATGCCATTATATTGATCTAATTTCACATTTAACAGAAAGTAAAGTGATTTCAGTATTGTTAGTAGCAAACGGGAAAACACCTCAAGCAAATACTGATAATGCTTCTATATTACTAAAATATGAATCGGGAGCATTGGGGGTTGTTAATTATTTTTCTAATGGAAGTAAATCATACCCGAAGGAGCGAATTGAAATTTTTCAAGATGGAAAAAACATTGTGATAAACAACTTTAAAGACATAAAATTTTACGGTTATAACCAAAAAGGGTTTCGTAAAACCCAAGATAAAGGACACCAAAGCCAATTTAAGCTTTGGATCGAAAAATTAGAAAAAGGAGGAGGCGCCTTAATTCCCTTTGAATCAATTTATAATACTTCAAAATCAGTTATTCTGGCTATAGAATCCCTTAAAAAAAATACCTGGGTGGATGTTTAACTTCTTTTACAGATTTCTAAGAACAATCAGTTACTTAAAAGCAATTCAAATCTTTTATTTAACGACAAATAAATTTGGTCTAAAAAAAAAATTCAATATAAACACCAAAAAGGCTTCTGTTTCAATCGCTACATTAAAGGAATTCAAATTTATTGAGCCAAATAAATCTCTATTTTTAAAAAACACTACTTTCATTTTTCTCAATCAAAAAGCTAGTTTTAAAAATAAAATTGATTGGAATTTTAGGGATTTTGGAAAGCTATGGCTATATAATTTAAACTATTTAGATTATATAAATCAAAAAGAAATACCACTTGACATCCGAGTTTCAATAATTAGTTCCTTTTATGAATCTTATGAAGAATTGCTTGATGGTAGAGAACCTTATCCAACATCACTAAGAATAGTTAATTTAATAAAATTTATTGCATCAAACAAACAAAAAACCTCAAAAAACCTCATTGATTTACTTAAAAGAGAAACGTATTATCTTGATAATAATCTAGAATACCATTTACAAGCAAATCACTTGTTAGAAAATGCCCTAGCTCTCTGGTTTTCTTGTCATTTATTTGAAGATGAATCTTTAATAAAAAAAACAAAAAAATTAATTCAGAATCAACTTGATGAACAAATTTTAAAAGATGGTGCACATTACGAACTATCACCCATGTATCATCAAATTATACTGGGAAGGTTATTAGAATCGATAGCTTTGGCAATTGAAAACCCTAGAGAATGGCATTCAGATACATTAGATTTAATGAAAGAAAAGGCATCCGAAATGTTGAGTTGGACTAGAAACATTTCAAATGATTACAAACACTTTATTAGAATTAATGACTCGGTTGAAGGTATTGCGCCATCACTTAACAACTTATGCCGCCTTGCCACAAATCTAGATGTTCAAGAAAAAAAAATTTCATTGAATGACTCAGGATATAGAGTTTTTAAATCTCACAGAATTTTTGTAGTATTCGACATTTCTGAGATTATTTCTAAAAACCAACCAGGACACTCTCACGCAGATACGTTTAATTTTATTCTGTATTGCAATGATAAACCAATTGTGGTTGACCCTGGGATATCTACATATGAACAAACCTCTTTTAGATATAACGAACGAAGTTCAAAATATCACAACACAGTAATAATTGACGAAAATGACAATAATGAAGTCTGGAGTTCGTTTAGAGTAGGAAGAAGAGCCAAAGTAAATGTTGATATTGATAATGTTAAATCCGTAAGCGCAACACACAACGGATATTGTCATTTAAAAACACTAATATCCAGAAAGATGAGTTTTGAAAAAGATTCATTAACAATTAATGACCATGTGCAAACATCAAAAAAAAAAGAAGGAAAGTTTAACATTCATTTATTCCCTGGAATTTCATTTGAATTAAACAAATCTCACTTGAGAATTCAAAACATATCATTTCATTTTAAAGGAGCTCATAAAATTGATGTTCAAAACTATAATTATGCTCTGGGTTTCAATAAAAGAATTAAAGCAAAAAAATTGGAAGTTTATTTCTTCAATGAATTAATAACAACAATAAAATATGAAAATACTTTTTTTAAGTGACAACTTCCCCCCTGAAGTTAATGCCCCCGCATCAAGAACTTACGACCACTGTAAATCCTGGGTCGAGCTAGGAATTGATGTCACCGTAATCACCTGCTTTCCAAACTTTCCTCAAGGCAAAATTCACGAAGGATATAAAAACAAATTATATGAAAAAGAGGTGATCGATGGGATTGAAGTTATTCGAGTATGGTCGTATATGACTGCAAACACAGGTTTTTTTAAAAGAACTATCGATTTCATCAGCTATGCAACTTCCTCTTTTATTTGTGGACTGTTTATAAAGTCAGATGTTATTATAGCTACTAGCCCACAACTTTTCACGGCCATTTCAGGCAAACTCTTAAGCTTTTTTAAGAGATCACCATACATAATGGAAGTAAGAGATCTTTGGCCAGATTCTATAGTTGCAGTAGGAAGCATGAGTCAAAAGTCAATACTTTATTCGTTCTTAAAAAAAATTGAATTCATCCTTTATAAAAGTTCATCAAAAATTATTGTTTTAACAGAAAGTTTTAAAAATTATTTAGAAGAAAGAAACATTCCTGAATCAAAAATAGGTGTTTTTAAAAATGGTGTCTTTTCACAAAACATAAATTTAAATTTTGATGAGATCGAGAAAATTAAAAAAGATTATGATCTTATTGGTAAAGTTGTAGTCTCTTATGTAGGTACTTTTGGACTTGCACACAATCTTGAATTTATTTTAGAATGCATAGCTTCTTTACAAAATGACAACATTAAATTTTTATTTATTGGGGATGGCGCTAAAAGAGAGCAATTAATTAAAATCAAAAACGAGAAAAACCTTCACAATGTTATTTTTATTAATACTGTACCAAAATCTGAAGTTTCAAACTTTATATCAGTTTCTGATTATGCACTTGTAAACCTGAAAAAATCAAATGATTTTAAAAAAGTAATTCCATCAAAAATTTTCGAAAATGTAGCTCTCAAAAAACCAATATTATTGGGGGTAGATGGAGAATCAAAAGATTTAATTGAATATTATGGAGTTGGAGTTTCCTTTGAACCAGAAAATAAAATGTCATTTTTTGATGCCTTAAGAAAAATTGAAGATTTAAAATCAAATCAACATTTTGTCAGCAACTGCGAGCGCTTTATTAAAGATTTTGATCGTAAAAAAATAGCCGAAAAAGCACTTGCATTTATTTCTAAATAAATGATTTGAAATGAAATCAAAACTTAGTAACAATTGTTTGTCTAAACTTAATGACCTAACTTTCTGTCCCTAATTTTTTATCAATCATTTTTCATTAATAAAACAGCCACGCCATAAAACAACATCGCCAAGGGAGCTTCATTAACTCCACCAGCGAAACAAGCAACTGCAAGCGGGATTGTCCAAGGCCAATTAGGAATCCACTTCCAATAAAAAAAACAACTTAAAAACAAGCCAAATAGACCATAAAAAAATGAGATATCAAATATCATCATCTCTACTCTTTCGGGAAAGCGAATTGGAAATCCAAAAACCCAATCCAAAAACTTATGTTGCTCACCAAATGAAGAGTAGATGTTAATAAGGTTTTCATTTCTTGTAGAAAATATTACCCCAAAAATTCCGTGTTTATGATAAACATTTCTCCAAAACGTTGAGTATGAAATCATTAGGGGTAACCAAAAGGAAGTGGTAATTATCATAATAATGGATAAAACACCAAGAGTCCACCTGATGTAAATGTTATTTACTATAATAATAAATAAAATAAGCCCTAAATAAAGTAATCCAGATTTTTGGCCAGACAATAATAAACATAAAGCAAAAAGAAAAATTATTGACCTTTGTTTTTTTAGTTTTAACAACATTAACATTAGAGTTATTCCATAAAAGATGATGTTGATTGAGTTGTGTTCAAAAATTCCGCTATATCCCCACCTTCCCGTTAGTGGGTAACTTTCAAAAACAGTAATTCCTAATAGCGCTCCAAGGATTATAAACACAGCATTTATGGTTAAGAACTGTTGTAGTCGATGTATAAAAATTTTACCAAAAGAGTTGATGTTTTTTAAAACCGACCACACCCCTAAAAACAGTATAGGCATCGTAAATTTGGCTGTATAATAACCTTGGCTTTTGGTGAAGCTTTCAATAAGACTATAATCAGGGGATCCCCAAGCAAAACGAAATTCGTTAACCAAGAAAATAAGGACAATACCCCCCCAACACCAAAAAACAAAGCGCGGGATTTTATTTCTTAAATACCAAGCACTGATTAAAATAACCCCATAGGCCAAGGCAAACAATATGCCTTCAGTAATTTTAAAACCGCTCCATTTAAGGTCTAAATAAACAAAGAGTAATTTTTGTAGAAAACGGTTAAATAAAAAATAACCTGTCAGTAACACAAGCATCCCATAATAAAACCTTGCACTCTCAAAAACATGCTTTCGGGCGTATGTGGTTATGATTTGTATCATTATTGATGCATTAACGGTTTATGAACAGCTTTGTTGTGTTTCTTTAATAATGGCTATTTGATGACAATGGGTTGATTTTACAAAACTCCTGATTGCTTTGACCTTACAAGCGTTCACTCACCTGATCTTTGGGCCAAAGACCTTTCACATCAAAGACTACGGCTTGGGGTTGTGACTTAAAATCTTGAATAGGGAAGTTTTTAAAGGCCTCATGGCCAACGGCCAAAACCAGCACTTCATAGGTTTTTTCGGGAGGGGCCACTAGCGGTTTGCCCAGCAACTGGGTCGCTTCTGAGGCATCCACTACAGGATCGAACACATCTACCACAAGGCCATATGAAGCCAAAGCCTCAACCACATCCACCACTTTGGTGTTTCTCAGGTCGGGGCAGTTTTCCTTAAAACTCAACCCAAAAATGAGGGCACTGCTCCCCTTGACAGGAATGTTGTTTTCGATCATTTTTTTAACAATACGTGCCGAAATATGTTCGCCCATAGTATCGTTCACCCTGCGCCCCGATAAGATCACATCAGGGGTATAGCCCAGTTGTTCCGCTTTGTAAGTGAGGTAGTAGGGATCCACACTAATGCAATGCCCCCCAACCAAGCCAGGTTTGTAGGGCATAAAATTCCACTTCGTTGCGGCAGCTTCTAAAACCTCGAGAGTGTCGATGTTCATCTTACTAAAAATCACCGCCAATTCATTGGCCAACGAAATGTTGAGGTCGCGCTGGGTGTTTTCAATTACCTTTGAGGCTTCGGCGACCCTAATGCTCGAAACCGGGTGGGTGGGCACTTCTAATATAGACTGATAGAGTTTATCTACTTGTTGCGCCGCTTGGGGGGTGCTTCCCGAAGTCACCCTTCGAATTGTTTTCAGCGACTTGCTGTGATCTCCAGGATTGATGCGCTCGGGGGCATAGCCACAAAAAAAGTCTTCATTAAACCGCAACCCACTTTTTTGTTCTAGCACAGGAATGCAATCTTCCTCAGTACAGCCAGGATATACGGTTGATTCATAAATCACTAAATCTCCCTTTTTTAAATACTGACCAATGGTTTCACTAGCCCCAAGCAAAAGACTCAAATCGGGGCGTTTGGCAGCGTCAACTGGGGTGGGCACCGTAACGATATAAATGTTGGCGGCCCTCAAGTCCTCATCCCGATCTGTTAATTTAAGCGCAGTCGCTTTTTGAAGGGATTCCATTGTAACCTCACCTGTTTTGTCATGCCCTTTTAATAGGGCTGCAACACGCGTTTTGTCATGATCATATCCAATTACAGTTCTTTTTTCGGCAAAAGCCACTGCCAATGGCAAGCCCACATATCCCAAACCAATGACCGCAATTGTTCCTTCCATGCCAAAATTTGAAAATCAAAAGTACAAATCTTTTGCTTGCTAGAAGAATGGCCTTATTTTTACACGAATTTTGAAAAACCTTCGTTTTTTGTTCAACACCCCAATTCGCATAACGACTATCGATTCAACAATGAGCAGAACAAAACGTTTTGTGGACATTTTATTTTCGGGAACCCTGGTGATCACCACTTTTTGGTGGTTGGGCCCCATACTTTCGATGGCCGTAAAGTTAGACAGCCAGGGCCCGTTTCTTATCAAACAAAAAAGACAAGGCCGCTTCGAAAATGAGTTTTGGTGTTATAAAATACGCACCCTAAAAAATGACAGTGCAGCCCCCAACCCTGAGGATGAAAAAAACTTGCCCGTAACCTTCATTGGAAATCTATTGAGATGTACAGGTTTAGACGAGTTGCCTCAATTGCTCAATGTTCTAAGGGGCGAGATGTCTATAGTGGGGCCAAGGCCTCACTTGGCGGTTTATAACGTACATTATTCAAAATTTGTTGGTGCAGAAAAAATAAAAGCCCGACACCAGGTTTTGCCCGGCTTAACTGGCTTGGCTCAAGTACGAGGCTACAAGGGCCCTGCAGAAAAGCCCGAAGACATCCAGCTCCGCATAGACAGCGATTTAGAATATATTGAAAAGCAAAGTTTAGGCCTAGATTTTCACATCATCGTGCAGTCTGCCTTGTTGGTGCTTAAGGCCTTTTTCAAGTAAAACAACCCTTTTCTCTATCACTTGGAGTGCGTATCTTTGCCACTCAACTTTTTTTATGAATATACTTGTAATCGGAAGCGGTGGAAGGGAACATACCTTTTGCTGGAAATTGTCGCAAAGCCCAAAATGCACCCAACTTTTTGTAGCGCCAGGAAATGCAGGCACAGCAAGCCTAGCGACCAATTTACCCATACAAGTTAATGATTTTGAAAAGATCAAACAGGCCGTTCTTCAACATCAAATCGATTTGGTGGTTGTGGGCCCTGAGGATCCTTTGGTTCGCGGCATCCATGACTTCTTTTTGGCCGACGCCGCTCTAGCTTCGGTGAAGCTAATTGGCCCTTCTAAATTGGGGGCTACCCTTGAAGGAAGTAAGGAATTTGCTAAAGAATTTATGTTTCGCCATCAAATTCCAACAGCGCCCTATCAAAGTTTTACAGCCGAAAATGTCGCTCAAGGATTGGATTATTTGGCTTCTATTCCTGCACCCTATGTGCTAAAAGCCGATGGTTTGGCCGCCGGAAAGGGTGTGTTGATTCTTCAGGATCTAAAAGAAGCCCAAGAAGCTTTAAAAGAAATGCTGCTCGACAAAAAATTTGGCGAAGCCAGCACCCGAGTGGTCGTTGAGGGCTTTTTAGACGGTATTGAGTTGTCTTGTTTTGTGTTAACAGATGGTCAAGATTATGTCACGTTTCCTATGGCCAAAGATTATAAGCGCATTGGAGAGGGCGACACAGGACTTAACACGGGAGGAATGGGCGCTATTTCCCCTGTTCCTTTTGCCGACAAGCACTTTATAGATAAAATTGAAAAACGCATAGTGAAACCCACCATTGATGGTTTGCAAAAAGACAACATCCCCTATGTGGGGTTTGTGTTTATAGGCCTAATCAAGGTGGGGGATGATCCTTTTGTGATTGAATATAATGTGAGAATGGGCGATCCCGAAACCGAAGTGGTTTTGCCACGCATCCAAAACGACCTCGTGGACTTGTTGTGGGCTGCCGCAAATAAAACGCTTAAAAATGTTGAAATAAAAACAGACCCTAGGGCAGCCACTACAGTCGTAGCGGTTTCAGGGGGCTATCCCGAAGCCTATGAAAAACGAAAAGTCATTAGCGGATTGGAGCAGGTCACAGCATCCATAGTTTTTCATGCAGGAACAAGTCAAGATGAAGCCAAAACATTAACAAACGGAGGAAGAGTGTTGGCCGTTACTTCCTATGGAGAAAATTACACCGAAGCCTTGAAAAAATCCTATGAAAGCCTGAAACAAATTAAGTTTGAAGGCATGTATTATAGATCGGATTTAGGGTTTGACCTATAAAAAAGAATGGGCAGAGGGATCCTTGTCCTCTTCGCCTCGCTTGTTGAATCCAACCAATTGTTTAGACCAATACACAAAGGCTACAAAACCTACAACTAAAAACAACCAATTTACGGCATTGGCCAAAGTCCAGGATTCCAACTCTAAGGCTCTTAAAAAATCAAGAGGAGCAAAGAGTACATTTACAAATAAATCTTCGATAGCTTTAAATAATGCATTCATAAATCTGGTTTTTGTGGCGATGAACTTCAGCAGAAATTCACCTATATTTACGAAGCAAAAATACAAAAAGGCTTTATGTTAACAAGGGTTTTCAAGAAATCTTCTAACAGCACCATGTTGGGCCTTGTTTTCTTGTTTTTGGCCACTGCTATCCTCAACCTTTGGGGACAAAGCCTGTTACACATTTTTCATGCGCTTTTTTTAATGTTTTTGGTTTTATTGCTGCAACAGCAATTGATTAAAACCTATGAATTTAAAAGTAAAAATAGCTACCATTTGTTGTTTTCTTTGCTCTTTATTTTATGTTTTCCTTCAGTCTTTTTCGATCCACAAAGCCTCTGGGCATTGAGCTGTTTACAAGCCTCCTTGCTCATTGTAGAATCCTTAAATAAAAACAACAGCTTTCGCCTTTTCGAAAGCGCATTGCTTTGGACCATCGGACTCATGATTTTTCCACCGATGACTTTGTTCATTATGCCAATATTTTTGCGCCTCATGCAGCAAAGACTACTTCATTTAAGAGCCTTTATTTTGGTGGCCTTAGCCATGGCTACGACTTGGCTGATTGCTTTTGTTTTTGATGTTTATTTAGACACAAATTTCATGGGATTTTTGAAGTGGAAACCTAGCTATGCCGATGTTAAAGCATCTTCACCCTACTCATGGATATTGCTTTTGTTTCTAATCATCAATACTTTTGCTTATACCGTTGTTGGTATAAGGTGGCAAGGTCAGAAAAAACACCATTTTCATTTCTTGCTCGTATGGCTTTTTTGGGCCACAACATTTGTGTTCATAGCACAAGAAAACCACAACGCATTAGGGTTTTTAATGTTGCCTGTGTCCATCATTTGCAGCCAAAACCTTCAACATTTACCAGCACTAAAATATAAAGAAGGCTATATTTGGTTCTGCATACTGCTTATGCTTGTCTATCGACTTTCCTTATCTTTGTAAAAAAATTTATGGAACTCAGCCTACGAGCATTTAAAATTTTTCAAGAAGCCATCAAGGTTTATCATATTGAAGATTCGGTTTCACAACCGTTCGAAAATCCCTATGCCAAAAGCGATTTGCTAGAACATTTGCTCTATCGAAAATGTTGGATCGACACCGTTCAGTGGCATTATGAAGACATCATTCGAGATCCCAAGATTGATCCCGTTAAAGCTCTAGCACTTAAAAGAAAAATAGATGCCTCAAATCAAGATAGAACGGATATGGTAGAATTCATAGACAGTTATTTTTTAGACTTATACAAAGCCGTTCAAACCAAGCCCAACGCGCGCTTCAATTCCGAAAGTCCAGCTTGGGCGATCGATCGCTTGTCGATTTTGGCCCTTAAAATCTATCATATGTCTGAAGAAGCCAACCGCTCTTCTGCTACTGTTGATCATCGCAAAAAGTGTCAGGAAAAACTACAAGTACTTCAGCAACAAAAAGCGGATTTGTGCCAAGCCATAGACGAATTGCTAGCAGAAATACAAGCTGGAGACAAATACATGAAAGTCTATAAGCAAATGAAAATGTATAATGATGACGACCTGAACCCCGTCTTGTATCAACCCAAGTAGCTATGAATCCTCGCCCGCATCTTCTTGTTTTTCGTTTTTCAGCTATGGGCGATGTCGCCATGTTGGTTCCCGTTTTTCGGGGCTTGTTTGAGCGTTATCCAAACCTTCGAATAACTTTTGTTTCGACCCCACACTTGCAACCGCTTTTTGCAGAATTTGATCGCCTCCACTTTTTTGAATTCCAACCCAAAGAGAAGCATAATGGCATTGGCGGTTTATGGAAAATTTTTCAAGAATTGAAAAGCCTCAAGCCTGTGGCTATAGCCGACCTTCACGCTGTGATTCGTAGTCGTATTTTAAGCCTTTTTTTTAGATTGTTTTTTTATAAAGTGGCCTCAATTAACAAAGGTAGAAAGGAAAAAAAAGCACTCACCAGTTATCCCAAAAAACTATGGGAACCCCTAGCCTCAACCCACTATCGCTATGCTTCAGTTTTTACTCGGTTAGGGTTCGAAATAGATTTATCAGACCATTTATTCCCTTCCAAACCAAGCCTCCATAAAGATCTTCGCTCCTCTATTCCCCAAACTGAACTTAAATGGATTGGCATAGCCCCTTTTGCTTCCTTCGCCGGCAAAACCTACCCGATGGATTTGATGCAACAAGTAGTCGCAGCGATGTCTCAAAATTATCAAGTTATTTTGTTTGGTGCTGCTGGAAAAGAAGCCCAGCAGTTGCAACTTTGGGAAAAAGCCTATCCAAATGTTTATTCAGTGGCCGGGAAAGTTGACCTGGCGGCCGAACTTTCGGCCATCGCTCACTTAGATTTAATGATTTCCATGGACTCGGCCAATGGACATATGGCTGCAAACTATAATGTTCCAGTAATCACTGTTTGGGGACTCACACACCCCTATGCAGGCTTTGCGCCATTCAGACAGCCTTTAGAGCATTGTGTGCTGCCCAGCAGAAAAGAATTTCCAAAAATTCCAACCTCGGTTTATGGAAATAAAATCCCTAAAGGCTATGAGCATGTCATGCGAAGCATTCAGCCCAAAGAAATTATCGACAAGGCAGTTGAGGTTTTAAAGCCCTAAACATCATCGAAATCGACTACGATGTTGGACGTGGTGGGCCGTGATTGGCAAGCTAGAATCAGTCCTTCATCGAGTTCGCTTTCTGTGAGAATTTGGTTGTTGTCCATGACAACATTTCCACTTTTTAGCCGTCCAATACAACTACAACAAACGCCTCCTTGACAAGAATAGGGAACATCAATTTTTTCAGACAAAGCCGCTTCTAATAACGTTTTTTTACCCCTCATTTCAAATGAAAACGTTTCGTCATCGACCACAACAGAAACGCTACAATTTCCATCGAAAGCCGTGTTGTTTTGAGCCCCATCAGACACTGTGCTAAAAAATTCTTTATGAATAATGGCTTCTTCAACGGCCGACTCTAGCAAGGCTTTTTCAACGGTTGCAATCATTCCTTCAGGGCCACACAAGTAAAAGGCATCAAAACTTTCTTGTGCGTGCATATTTTTTAAAACATAGCCAACAGTTGAGGCCTCTATACGTCCAAAAAGACTGTTTTCTTGGTTTGATTGACTGAACACATCGTAAACCACAAACCGGTCAGAATACAGGTTTTGTAATTGCTGAATGTCTTCCGAAAACAAACGATCGTTGGGAGTTTTATTGCCATACACCAAGACCACTTTGTTGAGAGAATCGTGTAAAGCTGTTTTAATGATCGACAAAATGGGGGTGATGCCACTGCCCGCAGCAAAACAAACGATCGACTGGGCTTTGTTGGGATTGTTTTCGAACACAAACCGACCTTCGGGAGGAAAAACCTCTAAACTTTGGTTTGAAGTTAATTTTTGATTCGCAAAACTAGAAAAAACACCACCCGACACCTCCTTGATGGCCACTTGCCACAACGCCTCGTGAGGGGCAGAACACAAGGAGTAGGCACGCCGAATCAACTGACCCTCAATCTCTGTTTGAAGACTTAGATATTGTCCGGCTTTGAAGGCAAAAACATCTTTGAGCGAGGCGGGCACATCAAAAGTTAAAGACACAGCACTTTTAGTTTCTTGTTTAACAGCGAGAAGAGGGAGCATATAGGGTTTAGACATCGTAGCAATTTTTGACAAAAATAAAGAACTCATTGGTAAAAATCCCTTATTTTTGGTCATTATGAGTCGCTCCATAAGCCACTATTTTCTAATCCTTCAATGGAAGTCCTTTCTTCGGTCGCCATCTTTTGCCACCAATCTTTGGTTTAAAATCCTTCAAATTATTTTGGTGCTTTATTTTGTTGTTGTGCTTTTGGCGCTGGGTTTTGGCGCTTATTACATTATCGAGGAGTTCTATAAATCCGACCCTCTTCAGGTGGTGAATGGTTTTATGATTTATGGTGTTGGCTTTTGGATTGTGTATCGATTTTTTCTGCAAAAAATGCCTGTTCTAAACGTCCAACCATTCATGATGTTGCCTGTTTCGAAAAGCACGCTAGTGCACTTGGCTTTGGGAGCGTCTAGCTTTTCTTTTTTCAATTGGATTAATGCGTTTTTCTTCATTCCTTTCAGTGTGGTTTTATGCATGAAGGGCTACCCATTCTTTCAAGTGCTGAGTTGGCATTTTGGCATCATGGGGCTGGTATATTTCACAAATTATTTAAACCTTCTCATCAACAACAAGAACATTTTTTTCTATGGCACACTTGTGTTGATGTTAGGCTTCTTTGCTATTGATAAGTGGACTTCCTGGAGTTTGGTGGCGCAATCGGGTTTAATTTTCGAGGCTTTCTATGATCAGCCCTATATGGCTATTTGGCCATGGGGGCTTACGATATTGGCCTATTTTGGTGCTTTTCGGCACTTTAAAAAAGCATTGTACCTCGATGGCTTGCTTCAAAAAACACACACGAGTGTTCGTGAATACAACTTAACTTGGCTGAACCGTTTTGGCCAAATGACCCCTTTCCTTAAAAACGACCTAAGACTCATACTAAGAAACAAACGATCGCGCACAACGGTTATCGTTTCAATCTTATTTTTGTTTTATGGACTTCTTTTCTTCTCAGAAAACTTAGCAGCCTATGAAAGCCCTATTTGGAAAATTTTTGCAGGAATTTTCGTCAGTGGCGGCTTTTTGTTCACTTTTGGCCAGTATGTGCCGAGTTGGGACAGTGCCTATTATCCATTTCTGATGAGTCAGAACATTCACTATAAAGAATATCTCCAGTCGAAGTGGTTGTTGATTGTGGTGGCGACGGTTGTGAGCTTGGTGATCGGCACATTTTACCTATACTTTGGTCTTGGAGCCTACCTCGCAGTCTTGGCAGGGGCACTCTACAATATTGGGGTGAACAGTTACCTAGTTTTGTGGGGAGGTGCCTACATTAAAACGCCCATTGATCTGAATTCAAACAAAAAAGCATTTGGCGACAAACAGGCCTTCAATTCTAAAACCTTGTTGTTGACCATCCCCAAGCTCGTTTTGCCTGTTTTGGTTTATGCGGCAGGGCATTACCTTTTAGGGGTTTATTGGGGGTACTTTTTTGTGGCCACGCTTGGCCTAGCAGGGTTATTTTTTAAAGGGGCTGTTTTTAAAAAAATTGAAGGACTTTACAAAAAACAAAAATATAGCACATTAGCGGCCTACAAAACCAAATTTTAAACCATGATTAAACTCGAAAATTTACATAAATCATACGAAGGAAACCAAGTGCTTTCTCTACCGTCACTTCAAATTTCTAGGGGCCAGAGTTTGGGTTTGGTCGGGAATAATGGTGCCGGAAAAACCACCCTTTTTAGTTTAATCCTAGACCTGATCAAACCCACAAAAGGGCACGTCTATATAAATGATGTAGCGGTGAACAAGTCTGAAGATTGGAAGTCAATTACAGCAGCCTTTTTAGATGAAAACTTTTTGATAGGCTACCTCACACCAGAAGAATATTTTGGTTTTGTGGCCGATCTTAGAAAAGTAAACCCCGAAGCTCTCCAAGTTTTCTTGGGTCAGTTTCAAGAATTTTTTAACGGGGAAATTTTATCCAAAAAAAAATACATTAGAGATTTATCAAAAGGAAATCAAAAAAAGGTGGGTATCGTTGGCGCACTCATCGGTCAGCCCAGTCTCGTAATCCTCGACGAGCCCTTTGCCAATCTTGATCCAACAACACAAATTCTCTTAAAAAAAATCCTTAAAAATTTAGCATCCCAGCAGGGCACAACAGTCCTTATTTCGAGTCATGATTTGCAACATGTCACAGAAGTGTGTGAGCGTATTGTGGTGCTTGAAAAAGGAGAAATCGTCCAAGACAAAGCCACAACCCCACAAACACTAAAAGAATTAGAAGACTTTTTCACTAAGCTAATCCGTGAGGAGAATGCTAATTGATATACTAAAAACACAAAAATACAGTTTAAATAACATGAACAAACGCACCATCTTAAAGGTTTACAGCTACAGCTTTTTTCTTGTTTTCTTTTCAGGGCTAGTTTTGGTTTCCTGTTCCACCAAAAAAGACACCTTGCTGAGCCGTTCATATCACGGGCTCACCACCAAATTCAATGTGCTCTACAACGGCCAGGTTTCTTTAGACGAAGGTGTGGAAGAGGTTCGGATGAAATTCAAAGACAATTTTTGGGATTTGTTGCCCATTGAACGAATGACACTCGAAGAAAATCGGCAGTTTTCTATCGACAGCAAAAGTCCACAATTTAAGAGGGCAGAAGAAAAAGCGGTAAAAGCCGTTCAAAAACATTCCATGCAAATTAATGGGAAACAACGCAACAAGCAAATCGATGAAGCCTATTTACTTTTAGGGAAATCTCGCTATTATGACCAACGTTTTATCCCTGCTTTAGAAGCTTTTAATTTTGCCCTTGAGCATTTTCCTGAAAGTGATGGATGGAACCAAGCGGTGATTTGGCGCGCTAAAACTTTGGTGAGACTAGGGCGCGCACAAGCCGCCATTGAATCGATTGAGCGCTTGCTCAATGCCCAAGCCCTAAAAGATGAAGAACTTTCAGGAGCACAATCGGCCCTAAGCATGGCCTATTTGGCCTTAGATCAAACCCAAGAAGCGATTGAACCCCTAAAAAAAGTGATGGCCTTTGAAAAAAACCACGAAACAGCAGCCAGACATATTTATTTATTGGGCCAACTTTATGAAAACTTGCAACACGCAGATTCTGCCGCATTGGCCTTTCAACAAGTTGTGAATTTTAATCGAAAAATTCCTAGAAAATATTGGATACACGCTCAATTGGCGTTGTTGCGCATAGACACCCTAGCTTCTGTAAAAAAACTAGCCTATCAAAAATTGTTGAAAAATAGAGAAAATAGACCATTTTTAGACAGAATTTATTTCGAAAAAGCACAATTTCTTTTCCAACAAC
>CAYZFD010000004.1:26100-41808 GCA_964477735.1 uncultured Flavobacteriaceae bacterium
AGACCATTTTTAGACAGAATTTATTTCGAAAAAGCACAATTTCTTTTCCAACAACAAGAAACCGATTCGGCTATTGTGGCGCTTAACAAAGCCTTGCACTCTCCCCTCGAAGATCGCAGGTTAAAAGCCAAAGGCTATGAACAACTTTCTGTCCATGCCTTTGACCAAAAAAATTACTTAAACGCCGCAGCATATTTAGACAGTACCCTAAACTTTCTGGAATCTAAAACACGAAAGCACCGTGCATTGACCAGAAAAAGAGCTTCGCTCGATGAAATCATCACTTATGAAAAAACTATTGAGAAAACCGACAGTATTTTGGCATTGGTAGAAATGAGTCCAGAAAAAAGACAACTTTTTTTCGAAGAGATGCTCCAAGAACAAGAAAAAGCCCGACAAAAAATGGCCGCCGAAAATGCGATCGCACAGCAAGGATTGTCGGGAAGTGCACTAAGCAATCCGATGGGCGCAGGCACCTTTTATTTTTACAGTCCCAACCAACTCATGATGGGCAAACAGCAATTTAAGAACACATGGAAAGATCGTGCAGCTGTTGACAATTGGCGCTATGTTAGAGAAAAGGCAGTTGTTGCTGAAGTAGAAGAAATCGAAGTGCCCAAGCTAGATTTTAGTGCAGCAGCAAAAGAGCTGGTGGCCACTATCCCATCGAACCCTAAAGAAATCGATAGCCTTAGAGAAAACCGTGCAGGAGCCTATTACGATGCCGGCCTGAGTTATAAGGAACAGTTTAACGACCTCAGCCTTTCTGCCGAACGCCTAACCCAGTTTATTGAAACCGATTTACTTCCAAAACGAAGACCAGCAGCCTTATATCATTTATACAGGGCATTTGAAAAAATAGATCCTCAGCAATTGGTTACAACCAAAGCACAACTTCAGGCAGCCTATCCCGATTCGAAATATTTGAAGATTCTCGAAAACCCAGCAGCCATGAAGGCAGATTTAGAAATCATGCATCAGCAAGCCGACAGCTTAATGGCGAACTATGGTCGTATAGATTTTGAAAAAACCATTTCAGAGGTCGAAGCGCTATTGAAAAAAGATATTGAACCAGCCCTTGCAGCGAAACTAAGTTTGCTAAATGCCAAAGCCATAGGTCGTTTAGATGGCCCTGAGGCCTACCTCAAAGCCCTAGAAAATATAGTTGCACAATATCCCAAACAAGAGTCGGGTCTTGAAGCAGCTTCGCTCATGGCCTCTATACAAACTTGGGAAGCACCCACCTATGATTTCGAATCTAATGAGCCCTCTAAGCTGGTTTTCCTTTTCGATTTAAAAGAAAAACCTCAAGCGATTTCATTGACTGAAAAGCTAAACAAAATACTAGCCGAATTGGAAAATGAGGATTTGTCTATAAGTCTCGATCGTTATGACCGAAGCCAATTTATGGTGGTGGTTCACGGATTTAGGTCAAGAGACGCTGCAGAAGGATTTTCAGAGATGATTCAAAAGACTCCAGCGTTTTTGGTGAATCGTGATAATTTTGTAATTTTGTTTTCCGATTTTAAAAAGGCCTTGATATTCAAGCATTTAGATCGGTTCATTAAACCCTAAGCAGCAGAAAATGTTTGCAGATAAAAAAATTAAAATTATGGATCAATCAGGACACCCCAATCGCATTGAGAAGAACACGCACATTGTTGGGGACATTACTTCAAAAGCAGATTTTAGAATTGATGGTACTCTTGAAGGTACCGTAACCACTTCGGGCAAGGTAGTGATTGGCAAAGAGGGAAGCATTCAAGGAAAAGTGAATTGTGTGAACGCTGATATTGAAGGCACTTTTGTTGGAAATTTAGAAGTCTCCAACATGTTGGTTTTAAAATCCACCTCCAGCACTCAGGGCGAAGTTGTGGTAGGCAAGTTGGCCGTTGAAGCAGGGGCCAATTTCAACGCCCGTTGTGCCATGAAAGACGCAGCAGTCAAAACCTTGAACAAATCAGATGCCCCTTCATCCGCAGAAAAAACAGCCTAACCGCTGGTTATCCCTTTTGGGAATGGGGCTGCAGATGGGGCTCACCATCTTCATTTTTATTAAATTGGGAAAATGGGCTGACAACCACTATAAGCTCGAAAAGTGGGGCACCATTTTGGGCACCTTTCTGGGGTTGATCGTGGCGTTCTATTGGGTGAATCGGCAACTGCAAAACCTTAACAAATAACCACAGATGATAAAAGTTTTAAAAAGAGTGTTGTTCACAATGGGTTTCGTTTTTGTAATTCATCTTGCTTTACGATATGCATTCTCGCATAATTTGTGGGCCCACCAACTCATAGAATCTTATGTTTTTAACTTGTCAATTGCTTTGCTGACTGTTGGATGCACCAGCATTCTAATCCAGCAGGGAAGCAAGTCAGTAGGTTTTGTTTTTATGGGGTTCAGTGCCCTAAAATTTTTGTATTTCTTTGTTCGATTCTATCCGTCCTATAAAAGTGATGGTGTCATCGAAACTGCAGAAGCCCTAACGTTTTTCATGCCCTATCTCACAGCACTTATCCTAGAAACCATCCTTATTGCCAAGGGACTAAACAACAGTGGCAAAACCGAAGATCAAGATCAATAAAAAAAAGCGTGATTCAGGCTTTTGTATTTCATATAAAACCGTACTTTTGCAGCTGTTTTAGAAATTATCATTCCTAGGCGAATGAAACCAATGTATATGAATCGTTTTTGGGTTGCCATTTTATTATTCTTAGGATTGAGCTTAAATGCTCAAAACCATAGCGAAAATCATCATTCAGAAGCTCCTGCCGAAAAGGATATTAAATCTGAAATCAAAGCATATATTGCGCATCACCTTCAAGACAGTTATGATTTCTCGATTACCTCCTACACTGACGAATCAGGAAAACATCACTACGTTGGGTTTTCACTTCCTGTGATTTTATGGGATGGAGGTTTAAAGATTTTTTCATCCAGTCAGTTCCATCATGGAGAAACTGTAGCCCAAGTAGATGGCAACTATTATGCCCTTTATCACAACAAAATCTATAAGACCGACGCTCAGGGAACCATCGTTTATGACGATCATCACAAACCCACTAACGCAAAACCCTTAGATTTATCGATCACCAAAAGTGTTTTTACCCTTTTGCTTACGGCTGTGCTCATGTTCTTTTTGTTTAGAGGGTTAGCAAGGTCCTATATCTCTAATGGAGGAATTTCTTCGGGAGTTGGAAGGTTTTTTGAGCCCATTGTACTCTATGTTCGAGACGACATCGCCATTCCAAATATTGGTGAAAAACATTACAAAAAATACATGAGCTTTTTGCTCACCCTCTTCTTTTTTATATGGTTTCTTAATATGTTAGGCCTAACCCCATTAGGCATCAATGTAACTGGAAACATTGCCATTACCTTTGGTTTGGCCCTCGTCACATTCATCATTACCAATGTGACAGCAAAAAAAGATTATTGGACTCATATTTTTTGGATGCCAGGCGTTCCAGTTTTGATGAAACTTGTATTGGCACCCATTGAACTGTTGGGTGTTTTTATCAAGCCATTTTCTCTTCTCATTCGACTCTATGCCAACATGACAGCAGGGCATATCGTTTTGATGAGTTTAATAGGATTAATGTTCATTTTCAACAATTGGTTGGGAAGCAGCTTATCCTTTGTGTTGGCGTTTGCCATATCCTTGATAGAAATTTTAGTGGCCCTCTTACAGGCCTATATATTTACCATGCTCTCTGCGCTTTATTTTGGTTTTGCCGTAGAAGAGCACGAACACGACGAAGCACATTAAAAATTAAAATAATCATTTAAACTAGTAAATATGGAAATTCCAGCAATCGTAGGAGCAGGATTAGTAGTAATCGGAGTAGGAATGGGAATTGGAAGAATTGGCGGTTCAGCCATGGAAGCCATTGCCCGTCAGCCAGAGGCGTACGGAAAAATTCAAACAGCGATGTTGATTGCAGCAGCGTTGATTGAAGGTATAGGTTTTGCTGCGCTTTTTGCAGTTTAATTAAGGTCCAACACACGAATAGCAGCGGCAGTTTTTGCTGCCGTTGTTATTATGCTTAAAATCGCAAAAAATGGAAAAATTATTGGAAGAGTTTTCGATAGGTCTCTTTGTTTGGCAAACCCTAATTTTTGTAGGGCTCATTTATTTGCTTAAAAAAGTGGCATGGAAACCCATTCTCAACGCCGTAAACGAGCGTGAGGAAGGCATTCGATCTGCATTGCAATCGGCCGAAGAAGCACGCAAGGAAATGCAAAATCTTCAAGCCGACAATGAGCGCATCCTCAAAGAAGCTCGTGGCGAACGAGAGCAGTTGCTTAAGGAAGCCCGCGAAATGAAGCAACGCATGATTGATGACGCCAAAGAAGAAGCCCAAGCACAGGCCTCTAAAATTATTGCGCAAGCACAATTGGCCATTCAGAGCGAAAAGCAAGCCGCAGTAGCCGATCTGAAAAATCAGGTGGCATCCTTGTCTATCGAAATTGCCGAAAAAGTTGTGGGGCAAGAATTGTCTGAAAAAGATAAACAATTGAAAGTCGTAGAGGGACTTTTAAAAGATGTGACGCTTAGCTAAAAAAATATGAAAGGAAGTCGTGCTGCCATACGTTATGCCAAAGCCGCTCTGGGCCATGCTTTTGATCTAAAAGCATCAGCAGAAGTGGACAATGACATGCGTCAATTTCTTAAAACGCTTCAAGATTCTGACGATTTACAAGCCTTGCTTAGCAGCCCTGTGGCTACTGATCAGCAAAAGGAATCTGTTCTTATGGAGGTTTTCAAAAAAGCACACCCTGTTTCATTGCAATTGCTTAAGTTGTTGGTGAACAACAACCGAGTAGAACTGCTTGGGCAGGTGGCAGAACAGTATATTCAAAAATACGACGAACACCAAAATAGGGTAGTTGCAACAGTAATCACGGCAGTGCCTTTAAACGATAAACTTGAGGCACAATTGCTTCAAAAAGTAGCCGAAATCACAGGCAAAAAAATCACACTCAACAACCAAATTGATCCTAGCATACTTGGAGGATTCGTTTTGCGCGTTGGGGATAAGCAATTTAATGCAAGCATTTCAAACAAATTGCAAACATTAAAAAGATCATTTACTACAAATACAAAAGCATCAATTTTATAAATCATGGCAGAAGTAAATCCAGCTGAAGTTTCAGCAATACTAAAGCAACAATTAGCAGGTTTTGATTCCTCCAATTCTCTAGACGAAGTGGGAACTGTACTCCAAGTAGGAGACGGAATTGCTCGAGTCTATGGACTTTCCAATGCGCAATATGGTGAACTGGTTCGTTTCGATACGGGAATGGAAGGCATTGTATTGAACCTCGAAGAAGACAATGTTGGTGTGGTATTGCTAGGACCATCTAAAGAAATCAAAGAAGGAGATACTGTGAAACGCACCCAACGAATCGCCTCCATAAAAGTGGGCGAAAACATGGTAGGGCGTGTAGTTGATACTTTAGGCAATCCGATTGATGGAAAAGGAGCCATAGGAGGTGATTTATATGAAATGCCCTTAGAGCGCAAAGCCCCTGGAGTTATTTTCCGTCAGCCCGTAAACGAACCCCTCCAAACTGGCATTAAATCTATTGACGCCATGATTCCAGTAGGAAGAGGTCAGCGAGAGTTGGTGATTGGTGACCGTCAGACAGGAAAAACAACCGTCTGTATTGATACGATCCTCAATCAAAAAGAATTTTATGATGCTGGTGAACCTGTATTCTGCATCTATGTGGCCGTGGGTCAAAAAGCTTCAACAGTAGCTGCAATAGCCAAGACATTAGAAGATAAAGGCGCATTAGCCTATACCGTTATTGTAGCCGCCAACGCTTCCGACCCTGCTCCAATGCAGGTTTACGCACCTTTTGCTGGTGCCGCGATTGGTGAATATTTTCGAGACACAGGCCGACCAGCTTTGATCATTTATGATGATTTATCAAAACAAGCTGTGGCCTACCGTGAGGTATCTTTGCTTCTTAGACGTCCTCCAGGACGTGAGGCCTATCCTGGTGACGTGTTCTATTTACACTCACGTTTGTTAGAACGTGCTGCAAAAGTCATCGCCGACGATGATATTGCCAAAAACATGAACGATTTACCTGACTCCCTAAAGCCCATTGTTAAGGGAGGAGGTTCACTCACAGCCTTGCCCATTATTGAAACCCAAGCGGGCGACGTATCAGCCTATATTCCTACCAACGTAATTTCTATTACAGATGGTCAAATATTCCTCGAGTCCGACTTGTTCAACTCAGGAGTACGCCCAGCAATTAACGTGGGAATTTCGGTTTCGCGTGTTGGGGGATCTGCTCAGATTAAATCAATGAAAAAAGTGGCAGGAACCCTAAAACTAGATCAAGCACAATTCCGCGAATTAGAAGCCTTTGCCAAGTTTGGTTCAGACCTAGATGCCGCTACTCTAAACGTGATCGAAAAAGGGCGTAGAAACGTAGAAATCCTTAAGCAAGCACAAAATGATCCATTTACAGTTGAAGCGCAAGTGGCCATCATTTATGCTGGGTCTAAGAACCTATTGCGCAAAGTTCCTGTAGAAAAAGTGAAAGATTTTGAGCAAAATTACTTGGAAGTCCTGAATGCCAAACATCGTCCGGTATTAGATGAATTGAAATCTGGCAAACTGACCGATGAGGCCATCGAGGTACTCACCAAAGTTGCCGAAGATTTATCAGCCAACTATTAATCGTCGCTAATACCTTAAACGCTACAACATGGCCAATTTAAAGGAAATACGCAATCGGATCGCATCAGTCTCTTCGACGATGCAAATCACCAGTGCCATGAAAATGGTTTCGGCGGCCAAATTAAAAAAAGCACAAGATGCGATTACGGCCATGCGACCCTATTCCGATAAGCTGACCGAGCTACTCAAAGGCTTCACAGCCTCTGGAGATGTGGCCCAAACAAGCCCTTTTGCAGAAGAACGGCCAGTTAAAAAAGTGTTGCTTGTAGCCATTAGTTCAAACAGAGGACTTTGTGGAGCGTTTAACTCTAACATCATCAAAGAAATCAATCGCCTTAAGAAAGAGGTCTATGCCGACAAAGAAGTAGCTGTAGTCGCGATTGGAAAAAAAGCCCATGATGTATTGGCAAAATCCTATTCGGTTATTCAAAACCACAGTGCAATTTATGACGATCTAAATTATGATGCTGTGGCCAGCATCGCCGACCAAATTATGCAAGGCTATGCCCAAGGCGAATTTGATAAGGTTGTTTTGATCTATAATCAATTTAAAAATGCAGCCACACAGTTGGTACAATCCGAAGCTTTTTTGCCACTTGCAACCGAAAAATCGGACAATGCCGCAAGCTTAGATTATATTTTTGAACCCTCTCAAGAAAAAATCGTGAAAACATTGATCCCCAAGGCTTTGAGGACTCAAATGTATAAGGCGGTTCGCGATTCTTTTGCTAGCGAGCACGGTGCCCGAATGACAGCCATGCACAAGGCTACAGACAACGCCACCGACCTGCGCAACCAATTAAAGTTGACCTACAACAAAGCCCGTCAGGCGGCCATCACCAACGAAATTCTCGAAATTGTAGGAGGCGCAGAAGCCCTAAACAATTAATTTTTTATTTTCTCAGGTATCAATATTGATATTAATAACGTTTTTTTTAAACTAAATATCTAATGATGAATTACACAAAATTTTTCACGACTACAGCATTATTTTTGGTGCTTTTTCACACACAAGCTCAAACAAAATCCTCATCCGATTTAAGCCTAAGTATTGGACAAGGTACAAGCCAAGAGTTTTTGAGTACTTTCGAAGACATTATTGACAAATTTGTTGGCGGAACCATTACCTATGGCGACAGACAAACGATTCCTGGCATTACCATTCGATATAGCAAGGCCATTAAAGATCGTTGGCTTTTGGGGGGAGTTTTTGGATATCAAACACAAAGTAAAGATGTTTTTGTTTCAGGAACCAAATCAGGTAAAATAGAAACAAATTTGTACACAGTAGCGCTAGAATCTGATTACCGCTACATTTCAAAGCCGTCCTTTCGGCTTTATTCAGGCTTAGGCTTAGGTTATACTTTTGGCAAAAACAACTATGACGGCAACAATAGTAGCATCAGTTTGAATCGTAAAAGTCAAAATTATTTCAATTTTCAGGCCACAGCCCTTGGGTTTCGATTTGGTGAGCAACTTGGCATTTTTGCAGAGTTGGGGTTTGGCTACAAAGGAGTGCTCAATGCGGGCTTGTCTTATCAGTTTTGAAAAGCGAAATTTTGGCACTAACTTTGGTGAAGTTATCTAAACCATAAACCCATGCGCCTTAGCTTTCAAATCTTATTACTCCCTATTATCATTTCTGGATGTGCAACCCATCAATTCGACAAAGAGCCTCCCAAAACCCTACATACAGCCTATTATCAGCCATGGGTTTCTGGAGTTCGGGGCGGTGGCTCTGGTTTAAATATAGTCTTGGGTTTTCATAACAAAGAAATCATTCCCGATAGTGCTTACTTTAGAAACCAAGTCTCTTCTTTCAAGGTCGAAGGCACACTTTATGTGGCCCGCTTCAGCACGTCAGCCAATCAACAAACCGACTTGGTTTTACACAAAGACCACAAAAAAGAATATGGTAATACTTTCCCCCCAAAAAACAAACCATCTGATCAATTGAGAGCAGATGATGCTTTAATAAGTTATCAGATTGAAGGAAAATCTCGGTATTTTATGATCAGAAACATCGAGAAAAAATCAAGTATTCCAATCCCTAAAACTCGACAAGAACAATAGGATAAATTGAGAGGATTTAACTACCTTTAGGCAGGCAAACAACTTCTCATTGGGGCTTTTAAAGCGTTTTTTTAAGGATACCTTTATTTATGGATTGGCCACAGTAGTGCCAAGGCTCATGAATTTTTTATTGGTGCCGCTTCACAGCCAAACCTTGGGCACAGCTTCCTATGCCGACAACACTACTTTTTATGTGTATGCCGCCTTTTTTAATGTGCTACTGACCTATGGGATGGAAACCACTTTCTTCCGTTTTTTTAGTCGTGCTACAGATAAAAATAAAGTTTTCTCCACCACCCATTTCACTTTGCTGATTACGACCTTTTTGGTGTGCGCATCCCTCTATGCCTACCACAAGCCACTAGCCGAGTTTTTTAACATGAACTCCGCCCACCTACAATTACTCTTGGGGGTTTTGGCACTCGACACTATGGTTGTGGCGCCATTTGCCTATTTGAGGGCGACAAACAAGGTCAAGTTTTTTACACTAATAAAGTTGTTGAACATTGCCGTTTATACAGGACTGAATATTTATTTTTTATGGGGCTTAATTGATTCAAAAAACAACATAAATTATCATTTTTTTGAAACGCCTGTAACAGCCATTTTTGTGGCCAATTTTATAGCCAGTGCATTCACATTTTTGCTGCTTGCCCCACTGTGGCGACATCTAAAATGGGCATTTGATGTTGGGATGCTTAAAAAAATGTTGCGCTATGGCACCCCCATCATGGTTGCGGGCTTGGCTTTTGTTGTGAACGAAAACCTAGACAAGCTACTGCTCCAAACCCTTATCGACAAAGAAACGATGGGCGCCTATAGTGGTTGCTATAAGCTTGCTGTTCTCATGACCTTATTTGTGCAAGGCTTTAGGATGGGTGCCGTCCCCTTCTTTTTCAATCATGCCTCCGATAAAAATGCTCCCAAAACCTATGCCACCATCATGCATTTCTTTGTGTTTGCAGGCTGCCTGATCATGCTATTGGTCGTAACCCAATTGGATTGGTTAAAAGCATTGTTGATTAGAGATCCTGATTATTGGATGGCCCTTGAAATTGTGCCTATCGTGTTACTAGCCAATTTATTTTTAGGCATTTATCATAACTTAGCCATTTGGTATATGCTAACAGACCGCACGCAATATGGTATGTATATTTCCATTTTGGGGGCTCTGCTCACCATAGCCCTAAATTGGTGGTTGATTCCAAAGATGGGATTTATGGCCGCCGCTTGGGCCACTTTGGCTGCCTATGGCACTATGGCCATAATTTCATATTTATGGGGTCAGCGCCATTATGCCGTGCCCTATGCCTGCTCTAAAATAGGGCTTTATCTTATTTTGGCCAGCGTCTTTTCGGCTTTGTCATTTTATCATTATTATGCAGACTACCAAATGGGTGCGATTTTTGTTTTTGTATTTTTGCTCACAGGACTACTTCTTGAATTTAGAAGCATCCGCAAAATTTTAAACCTATGAACATTCGCATACTAAATCAATCTCCATTTCCTTTGCCCAGCTATGAAACCGAGCGATCAGCAGGCCTCGATTTAAGAGCTCATATCGAAACCCCCATAGTGCTTGAGCCATTGGCACGTTGTTTGGTCCCTACAGGAATTTTTTTAGAACTTCCAAAAGGCATAGAAGCACAAGTGCGACCAAGAAGTGGATTAGCACTCAAAAAAGGCATTACGGTTCTCAATGCCCCAGGAACAATCGACGCCGATTATAGAGGTGAAGTAGGGGTGATTCTTATCAACCTTTCTAATGAAAAGTTTACCATAGAAAAAGGCGATCGAATTGCCCAAATGGTAATCGCCAAACACGAACAAGCTCAATGGATTTCAACTTCAAATTTGTCGGAAACAGAAAGAGGCTCTGGAGGATTTGGTAGCACAGGTATAAAATAAAAAAAATGAAGATCATCGTACCCATGGCCGGACGCGGCTCTAGACTTAGGCCGCACACCCTCACGGTTCCAAAACCCCTAATTCCTGTGGCAGGCACGCCCATAGTGCACCAATTGGTGGCTGACATTGCGCAGGTGCTCAAAACCCCCATTGATGAAGTGGCGTTTATCATTGGCGACCCTGCATTTTTTGATGCGGAAGTGGAAAAAAGCCTTCAAAAATTGGCTAGTGATTTGGGAGCTAAAGCGAGTATTTATAGACAAGATCAGCCGCTTGGAACAGGACATGCCATTATGTGTGCCGCTCCATCATTAACGGGACCTGCTGTAGTGGCCTATGCTGACACTTTAATTCGTGCCGATTTTAAATTAGACCCTCAAGCCGATGCGGTTATCTGGGTTAAAAAAGTGGAAAATCCATCGGCCTATGGCGTGGTGCAACTAAACAACAATGGAGAGATTGAGGCACTTGTTGAAAAACCTCAAGATCCAATATCAGACTTGGCAGTCATTGGAATTTATTATTTCAAAGAGATTGGAGACTTAAAAAACGAGCTTCAAAATGTTTTAGATCAAAAACTAACCCACGGTGGTGAATACCAAATAAACGATGGGATTTTGGCCATGATGGCCAAAGGAAAAAACTTTGTGCCCGGGCAAGTTGATGCTTGGATGGACTGTGGAAATCCTGCTATAACCATAGAAACCAACCGTCAAATGCTCAATTATTTGGCCCATGATGGCATCAATTTAGTGGCCGATGATGTGGTGCTTCACAACAGCACCATCATTCCGCCTTGTCGTTTGGCTTCGGGAGTTGTCATCAAAAATAGTCAGATAGGGCCCTATGTTAGTGTTGGCGCAGACACTCAAATTTCGGAAAGCGAAATTGCCAATAGCATCATTCAATCAAACAGCTGTTTGGTTCATGCACGATTGAACGACTCCATGATTGGGAATGCGGTGCACTTTGACGGGCATTTTAGCAAAGTGAGTATAGGAGATTTCTGCGAATTAAAACAATAGAGATGTTTCGTTTTTGTTTTAGGTATTTTTTCTTTGCGCTCACCTTTTCAGTATTTTTGATACTAGGGGGCTGCGGAAGCCTGCGCAAAACAAAAGGGATTAAAACCACCAAATCGATGACCCTTGAAAAATTTTGGGCCGCACAAGCGGCTGACTCTCCAAACTTTCAGACGGCCGCCATGCGGGCTCAAATCCGTTATACCAATGAAGAAAAAACCCAACAAGTCACCACCAATTTTAGAATTAGAAATGGACATACGGTTTGGGCAAATGCATCGTTTGTGATCCCATTAGCCAAAGTGCTCGTAACTAGAGATCGCGTACAATTTTACGAAAAAATCAACCGTCAATTCTACGACGGCGACCCAAGTCTTCTAGAATCTTTTTTAGGCGTTTCTTTAGGTGTAGAAGCCCTACAAGCCATGCTCATGGGTCAGCCCTTACTTAAGGGTGTAAAAAATGATTTTAAACTTCGAATAGAGAAGCAACAATATACGCTCACTGCGTCTCAAAAACTAGGAGGTGGCGTTTTTGAAATGGTTTTTGACAGTAGCTTTAAATTGGTTGAACAACGTTGGAGAAAAGAGAATGAAGTATTAAAAATTCATTATCAAGATCACCAAATTCAGGAGGGAAAAAATGTTCCCATGCAGTTGGTCATAGACATCATTCGCCCTGGTAATCTAGCAAAAATAGACATCCAATTTAAAAACTATAGTTTTGACAGGGCGCTGAGTTTCCCGTTTGAAATTCCAAAAAACTACGATGAAATTGCGTTATGATTAACAAATCAATTTTTTGGATTGTATGCTTTTTAATACTGTTTAGCTTTGAAGGTTGGGCACAAAACGATCGTCAAAAACAGTTAGAAGCTCAGCGCATACAGCTGAGAAATGAAATCAAACAAATCAACAACTTGCTGAGCACGAGTCGTCAACAAAAAAGTGCAACTCTCGAGGAGCTGGAAGAAGTAAACCTCCGCATAGATCGCATTACACAGCTGGTTAAAATCACCAACCAACAAATCAATTTGCTGACCCAGCGTATTCGGGTTAACGAACGTGAAATTGGTGAATTGCGCAAAGAATTGAAACAACTCAAAGCTGATTATGCCCAAATGATTCGCGCTTCCTACGACAGCAAGTCGCATCAAAATAGGTTGATGTTTTTACTCTCGTCTGAAAGTTTTCTTCAGGGTTATAAACGAGTTCAATACCTAAAACAATATGCCTCTTTTAGAAAAAAGCAAGGGGTTGCCATCGCTGAAAAAACAGTCACACTTCAAGACCTAAACACGGATTTGTTGGTCCAAAAGTCGGAGAAAGAAGCATTGGTTTCAGAAAACCGTGAAATACAAAGCAATCTTTTAAGTCAAAAAAAGCGGCAAAATGAATTGCTGAATGGTTTAAAGAAAAAAGAACAAAGTTTTGCTGCTCAAATTAAAGAAAAGCAACGAAAAACTGTGGCCATAGATCGGGAAATCGATCGCTTGATTCGTGAAGCCATTGCTGCTTCAAACAAAAAAGCAGGCACCAAATCAGCAACTTTTGCCCTAACGCCCGAGGCCAAGTTGTTGGCTAGCAATTTTGCTGCCAATCGAGGAAAATTACCTTGGCCTGTCACGGAAGGGGTTGTTACACAAGGTTTTGGAACTCAACCTCACCCTGTGGTGCGTACGGCAAAAATTAAGAGTAATGGGGTGGTCATTGCTACACCAAAAAATGCCAAAGTGAGAACTGTTTTTGATGGCCAAGTGCTTTCTATTATTCAGTTTAAGGGGAGCAACCCCATCGTATTGGTGCAACATGGCAACTATGTCACGGCCTATAAAAACTTGTCTAAAATTTTTGTAAAAAAAGGAGATAAACTTGTGGCAAAACAAGAAATTGGTGAAGTTTTTGCAAGCGCAAACGACAATAAATCAAGCCTACAATTTAGCATCTTCAAAGATAACACTCCACAAAATCCTTCGGGCTGGATTTATAAAATGTAAATTATTGCCGAACCCATTTCATTCGGTGCGTTTTTTGAGGGGTAATTATTTGAATTAGATAAAGTCCTTGATCAAGGTCACCAATTTCAAGCCACCTTGTTGTTTTTTCGCTCTTCACGAGTTTTCCTTGCATATTGAAGATTTCAATCCTACTTTTTTGATGCAAGCCCTTAAAATATAATAGATTTCCGTGTGCAGGATTTGGAAAAACTGAAACATCTTGTTGTGTTTCGTTTTGTTTAGAAAGTGTAATGTTAGAGGAGATTTCCCAAGTTGCGCTTGTTGGACGGGTATCGGTTTGGATCCAATTAGAAGGATCTGAAACTAAGTTCAAAATTTGGTTTTTTGTTCCAGAAAGGGAGTGATTTTGATGATCAAAATATGCATTGTCCCATTCTGCTGTTTGTGTGGCACTTTTCCCAACGGCTATTGCTGTTAGACCGTTTGTCAAGCCTTTTGGCAGGTCGGTTTCGGTCGATGAATCCGATCCATTGCCCCAGGCGCTACTATGGGTTGTGATGGCATAAATAAAAGTGGGATTTGAAGCGGTTCCTTGGTAAATGATGATTTGATCACCGCTTGCAGATAGTGCCGACAAACTGCCAGAAACATAAGTTGGATATAGGCCTGCTTCTAGCGTAATAACTGTTCCTGCCGCTATGCCTCCAACAGGGACAGTAAGTGTTGCTTTGCTTTCTCCGCTTCTCAATTGTGTGCCTGTCCATCCATTATCTGTGAAGATAATTTGGGTGTTTTCGGCAAGGTCAACAAGAGGGATGAATTGAAAGGCATCATTGTTGTCTGTGATGATAGAAGTGACAATGACATCACCAGCGGAGAGTGTAGATTGTGCAATAGTTAATGCACTAAAAAAACAACATAAAAGACAAATTGTAGGTTTCATGAAAGGAGGCTTTAATGAGGCTCAAGTTAGAAAAAAAGATGGCTTTTCCCAAATTTACTTGGCTTTACCCATCAAGCGCGCCACATATTTTCCAATAACATCAAATTCAAGATTCACCACATCACCCTCTTTTAACTGATGAAAATTAGTGTGTTCGTAGGTATAGGGGATTATGGCAACAGAGAATTGATTTTCATCAGAATTCACCACGGTTAAACTTGTGCCGTTGACTGTGATAGAGCCCTTTTCGATGGTCATATTTCCTGGTTCGGGATCATAGGAAAAACGAAACAACCAACTGCCATTTTGAGAGGATATAGCACGACAAACGCCCACCTGATCAACATGCCCTTGAACAATATGGCCATCGAGTCGTGCGTTCATTTTCATGGCGCGCTCTAGGTTGATAAGCGTTCCAACTTTCCAGTGTTTGAGGGCTGTTTTGTCTAGGGTTTCTTTAATGGCGGTGACAGTATATTGCTGATTATTGCAAGCAATTACCGTTAGGCACACTCCATTGTGCGCCAAACTTTGATCAATTTTAAGCGATTCGCTGAGTGAGCTTTTCACTGTGATGTGTAAGTTCTCCTGCTCTTTTTGCAAGGATATGATCTCACCCAAACTTTCTATAATCCCCGTAAACATATTGCGATATTACCTACCTTTGTGAGACAAAAATAGCGATTATCTATGAGTTCAAACCCTAAGACAACCATTCCTTTTATTGGCATTTCAATTGGAGATCCCAACGGTGTTGGTCCTGAGGTTTTGTTAAAATGTTTTTCGGATAAGCGAATGTTAGATTTTTGCACCCCTGTTATTTTCGCAAATTCTAAATTTATTTCGAGCCAAAAAAATCAATTTTTAAACGAGCCAATGTCCACTCAAGGCATTGAAAAAGGTCAACCGTTCATTAAAGGAAAAATTAACATTGTAAACGTTTGGACTGATGTTTTTGAGCCCCAATATGGGCAATCTACATCTCAAGGAGGACAGCTTGCCTTAGCCTCACTCGAAGCGGCCACTCAAGCGCTCATCAACAATGAAATTGATGCTTTGGTCACGGCACCTATTAACAAGCACAATATTCAATCGGACCAGTT
>CAYZFD010000004.1:41908-52574 GCA_964477735.1 uncultured Flavobacteriaceae bacterium
TTGATGCTTTGGTCACGGCACCTATTAACAAGCACAATATTCAATCGGACCAGTTTAAGTTTCCTGGCCACACCGATTATTTGGCACACAAACTTTCAGGTAAAAGCCTCATGTTTATGATTTCTGAAAGCCTAAGGGTTGGCCTTATGACTGATCATGTTCCAGTGAATCATGTTAGTGAAAAAATCACCCCCGAACTCATTTCTGAAAAAATTGATCTGATGGAGGCTTCTCTTTTGAGAGATTTTGGAATTCGTCAACCCAAGATAGCGGTATTGGGATTAAATCCACACACAGGTGACCATGGGGTAATTGGTGAAGAAGACGACCAAGTTCTCAGACCTACCTTAGAAAAAATAGCCTCAACAGGAAAAATGGTTTTTGGACCCTTTTCGGCCGATAGCTTTTTTGGATCGGGGCAATATACCAACTACGATGCGGTTTTGGCGAGTTATCACGACCAAGGTCTAATTCCTTTTAAAACCCTTTCATTTGGCGAGGGGGTTAACTTCACCGCTGGTCTAAGCAAAGTGCGCACATCACCCGACCACGGCACAGCCTACGAAATTGCAGGAAAGGGCTTGGCCAACATCAGCTCTTTTCGAAATGCTGTCTTTGCCGCATGTTCGATTCTTAGAGATCGACAAACGCATGATGAAATCACATCTAACCCCTTAAAAATCAAACCGAAAAAGCCCGAAAACAAAAAGCATCGCTTCGTTTAGCAAAGTCAGAAAAATTATTATCTTTGCCCACCGAAATTAGACAGATGAATCCACTAGCTCCATTTACATTGGCTTTTGTGGGCCTGAAAGAAGGACAACATCAGTTCGATTTCAAATTAGATCAAACGTTCTTTGACGCTTTTGAGTATAGCGACTTTAACGAAGCCCTTTTCGATGTGGAGATCACGCTTTTAAAAAAAGCCACCCACCTCGAAATTGAAATTCAAACTATTGGAACTGTAGGCGTTCATTGTGACCTCACCAATGAACCCTTTAGGCTACCAATAGAAACTAAATTTCAATTATTGGTGAAGTTTGGAGACAGCCTTGATGACGACCACGAAGAACTGTTGATTCTTCCTCACGGATCCCATCAGGTGGCCCTAGCACAATATATTTATGAAATGATCGTGTTGGCCGTTCCAACTAAACTGATTCATCCTGGAGTTGAAGATGGGAGTCTAAAGTCTGAAATACTTGATAGATTAAAAGAATGGGACATCAATCGTGAGCATCAAAACGATGACAATACAGATCCTCGTTGGGACTCACTAAAAAAATTATTAAAGTAAAATAAGGAACTATGGCACATCCTAAGAGAAAAATATCGAAAACTCGTCGTGACAAACGACGCACCCATTACAAAGCAACGGTACCACAGATTGCTACTTGTAAAACCACGGGCGAAACACATTTATATCACCGTGCACACTGGCACGAAGGAAAGTTATATTATCGCGGAAAAGTGTTGATTGACAATACAGAGACTGCCGAAGCATAACAGCACACCAATACTGTATAAACTCCCATTTTAGGGAGTTTTTTTATACCATAAAAACACCTCAAAAGTTAAAAAAATGTTTAGTTTTTGCTCAAAACCAATCATTTTTAGTAATTTTCCACCAAATTTAGTTCGTTTTTTAACAGAAGTTAGAAAATACTATTTATGATTAAAACGACTGCTGCCATTACGGCGATCGGTGCCTATGTGCCAGAATACACCCTCACCAATCGCGAGCTCGAGTCGCTGGTTGATACCACAGACGAGTGGATTACCACACGAACGGGAATCAAAGAAAGGCACATACTCAAAACACCAAACACAGGAACTTCCTACATGGCTACACTTGCTGCCCAACAACTCATCGAAAAGACAAACCTAGACCCAAAGTCCATCGACTTAGTGTTGGTGGCCACGGCCACTCCCGACATGCCCGTAGCTGCAACAGCAGCCAAAGTGGCCACAAACATTGGTGCGGTCAACGCTTTTTCTTATGACCTTCAGGCCGCCTGTTCTGGTTTTTTATTTGGTATGTCAACAGCAGCAGCCTTTATCGAATCGGGGCGCTATAAGAAAGTGTTGCTTATTGGAGCAGATAAAATGTCGTCTATAGTAGATTACACCGATAGAACCACATGCATCATTTTTGGTGATGGCGCTGGAGCAGCGCTGTTCGAGCCCAATGATGAAGGGCTAGGATTTCAGGACGAATATTTGCGTTCCGACGGCGAAGGCCAAGAGTTTTTAGGCATTAAGGCCGGAGGCTCAATACTTCCAGCCTCTAGCAGTACGGTTCAAAACAAGCAACATTACATATATCAAGAAGGAAAAACAGTTTTTAAATTTGCTGTTTCCAACATGGCAGATGCTTCTGAGCAAATCATGAAACGCAACAACCTGAGTCATGAAGACATCACTTTTTTAGTGCCTCATCAGGCCAACAAACGCATCATAGATGCCACGGCAAACCGCATGGGCTTGTCTTCGGACAAAGTTTTGATGAACATCGAACGATATGGCAACACCACCGCTGCCACACTCCCTTTATTACTCCACGACTATGAGTCGAAACTCAAAAAAGGCGACAAGCTTGTTTTTGCCGCTTTTGGAGGAGGATTTACTTGGGGCGCCCTTTACCTAACTTGGGCCTATAACACAACAAAACAATAACCATTATTATGAATCTTAAAGAAATTCAACACCTCATTAAATTTGTAGCCAAATCTGGCGCAAGTGAAGTTAAACTCGAACTAGAAGATTTTAAAATCACCATCAAAACCACCGCTGATGCTGAGGGTAGAGCTCCCGAAGCTTTTGTGCAAGCACCTGTTTCTATACCCGTTTCGCCTGCAACCCCCCAAGCAGTTCCAGCAGCTCCAGCGCCATCGTCAGCTGCTGCTCCCGCTTCTGAAGAGGACCAATACATTACGGTGAAGTCGCCTATCATTGGTACTTTCTACAGAAAACCTTCTCCCGACAAACCCAACTTTGTTGAAGTGGGTCAGGACATAAAAGAAGGCGATGTGCTTTGTGTAATTGAAGCCATGAAGTTGTTCAACGAAATTGAATCGGAATTAACAGGTAAAATTGTTAAAATTTTAGTCGATGATTCATCGCCCGTAGAATTCGATCAACCGCTCTTTTTGGTAGATCCTGCGTAATCACCTTCCAAAAACCATAAAATTACATTATGTTTTCAAAAATACTTGTGGCCAATAGGGGAGAAATTGCGCTCCGAATTATTCGTACCTGTCGAGAAATGGGTATCAAAACCGTGGCGGTTTACTCTACGGCTGATATTGAAAGTTTGCATGTAAAGTTTGCCGACGAGGCCGTTTGTATTGGCCCCCCACCCAGTTCAGAATCCTATCTAAAGATTCCAAACATCATTGCAGCCGCTGAAATCACCAATGCCGATGCCATTCATCCTGGGTATGGATTTTTATCAGAAAACGCTAAGTTTTCAAAAATTTGTGATGAGCACAAAATCAAATTTATTGGCGCTTCTTGCGAAATGATCAATAAAATGGGCGACAAAGCCACAGCCAAAGCCACTATGAAGGCTGCTGGCGTACCTACAATTCCAGGTTCTGAAGGAATTTTGAATTCCTTCAATGAAGCCAAAACAGTGGCCAAAAAAATTGGTTATCCCGTAATGCTCAAAGCTACCGCTGGTGGTGGTGGTCGTGGGATGCGTGCCGTTTGGAAAGAAGCAGACCTTCAAAAAGCATGGGATAGTGCACGACAAGAGTCTAAAGCCGCTTTTGGTAACGACGGCATGTATATGGAGAAACTTATAGAAGAACCCCGGCACATTGAAATTCAGGTAGTGGGAGACGCTAAAGGAAAGGCCTGTCATTTGTCTGAGCGGGATTGTTCAGTTCAGCGACGTCACCAAAAACTGACCGAAGAAACGCCTTCTCCATTCATGACTGACAAACTTCGAAAGAAAATGGGAGAGGCAGCCGTTAAAGCTGCCGAATACATCAAATATGAAGGAGCTGGAACGGTAGAGTTCTTGGTGGACAAACACCGTAATTTCTATTTTATGGAAATGAACACACGGATTCAGGTTGAACACCCTATCACAGAGCAAGTCATTGATTATGATTTAATTTGTGAGCAAATAAAAGTGGCTGCGGGAATTCCAATTTCTGGCGTGAATTACACGCCTAAGTTACATGCCATTGAATGTAGAATTAATGCGGAGGATCCTTATAATGATTTTCGACCATCACCAGGAAAAATCACCAACTTACACACTCCAGGTGGGCATGGAATTAGGCTTGACACCCATGTTTATAGTGGATATACGATTCCGCCAAATTATGATTCCATGATTGCCAAATTGATTACAACAGCGCAAACACGAAAGGAGGCCATTGACAAAATGAAGCGGGCCCTAGATGAGTTTGTCATTGAAGGCATCAAAACAACCATTCCGTTCCATAGAAAATTGATGGAGCATCCAGATTATGTAGCTGGAAATTATACCACTAAGTTTATGGAAGATTTTTCGATGGAGGACTAAAAAAACCGCTGAAAAGCGGTTTTCTTTTTATCCTTTATTTTTTCCAATTTCTTGAGGCAAGACTTCAAAGCCCATATTGTAGAGTGTAAACCCAAAGATGTCGGCATATTGTTCTATGGTTTTGCTCACTGGAGTTCCAGCTCCATGCCCTGCATTGGTTTCAATGCGAATGAGCACGGGAGCCTTTCCCGACTGTTTTTCTTGAAGGTGAGCAGCAAATTTAAAAGAATGTGCTGGAACCACTCTATCATCATGATCCCCGGTTGTCACTAGGGTAGCGGGGTAGAGTGTACCTGCCTTTACATTGTGTACGGGGGAATAAGCTTTAAGGTATTCAAACATTTCGGGTGATTGATCAGCGGTTCCATAATCATAGGCCCAACCAGCACCAGCAGTGAACGTGTGATAGCGCAACATGTCTAGAACGCCCACAGCGGGCAAGGCCACTTTCATGAGTTCTGGCCTTTGCGTCATAGTAGCACCCACTAAGAGCCCACCATTTGACCCTCCTCTGATCGCCAAAAATTCGGGTGAGGTATATTGCTGTTCAATGAGATATTCAGCGGCAGCAATAAAGTCGTCAAATACATTTTGCTTGTTCATTTGGGTACCCGCCAAATGCCATACCTTCCCATACTCTCCCCCGCCTCTTAAATTGGGGACTGCATAAACACCTCCTTGCTCCATCCAAACAGCATTGGTGATGCTAAAAGAAGGGGTGAGACTAATGTTAAATCCGCCATAACCATAAAGCATGGTGGGGTTTTTCCCATTAAGTTTAAGGCCTTTTTTATAGGTGATGATCATGGGGACTTTGGTGCCGTCTTTTGAGCTATAAAATACTTGCTTGGATTCGTATTGGCTGGCGTCAAAGTCAATACTAGGTTGCCAATAAATTTCATATTTCCCCGTTTCTGGATCGAAAAGATATGTGGTGCCTGGAGTGTGGTAATTTGAAAACGAAAAATAAAGCGGATTTTGCGTGGCCTTACCTCCAAAACCACCTGCACTGCCCACTCCGGGTAGCTCGATTTCGCGGATGCGTTTTCCTTCTAGATTGTATTGGATTACTTTCGAGATGGCATCTACCATATATTCTGCAAAAAAATAGCCACTGCCACTGCTTGGGCTGAGCACATGTTCTGTTTGCGGAATCACATCGACCCAATGTTTGGGTGTTGGTTTTTGGATGGTTGCTTTGACGATACGTTTATTGGGGGCATCAAAGTTTGTGACAAAAAACAAATCATCTCCCTGCGACGTAATGAGGTAGGTGTCAGAGTCATAATGATCAACAACGGTTTGAAGCTTGGCTTTGGGGTCATTTAAATCTTGAATAAACAATTTGTTACCCGAAGTTGAAGTGCTGGCACTAATTAACAAATAGCGTCCGTCTTCGCTCACCGATCCGCCCACGTAGCGGTGTTTTTTGGATGCCGTGCCGCCATAAATCAGTTGATCGTTTTTTTGAGCACTACCAAGTTTGTGATAATAGAGTTTGTGCTGATCGGTTTTGGCACTGAGCTCACTTCCTTTAGGCTTATCGTAGGATGCATAATAAAATCCTTCATTTCCTTTCCATGAAATGCCACTGAACTTCACATCGACTAGGGTGTCTTCAATGATTTCTTTTGTTTCGGCATTCATCACAATAATCTTACGCCAATCGCTACCTCCTTCTGAAATCGAATAGGCGGCTAGTTTCCCATTTTTTGAAAAACTAAGACCAGCCAATGAAGTGGTGCCGTCTTCAGAAAACGTGTTAGGATCTAGGAAAACTTCTGGATCTTGATTTTCTTTTCTTCGATAAACGACATACTGGTTTTGCAAACCATCGTTTTTATAGAAATAAGTGTAGCCACCCTCCTCAAAAGGGGCAGAAAGTTTTTCGTAATTCCAGAGGGTTTCGAGTCTTGATTTAAGCGATTCTCTGAATGGAATCTGATCTAAATACCCAAAAGTGACTTCATTTTGACGACTCACCCAATCTTCGGTTTCCTCTGATCGATCGTCTTCTAACCAACGATAGGGGTCGGCAACTTCAATATTGTGATACACATCGACCACAGCATCTTTTTTGGTTTCAGGATAGGTCATTTGAGTTGAATTGTGTTGGCAGGCTAAAAATAGCATAGCAACCAGTGTAGATAACAAAGTAGTTTTCATGCGAATACAATTTAGAAACAGCTGTGAAGTTACTAAAAAGTTTCGTCCTCAAAAAATTAGAATTAACCTAAACCAGTCCTTTATGTAATAGGTATTCAGCGATTTGAACTGTGTTGGTGGCAGCTCCTTTGCGCAAATTGTCTGCAACGATCCACATGTTGAGTCCGTTTTCTTGAGATTCATCTCTTCGAATTCTACCTACCAAAACTTCATCTTTTCCATGCGCAAAAAGTGGCATAGGATAAATGCCATTTTTGGGGTCATCTTGAACCTCAACCCCTGGTGTTGCTTCGAGTAAGGCGCGAACCTTTTCTAAGGTAAAAGCTTGGTTAAAAGTGAGGTTAACAGCTTCGCTATGACCACCCACAACAGGGATTCTAATGGCTGTGGCGGTCACGTTTACACTGTCGTCTTGTAGAATCTTTTTGGTCTCCCTAACCAGTTTCATTTCTTCCTTTGTGTATCCATTTTCTTCAAAAACATCACACTGAGGCAAGGCATTTCGATGAATGGGGTAGGGATAGGCTTTTTCGCCCTCTATACCTTGGTATTCGTTTTCTAACTGCTGGACGGCTTTTACGCCAGTTCCTGTAATGGACTGGTAGGTAGATACAACCACCCTTTTGATACCAAAAGCCTTATGAAGTGGCGCCAAGGCCATTACCATTTGGATGGTAGAGCAGTTGGGGTTGGCAATGATTTTATCCTCTTTAGTGAGCAAGTTCGCATTGATTTCGGGAACTATCAATTTTTTTGAAGCATCCATTCTCCATGCCGACGAATTGTCGATGACTGTGGTCCCTACGGCAGCAAATTTGGGTGCCCATTCGAGCGAGGTTCCGCCACCGGCCGAAAACAAAGCCACGTTGGGGCGTGCTGCAACAGCAGCCTCTAAACCAATAACCTCGTATGTTTTGCCCTGAAAGTCAATCTTTTTACCCACTGATCTTTCTGAAGCCACCAACATCAACTCAGTGATAGGAAGCGAGCGTTCTGCCAAAACATCTAGCATGACCTGACCGACCATTCCTGTGGCTCCAACAACTGCTAATTTCATAGTGTTTTATTTTAAGGGCACAAATGTAGTTATTCGGGATGGGTTGACAAGAATAAACCTAGGATATATCAAAAATATAACAAAAAGTTATTTTTTTAACAAATCGCGTATTTCTTTCAGCAGCTCTTCTTGGGTTGGTTTGGCAGGTGGGGGCGGTGTGACTTCTTTCTTTTTGGATTTTTCGTAGGCCCGTAGGAGTATAAAAATAGCAAATCCAATGATGACAAAATCAACAACTGTTTGAATAAAAGCGCCATAACCGATAGCCACTTCGTTTTGCAAAACCTCACCAGCTTCGTTTTGAGTGGCCTCGATGAGCACCCATTGGAGTTCATTAAAGTTTACTTTTCCCAGCAACAGGCCAATGGGGGGCATCAAGACTTGTTTGGTAAAGGCCGTGACGATTTTGCCAAAGGCTGCACCAATTACAACAGCCACAGATAAGTGAACAATATCTCCTTTTAGAAGGAATTTTTTAAAATCATGAAAGAAACCCATAGTGTTAGATTTTAGGGATTAGGAAAGATTAAAAATAATAAAAAAAATTCAGCAATCTATAACCACCCTTTTTATTCGCGCTGCTAAGGCTGTGAGTATTTCGTAAGAAATAGTGCTGGCTTGTTTTGCAAACTGTTGTGCACCCTTTGCAGGACTTTCTCCAAAAACGACTACTTCGTCTCCTTCTTCACATTGAATTTCTGTGACATCAACCATCACCATATCCATGCAAACATTGCCAAGTATGGGTGCTTGTTGGCCTTTAATCCAAACAGTTCCTACACCTTTTCCATAGCGCCGGCTTAGGCCGTCTGCATGCCCTATGGGCAAGGTAGCAACCCGAGTATGTGTTGTGGCCACGAATCCTTTATTATAGCCAACACTATCGCCTGTTTTGAGCTGATGAATTTGAGAAATCAAAGTTTTTACGCAGACCACAGGCTTCAATTGCTGGTCGATTTTTGGATCATTTCCATAGCCATATAAGCCTATCCCCGAGCGCACCATATCATATTGAGCTTCGGGATAATTGAGAATTCCAGAGCTGTTGAGGAGGTGCCTAAAAGCAGTTTTTGGAAAAAGTTTTTGAAGAGTGTCAAAAGTTTGAATTTGTTTTTGCATAAACGCTCTTTCCTTTAGATCTTCTGTTGCGGCCAAGTGCGAAAAAACGGATTTGATGTTGAGGGGGGCTTTAGAAATTTGCGCCAATAGATTTGGAATTTCATCGGGATTGAAGCCGAGCCTGTTAAGTCCTGTATTGATTTTGACATGTATGGGGAAAGGCTCGTCTAATGGTGTAAGTTTGAAAACAGCCTCTAGCAATCTTTTGGAATAAATGGCTGGTTCGAGCCGATTTTCAAAGGCCAACTCCAATTGTGAAATTTGTGGATGAAGCACTAAGATAGGTGTTTTAATACCTGCATTTCGCAAGATAATTCCTTCAGATACAAAAGCAACTGCAAAATAATCGACCCCTTCTTTTTCTAAACATTGCGTCACGGCTATGGCATCACTTCCATAAGCCACAGCTTTCACAACCGCCATGATGCGGGTTTTTGGGCGAATTTTTGATCTAAAAAAGGCCAAGTTGTGTTTGAGATGGCCTAGCCGAATCTCAACAGTTGTTTCTGTTGTTTTCAACGATTCTTCTTTTTGGAATGGCCAGTGACTTCCTCGGCCGATTGAACAGGGATTTCGCGAACCCTTTCTTTAAGCATAGCCTTATAAAAAGCCGCCCTGCTAAGGGGTTCATATTCTTCGGTTTCGCCCAACATTACTAGGGCATCATTTTCGGATTTTCTAAAACTATATTGAGCCAAATTTCCTGTTCGGGTGCAGATGGCATGTACTTTGGTTACATATTCTGCAGTGGCCATGAGCGCAGGCATAGGACCAAATGGATTCCCTTTAAAATCCATATCCAAGCCTGCTACAATTACACGAATGCCTTTGTTGGCCAAATCATTGCACACACTCACAATTTCGTTATCAAAAAACTGTGCTTCATCTATACCCACCACATCACAGTTGTCGGCCAATATTCGAATGTTGGCCGCTGCTGGCACTGGGGTGGATAGGATTTCGTTTTCATCATGAGACACTACTTTGTCGTCCTCATAGCGCGTATCGATGCTAGGTTTAAAAATTTCAACTTTTTGTTTGGCAAATTTTGCGCGTTTCAAACGGCGAATCAATTCTTCAGTTTTTCCTGAAAACATTGAACCACAGATCACTTCGATCCATCCAAATTGCTCTTTTTGATTGACTGTATTTTCAAGAAACATTTCGTACTTTTCAAGTCCTAAAACCTTTCGGTTGTTCGTGCAGCATAAAGGTCTAACAATTTTGTGTAATGACAAAAAACAAGTGAATGGAAGTCGAGCAAGCATTGAAAAAAAAGTTAGAAGAAGAGTTAATGAGTCTAGCCCATCAGGTTCTGAGGCGTAGAAACAAAGCCGACACCCAAGAATTGCGTGCTATTGCCGAAAGCATTTACCTTAAAATGAGTCTTTTAGCGCTCACTGAAAGCACAGAAAATGGTCCGCAGCCCACAGCTTTCGACACAGAAACCTCGGAAAATAATGAAGAAGTTGTGCTAACCGAAACTTTTGATAATGCCGAAAAAAACAGCTCTGATTCCAAAGAAGCAACAGTTGACATCCCCGAGACGACCGCTTCAAATTTGGAAGATTTTTTAAGTCAGCCTCTCAGTGAGCCCAATTTTGTGAAAGCAGACCCAGATGAAATCGCCCCTACAGAGGAGGACATAGAGGCAGCAAAATCTATAAAAGCCAGTGGTTTTTCATTACAAAGTAATGATCGGTTGGTGATTGTCAATCATTTGTTTTCGGGCAGTCAAGAAGAGTATTTGCGCGTATTGTCCATGCTGAATACCAAAGAAAATTATG
>CAYZFD010000004.1:52674-71729 GCA_964477735.1 uncultured Flavobacteriaceae bacterium
AGTCAAGAAGAGTATTTGCGCGTATTGTCCATGCTGAATACCAAAGAAAATTATGAAGAAGCCAAAAACTTTTTGGAGCAAGTTGTGAAACCCGATTATGAAGACTGGGCGGGCAAGTCGCTCTACGAAAAACGTTTTTTAGAACTTCTTGAGTCCCATTTCAACGCCAATCAAGATGGGTAAATTATTTATAGTGCCAACGCCTATAGGAAACTTAGAAGACATGAGCATTCGTGCCATTAATGTCCTCAAAGCGGTAGATCTTATTTTGGCCGAAGACACTCGAACAAGTAGCAAGTTACTCCATCATTACGAAATTCCAACACCCATGCGCGCCCACCACATGCACAATGAACACCGTGAAGTGGAGCGACTCATTAAAAATTTACAAGACGGCCAAACCTTGGCTTTGATAACCGACGCAGGAACACCTGGTATTTCAGACCCGGGCTTTTTGATGACAAGAGCTTGTGTTGAAGCAGGGATTGAAGTTTCTTGCCTCCCTGGAGCCACGGCTTTTGTACCCGCTCTAGTGCTTAGCGGTTTGCCATGCAATCGTTTTGTTTTTGAAGGATTTATACCTGTTAAAAAAGGACGAAAAACAAGTTTAGAAAACCTAACCCAAGAAACCAGAACCATGGTTTTTTATGAATCTCCTCACAAAATTCTTAAAACTTTAAACGATTTGGCTACCTATCTAGGCGCTTCGCGAAATGCCTCAGTTTCAAGAGAATTGACAAAAATTTTTGAGGAAACCATAAGAGGCTCCCTAGCAGAATTGATTCAACACTTTGAGCAAAAACCACCCAAGGGAGAATTTGTCATTGTTGTCGAAGGTAAAAAATCATGATGCGTTGGACATTTAAACCCCTTCCCAATCTTGAAACTGTTCAGCAATTGTCCAAAGCGTTGAATATAGCCCCGTCATTAGCGACTTTACTTGTGCAAAGGGGCATTACAAATTTTGAGGAAGCCAGACAATTTTTTAGACCACACTACAGTCATCTTCATGACCCATTTCTAATGAAAGACATGCGAAAAGCTGTCGAGCGAATCGAAAAGGCAATAGGGAATCAGGAGACCATTATGGTTTATGGCGATTATGATGTCGATGGCACCACGGCCGTGGCTTTGGTTGCTACTTATTTAAAGTCCAAAAGCGAAACAATACTTACCTATATTCCTGATCGACACACCGAAGGTTACGGCCTCTCAAAAACTGGGATTGAATTCGCAAGTGCAAACGGAGTTCAGCTGATGGTGATCTTAGATTGTGGCATTAAAGCCATTGAGAACATTGCCTTGGCTGAATCGTTGGGCATAGATTGCATTGTTTGTGATCACCACACACCTTCGAATACGTTACCCAATGCCATAGCGATTCTAAACCCTAAACAGGCCAATTGCCCCTATCCTTTTAAAGAACTTTGTGGTTGCGGTATAGGGTTTAAGTTGATCCAAGCGCTTAGTGTAACAGAGGATTTCGAAACGCAACTCAAACCTTATCTCGACTTAGTAGTCACAGCGATCGGCGCCGATATAGTGCCCATGGTGGGCGAAAATCGAACCTTGGCCGCTTTAGGTTTGGAGATTCTTAACACCAGTCCCAGGCCAGGCTTGGAAGGAATGATTCAATCTGTTCAAAAACGCCCCATTACCATTACAGATGTTGTTTTTGTACTGGCGCCCAGAATCAATGCAGCAGGCAGAATGGAACATGGCCAAAAAGCTGTGGATTTACTGATGGAAAATGACCCTATGGTTGTACAATCAAAGGCACTCCTTGTAGAAGAAAACAACAACAAGCGTCGCGATTTAGACACTAAAATCACCGAACAAGCCCTGTTGCAGATCGATACCGAGAGCACTAAAACATCATATACTACAGTTGTTTTTGACCCCTCTTGGCACAAAGGAGTCATTGGCATTGTGGCTTCGCGCCTCATAGAAACCCACTACCGACCAACAGTTGTTTTATCTCAGTCAGGAGATTTGCTCACGGGTTCGGCCCGATCTGTTCACGGGTACAATTTATATGACGCCTTAGATGCTTGTGCCGATTTGCTTGAAAGATTTGGAGGGCATAAATACGCCGCAGGCCTTACCTTGAAAATGCAAAACCTTAACGCCTTCAAAACGCGTTTTGAAGAAGTGGTGCATCGCACTATGCCAAAAGAATTGCTGGTCCCCGAACTAACAATTGACCTCCCATTGAAATTTAATGAAATAACCCCTAAATTCTATCGTATTCTCAAACAATTTGGACCCTTTGGACCAGGCAACATGACCCCTGTTTTTATGAGTGAAGCAGTCAAAGATGTGGGTCACAGCAAGCTTGTGGGTGCCGATCAAAAGCACTTGCGGTTGGTGGTTAAGCAAATAGACTCCAAACCCATCACAGGAATTGGCTTTAACCTAGCCAACAAATGGGATTTGGTGCAGCAGGCAAAGGAGTTTGAGCTTTGCTATGGCCTTGATGAAAATGAATGGAAAGACAAGCTCAGTCTTCAACTCAAAGTAAAAGATTTAAGAGCACCCTCTCTTTAGTTGCTTTTTCGTTGCTTAAACAACCAGGGAATAAAATTTGGATCAGCAAACAACCCATCCCAGCTGTTGTGTTTATAATTTTCATAAAAACTGATTCGTGGAGTTCCACCAGCTTTCAAAAGCGCATCGGCCATTTGAAGTGAAAGTTTAGGATCCACCACATCGTCTTGTGCGCCATGCACAATCCATGTGGGTATATTGGGCACAACATGCTTAGGATCTCCACCACCACAAATGGGAATGGCTGCTGCGAAAACCTTTGGCCTACGGTAGATGAGTTCAAAAGTTCCCATACCCCCCATTGACAAACCTGCAACATAGACTCTAGAAGGGTCAATATTAGGGTTTTGTAAGAGGCTGTCTAAAAGTTTCATCACCAGGCTCAGTGCTTGAGTGGGAGCTTGTTGGTAGTCAAAATAAATTTCATAGGGGCTTGTGTTTTTGTTTACTTGCACATTGGCCCAATAATCATCGCTAGGGCATTGTGGAAAAACAACATAAGCAGGATATTTTTTCCTTATTTTTCGTTGACCGATAAGCTTGCTTCCATGGATAAGTTGCTTGCTGTTGTCTTGACCTCTTTCTCCAGCGCCATGCAAAAACAAAAAAAGCGGATACTTTTGGTTTTTTTTAATCTTTTTTGGAGCCATTATCCTGTATGGTAGGCTTCCCGATTGGTGAATGAAAACGCTTTCCTCAAATGGGGTTTTTTGAGCAGCAACAATGCTGCTAAAAGCGATCAGCAATAAAAATATTTTTTTCATAGGAATTGAAATTTTAAACTCAAAACTTGGGTTGTCATTTTAGAATGTCTTACAATTTACATTTTTTTAATGAAAGCTTTTCGATAGGCGCTAAAAAACCTAATTTTACCCTTATGCAAGAAATTGAGCGAAAATTTTTAGTGGTCAATAACGACTTCATGAAAAGTGCCGTAGAGGCTCAATCAATCGAGCAGGGCTACCTTTCTCTCGACCCAGATAGAACTGTTCGGGTTAGGCTACAAAATGGCAAGGGCTTTTTAACCATTAAGGGTAAAAGCAGTGAAGACGGCACCACAAGAATGGAATGGGAAATAGCCATGTCAGAAGCTGAAGCCAAAAGTCTATTGACATTGTGTTTGGGCAATCTTATTGTAAAGACTCGTTACAAAATCCCTGTAAAATCCCATTGCTTCGAAGTAGATGTCTTTGAGGCCCCTTTTGGAGGTTTAGTATTGGCAGAAATAGAACTTGAAGATGTCGCGGATAAATTTGAGAAACCTTCTTGGTTGGGCAAAGAAGTAACTGGAGATGTGCGCTACTATAATGCCCGCATGGCCTCGGGCGATTCGGGGCTGGAAACCCCATCTGTCTAAATCTTAGTTAGAAACCAAATTGATTGAGGTTTTCAACACTATTTTGATCAAGACTTGTGGCATTTTGCTTGAATTTTTCGCAATCGGTTTCAATGCTTAAATTTTCTGGAGCTTCAAAAGGTTCGGCAGAAATGCCCAAATCAGGATTCGCATAACATTGTTTCATATAGAGCGCCCAAATAGGCAGGGCCATGGTGGCACCTTGTCCATAGGCAATAGTTGAAAAATGTGTAGAACGGTCTTCACCACCCACCCAAACGCCTGTGACCAAATTGGGTACCATGCCCATAAACCAGCCATCACTGTGGTTTTGAGTTGTACCAGTTTTTCCAGCAATAGGATTTTCAAAACTATAGGGATAGCCTGTCACCACATCTCTATATACGGGATTGCTACGCTCCAAGCCCTCATGACGCAAGCGAACTCCAGATCCAGCTTCGGTAACGCCTTCCAATAATTTGAGGGTCACATAGGCCGATTCATCGCTCATAATATCGCGTGTTTTTGGAGAGGCCTGAAAAAGCACAGTTCCGTTTTTGTCTTCGATTCGCAAAATCATAGTAGGGTTAATAAAAACACCTTTGTTGGCAAAAGCACTGTAGGCTCCTACCATTTCGAACACACTTAAATCGGGAGTACCTAGAGCAATCGAAGGCACAGGTTGAATGGCTGAGGTAATGCCAAGGTTTTTGGCCAATTTTACCACAGGTTCTGGGCCCACTCGATCGATGAGGCGCGCACTGATGGTGTTAACCGAATTGGCCAAAGCATTTTTGAGGGTTCGCATACCACCATATTTGTCAGATGAGTTTTTGGGGCACCAACTTTCGGGGTTTCCATATTTATAAGGAGCGATACAATGAATGGCATCGGGGAGGGAGTCGCAAGGAGACAGGCGCAATTGATCGATGGCAGTGGCATATAAAAACGGTTTAAAGGTTGAACCAATTTGTCGTTTTCCTTGCATTACATGATCAAATTGGAAATGTTTATAGTTGATGCCTCCAACCCATGCTTTCACATGGCCTGTTTGGGGATCCATGGACATCATACCAGTTCGCAAAAAGTGTTTGTAATAGCGAATAGAATCCATGGGCGTCATTACGGTGTCAATTTCACCTTTCCATGAAAATATACGCATGGGCGTTTTTACTTTAAAAGAAGCTGTAATTTCAGCATCTGTTATTCCGTTGTTTTTCATTTTTCGCCAGCGTTCCGATCTATACATGGCTTGTTTTAAAAGCTGTTTTGCTTCTTCGGGTTCTAGATCTGAAAACGGCGCAGTAGGATTATAGCGGGGCTTATTTTGTCTAAAAAACTCTTTTTGCAGATTGGCCATATGTGCTTTCACAGCCTCTTCGGCATAGGTTTGCATGCGAGAGTCTATCGTGGTATAAATCTTCAAGCCATCGGCATACAAGCTATAATCTGAGCCGTCGGCTTTGGGATTTTCACGAATCCATTTTTTCATAAATTGTTGCAGGTAAGCTCTAAAATAGGTGGCCAATCCTTCGCGATGTGATTGGGGGTTAAAGGAAACATTTAAGGGCAATTTTTTTAGAGAATCACAAGCTTTTTCAGAGATAAAGCTGTTTCGAAGCATTTGATTCAGCACCACATTGCGACGCTCAAGGACCATTTCTGGTCGGCGAAGGGGATTGTAGAGCGAAGAGTTTTTGAGCATGCCTACAAGCATAGCTCCCTCTTGAATATTGAGTTCTTGGGGGTTTTTTCTAAAATAAATAGCAGCTGCAGATCGAATACCGTCGGCGTTATAGCCAAAGTCGTAAAGATTGAGGTACATCATTACGATTTCGTTTTTGGTATAGCGCCTTTCTAATTTAACGGCTAGCACCCATTCTTTTATTTTTTGGGCAACCGCTTCAAATTTGTTTCGAGAACGGACACCCACAAAGAGCTGACGCGCCAGTTGTTGAGAAATGGTGCTGGCACCCCCTCTTTTACCAAGGTAGAAGAAAGCCCTAAGCGTGCCTTTTAAATCAATGCCAGCGTGTTTATAAAAACGTTCATCTTCGGTGGCAATCAGGGCGTCAACCATGTGGGAAGGAAGTTCCTTATATTGAATTGGAGTTCGGTTGTCGTTGAAATAGAACTTTCCAATAATCTGATTATCGGCTGAAATAATTTGTGTGGCTAAGTTGGTGTTGGGATTTTCTAATTCTCTAAAGCTTGGCATCTCTCCTAGGCCACCAATGGAAGCTAGGAAAAAGACAAACCCTACTAATAAGAAGCCAGCCATGACCAATTTCCAAAATGATTTGATATAGGAACGATGACTTTTTTTGGGGTTTGATTTTTTCATCTAATCGATTTTAATGGGTTCAATGTCTAGTCCAATTCCTAAAATTCCTTTCAACAGATCTAGTGGATTTAGTTCAAAGGGGTTTCGCATAAGATGTCGCACTTCAAGCTGATACCTTCCACTTTCGAAGTGGTGGTTTAGGAGATAATCACATTTAAGCACTTTGGTTTTTAACCATCCGTTTCCGATCCAACTTCCATCGGGATTGGCCATGTTGATGCTTAAGGTGTCTGTTTGGGTTTTCCCAGTTGAATCACTAAGTTTTGTTTCAATATACAAATTTGCAAAGGGATATTGGTTGTTGTTTCGAATATACAAAAATAGGTTGGCCTTTTGAGGCGGGCTTTCAAAATTAAATTTTACGGGGGTTGTTTTCAACCAGCCGTTTTCGAAACTCACAAAAGTGTTGTTGGGGGTTGATTGACAAGCGGAAATCACCAAAAATAAAACAGCTGAGAATCCACGCATCTAGGAGTTTTTATTTGAATTATTAGAGGTATTTCCTTTTCGATTTGAGGAGGAGCGGCGTTTATTTTTTCTGTTTCTGCCAGGTCGATTCTTTTTGGGTTTGTCAAATCGAGTGAGACTATCTTGACCCACTACATTTTCGAAGCTCACATCTTTGGTTGTTGGACTTAAATCTTGAGCGTAGTCTTCTAAACCATCAACGGGGATGTTTTCTTTGTTTTTGGCCAAGATTTCTTTCACCTGATCAACTGTTAAAGGATACCATTTGGCCCAATCGTTTTTGTAGGCAAACCACATCATGCCTTTAAAAATGTCGGTTTTTTGGCAGACGGCTATTCCTTTTTCGGTGCGGATTTTGGTGTCTGTTTTAGGAAAGTCTTTTAGGGCATCTAAATAGCTGTCCAACTCAAAGTTAAGGCAGCATTTAAGCTTACCACATTGTCCTGCTAATTTTTGAGGGTTTAGGGCCAACTGCTGATAGCGTGCTGCGGCCATATTCACAGCCCTAAAGTCGGTGAGCCAAGTGGAGCAACACAATTCACGCCCACAAGACCCCACGCCGCCAAGTCGAGAAGCTTCTTGACGTAAGCCTATCTGGCGCATTTCGATTCGGGTGTGAAACGCCATGGCCATATCTTTGATAAGCTGCCTAAAATCTACACGACTTTCAGCGGTGTAATAAAAGGTTACTTTAGAGCCATCCCCTTGGAATTCAACATCAGAAATTTTCATTTCCATGTTTAAGGCTATGGCCATTTCGCGCGCACGTTTTTTGATAGATTCCTCTTTTTCTCGAGCGGCAGTCCATTGGTCAATATCTTCTTGGGTCGCTATTCTTAAAATTTTGGAATATTTTTCTAGATCGGTGCGTTGGTTTTTGCGTTTCATCTGAACCTTCACAAGACTTTTGGTGAGCGTCACCATGCCCAAGTCATAACCCGATTGGGCTTCTGTTACCACAAGATCTCCAACCTGAAGATTGAGCTTGTTTGCGTTGTGGTAAAACTCTTTTCTACTGTTTTTAAACCTGACCTCAACACCCCGAAAATCTTCTAAACCACTTGGCTCAGCCATGTTGGCAAGCCAATCGAAAACGGTGAGTTTGTTGCAGCCATCGGTGCCACAGGTGCCATTGTTTTGGCAACCTCTTGGCGTTCCGTTTTTTGAAGATTGACAGCTGTTACAACTCATTTCAATAGCTAGATTAAAGGTTTGTGCTGGGAGTAGATTTAAATTTTAGTTTGGGGGAGCGCCCTTTTTTAAAGATTTTGTTGCTGTTTCCTTTCCCTTTTCTCAAAGCTTTTTGGGTTTCAACAGGCAGTTGATGTATGTTTTTACAATCATCAGAGCAGCAATGGTCATGCGCTTGAGCGCAGGCATCACATTGAATAAAAAGCAAATGGCAGGCTTCGTTTGCACAGTTTACATGATTGTCGCAAGGACTTCCACACTGATGACAAACGGCAATGATGTCTTCAGAAATTCGCTCGGCACGACGGTGGTCAAAAACGAAGTTTTTTCCAATAAATTTGTTTTCAAGTTGCTTTTCCTGCACTTGTCGGGTGTATTCAATTATTCCCCCTTCGAGCTGATATACTTGATCAAAGCCCTTGTGCTTAAAATAGGCACTGGCTTTCTCACAACGAATACCTCCGGTGCAATACATGACAAGTTTTTTGTTTTCCTTGTGGGCTTTGAGTTGTTCTTCAATGATGGGCAAAGATTGTCTAAAAGTATCCACATCGGGGGTAATGGCGCCCTTAAAGTGTCCGATTTCGCTTTCATAATGATTGCGCATATCAATGAGGAGGGTGTCGGGTTCTTCAACAATTTTATTAAAATCTTCGGCCGACAAATGAACCCCAATATCGCTTGGGTCAAATGTGTGGTCGTTAAGTCCATCAGCAACAATTTTGTGACGCACTTTTATTTTAAGTTTTAAGAAAGATTTATTGTCTTGTTCAATGGCAATATTGAGTCGCACATTTTTCAGAAAAGAGATGCTGTCTAGGTGGGTTTTAAATTCCGAAAATTTTTCGGCTGGAACAGAAAGCTGGGCATTGATGCCCTCTTGAGCCACATAAATTCGGCCCAACACCTCTAAAGCATTCCAGTTTAGGAACAGATGATCCCTAAACAAAGCGGGGTTCGAAATTTGTGCATACTGATAGAACGAAAGCGTGAGCCGATCTTTACCGGCTTTGTCGATAAGGGCTTCACGTTCTTTAGCACTTAATTTGTTGTACAGTTGCATGCTATACTTTTAAAGTTTAAAAGAAATCTTGAACAAAGATAGGAAATCAAACAGGGGTATGCAACTGTTGAAAAGTTGATTAGAAAGGGGCAAATATCAACCAAAAAGATTTGTATTTTAGCTACTTAATATTCAAAAAATGGCATCAGAGAAAGAAGCAAAATTAAAAGCACTACAACTCACCCTCGACAAACTCGACAAAACCTATGGCAAAGGTACGGTTATGAAAATGAGCGACGCTGCAGTGGAAGATGTTGAAGCCATCCCCACAGGCTCATTTGGCCTAGACATTGCCTTGGGAGTTGGGGGATATCCGAGAGGTCGAGTGATAGAAATCTATGGACCTGAGTCTTCAGGAAAAACCACACTCACTTTGCATGCCATAGCCGAATGTCAAAAAATGGGTGGGATTGCAGCTTTTATTGATGCCGAGCATGCTTTTGACCGTTTTTATGCTGAAAAGCTGGGGGTGAATATCGACGAACTCATTGTATCTCAACCCGATCATGGCGAACAAGCCCTAGAAATTGCAGACAATCTTATTCGTTCGGGCGCTGTTGACATTGTCGTAATCGACTCTGTGGCCGCGCTAACCCCCAAAAGTGAAATTGAGGGTGAAATGGGGGATTCAAAGATGGGGCTTCATGCGCGTTTGATGTCTCAAGCCCTTCGAAAACTTACCGCCTCAATCAGTAAAACCAACTGCACGGTATTTTTCATCAACCAGCTTAGAGAAAAAATTGGGGTGATGTTTGGCAATCCAGAAACCACTACAGGAGGAAATGCACTAAAATTTTATGCTTCGGTTCGATTAGATATCAGAAGATCTACTCAGATCAAGGATGCCAACGGCGAGGTTTTGGGAAACAAAACTCGTGTTAAGGTGGTTAAAAACAAAGTTGCACCACCTTTTAAAACTGCAGAGTTTGACATCATGTATGGCGAAGGTGTTTCTCGATTAGGAGAAATTCTCGATCTTGGCGTTGATTTAGACATCATTAAAAAAAGCGGTTCTTGGTTTAGCTATGGTGACACCAAGCTTGGCCAAGGACGTGATGCAGTGAAAACATTACTTCTAGACAATCCTGAACTCACAGAAGAAGTAGAGGGCAAAATTCGTGAAGTGATTCGTGGCTAGTTGACCTCTTGTAATTTCTGTTCCAACAGTTCGTAAACTTGTTTTTTTAGCACCTCTTTACTGTCATTTGTTAGTCCCAAAGTTTCTATGGGTTTGTGTATGTGTGCTCTTAGTAGTCCAGGGCCGCCCACAAAATATTTGTATTGAAATTGAAATGGAAAGCGTCTTTTGCAATCCATAAAACTGACGGGCACTATGGGGATTTGGTACTGGATAGCCAGCCTGAAAGCACCGTCTTTGAAAGGGGCCAAATGCACAGAAGGGTGGGGCACCAGTCCTTCGGGATAGATGCCAATCCCCAGGCCAGTATCTAACCTTTTTTGCGCCCGAACATAAACATTTCTTCTACTTCGAGGACTCGAACGATCCACCATAATGCAAACCCTTTTGTAGAAGTATCCAAACAAAGGCATTTTCACCAATTCTTTTTTACCAACAAAAACAAATGGCGTTGATGAAACCTTTAACAAAAGCATGATGTCGATCATGCTGGTGTGATTGGCCACCCACATATAACTGGCTCCTTTTTTAAGGGATGACTCTTTGTAAACTTTAGGCCAAAACCCCATGCCATACAAAATGATGTTGGCCCAAACATTTCTGGCGAACCAAAAAAAATAGGGATACCAAGATTCTCTAGTAGAAAATACAATAAAGAAGGGCAAACAAATAATGATTCCTACAAAAGCCAACACATAAAACCAAGCATTCCAAAGGGCGTACCCTAGAATTTTAAGCGCTTTTAGCATAGATCAAATTTAACAAATTGCTGGAAATGGTTACTTTTGTTGCCAAGAATTTAGCAATTATGGCACGCATCTTAACTGGTGTTCAAAGTACAGGAACTCCTCATTTGGGAAATATTTTAGGCGCTATCCTCCCAGCTATTGAAATGGCCAAACAACCCCAAAACGACGCTTTTTTGTTTATTGCCGACTTGCATTCACTCACGCAAATAAAATCTGTTGAGACCCTAAAAAACAACACCCTAGCCACAGCCTCAGCTTGGTTGGCCTGTGGCCTAGACCCCGAAAAAACAGTTTTTTACAAACAATCTGATGTGCCACAAGTCACCGAATTGATGTGGTATCTCAACTGTTTTTATCCTTATCAAAGACTCACTTTAGCACATTCATTTAAGGACAAGTCTAGCAGACTTGAAGATGTGAATGCTGGACTTTTTACCTATCCCATGCTCATGGCTGCCGATATATTGCTCTATGATGCAGAGTTTGTTCCTGTAGGAAAAGACCAGCTACAACATCTCGAAATGACACGAGATGTGGCCATGCGTTTCGAAAACCAAATGGGAAAAACTTTTGTCATTCCCGAAGCCAAAATTCGAGAAGAAAGCATGTATGTGCCTGGAACCGATGGTGGAAAAATGAGTAAATCTAAAAACAACACCATCAATATTTTTCTGCCCGAAAAACAATTGCGCAAGCAAATCATGTCTATTGAAACCGACAGCACACCCCTGGAATCCCCCAAAGATCCTCAAAAATGCAATGTTTTCGCCCTCTACAAACTTGTGGCAAATGACCAACAAACTTCATCCCTACAGGCTAGCTATGAAGCAGGAAATTTTGGATATGGGCATGCCAAGCAAGCCCTTTTCGAATTGATTTTGCAAAGGTTCGAGTCCGAAAGAACTCTCTTTCAACACTATATGAACAACCCTAGTGAAGTTGATCAAGTTTTAAAAACTGGGGCGCTCAAAGCCCAGCAAACCGCCAATCAAGTGTTGAAAAGAGTGAGGAAAGCTTTGGGGTATCATTAATGCATAATAAGTAATTTTTAGCTAAAGGAATTTTTGGGTCATTCAAAAAAATGTAAATTAGACCCAACAATTTCAACTAAAAATTATGAATCAGCATCAGTATTGGCGAAAAAACCTTCGCTATCTCTTCTTTCTATTAATCATTTGGTTTTCGGTGTCGTTTGGGTTTGGCATTCTGTTGGTAGAACCTTTGAATACCATAAAATTCGGCGGTTTCAAACTTGGTTTTTGGTTTGCCCAACAAGGATCGATCTATGTTTTTGTTGCCCTAATCTTCATTTACATCAAGTTGATGAATAAACTAGACAAACAATATCAAGAAAAAGAAGATTAGCATGGATTTACAATATTGGATTTGGATAGCCGTTGGGCTAAGTTTTTCACTATACATAGGAATCGCAATTTGGTCAAGAGCTTCCTCAACAAGTGAGTTTTATATTGCAGGCAAAGGTGTTCACCCCATTGCCAACGGCATGGCTACGGCAGCCGATTGGATGTCGGCGGCTTCGTTTATCTCTATGGCAGGGATCATTTCGTTTAACGGTTATGATGGTTCTGTTTATCTTATGGGTTGGACAGGGGGCTATGTGCTTCTGGCACTCTTGCTGGCACCCTATCTCCGAAAATTCGGAAAATTCACCGTCCCCGATTTTATTGGGGATCGTTATTATTCTAATTCTGCCCGTGCCGTGGCCATTTTTTGTGCCCTAATCGTGTCCTTTACCTATATTGCTGGACAGATGCGTGGTGTTGGGGTTGTGTTTTCTCGATATCTCGAGGTGGACATCACCACCGGAGTATTGATTGGCATGGGTATTGTCCTTTTTTATGCAGTTTTAGGGGGCATGAAGGGCATCACATACACACAAGTTGCTCAATATTGTGTGTTAATTTTTGCTTTTATGGTGCCTGCCGTTTTCATCTCTTTTTTAGCCACAGGAAATGTAATTCCACAGATCGGATTTGGTTCCTCTGGCACTGATGGGGTTTATTTGCTTGACAAGCTAGACGGTTTGCATCGCGAACTTGGTTTTCATGAATACACTTCTGGAAAAAAATCTATGCTCGACGTGTTTTTTATAACCGCAGCACTTATGGTGGGCACCGCAGGTTTGCCCCATGTAATTGTTAGATTCTTTACAGTTAAAAAAGTAAGTGATGCCAGGCGATCGGCTGGTTGGGCTTTGTTGTTCATTGCTATTTTATACACCACGGCACCTGCTATTGCTGTTTTTTCAAGAACAAACCTTATCGAAACTGTTAGCAATCAGGCCTATGACCAAATGCCCTCTTGGTTCGAAAAGTGGGAAAAGACAGGTTTAATTCAGTTTGATGACAAAAACCAAGACGGCATGATACAATATCTTGCCGATGCACAACAGAACGAACTCACGATTGATGCAGATATTATGGTACTTGCCAACCCTGAAATTGCACAACTTCCAAACTGGGTCATTGCCTTGTTGGCGGCAGGCGCTTTGGCGGCGGCATTGTCAACAGCTGCAGGCTTACTTTTGGTGATTTCATCCTCTGTTTCTCACGATCTATGTAAGAGAATGCTGATGCCTAACATTAGCGAAAAAGGAGAGTTGGTGGCTGCCCGCCTTGCAGCCGTTGCAGCCGTTTGTTTGGCAGGTTATTTTGGGATCAATCCACCTGGGTTTGTTGCGGCAACTGTGGCTTTAGCCTTTGGCTTGGCTGCTGCCTCATTTTTCCCAGCGATTGTGCTCGGTATTTTTGATAAAAAAATGAATAAAGAAGGCGCTGTGGCAGGAATGCTTGTGGGAGTCATGTTGATGCTCTTCTATATGCTAAAATATAAGTTAGGCTGGTTTGGGGGAGGATCACCATCCGATTGGTGGTTTGGAATTTCTCCTGAAGGCTTTGGAACTTTTGCCATGATGGTCAACTTTGTAGTGGCCATTACCATCGCAAGATTCACCCCTAAACCAACTATTGAAATTCAAAAAATGGTGGAAGATATTCGCCACCCCTAATTTTATAATCATGAAAATAAGACACTTTTTATGGCTATTGGCCCTAACAGGATTGGCGGCACAGCAAACCGCCGATCCCCTAGCAGGAATCGACATTTGGCATGTTAAGAAACACCTCGACTGGGCACAGCTCAATCATTATGAAGCGGCCAACCAACAGATCATCGACACAGAATCTTTTCCCGAAGTTGTGTTTATGGGGAATTCAATTACCGAAGGTTGGTCAGCGTTTTTTCCAAACTTTTTCGAGGAGAATAATTTTGTGAACCGTGGCATTGGAGGGCAAACCACCCCACAAATGCTTGTTCGATTTAGAAGAGATGTGATAGCACTCAAGCCCAAAGCGGTGGTCATTTTAGCAGGCATTAACGATATTGCAAGAAACACGCCTTTCGAAGATTTGCATACCGTTGCAGGACACATTTTTGGAATGGCAGAAATGGCACAGGCCAGCGGCATTGTTCCCGTAATGGCCAGCACCCTTCCGGCAGATCGTTTTCCTTGGAACCCCGAAGTTTTGCCAGCTCCAATGGTGGTTGAACTGAACACAATGCTAAAGGCTTATGCCGAAGAAAATCACTTTCCCTATCTCGATTATTATAGTGCTATGGACAATGGAAAGGGGGGGTTGCAAGCTCAGTTAACCACAGACAGTGTACACCTCACAAAAGCAGGGTACAAGCAAATGATGAAAATGGTATTAGAGGTCACAAAAGATTTGTTGTGAATTTAAAATTTTGTTGAAAAAAATGTATTTTTATTAAAATATTTAAAATGAAAAAATGGTTATTTCTGTTCTTGCTTCCCATTCAAATGATGCTGGGGCAAGATTATTATCCTACAAATTCAGGAGTCAAAACAAACAATGAGCCATTTCAGGCTATTGTCAATGCTACCATACACCTTTCACCTTCGCAAACGCTTGAAAATGCCACTTTGCTAACTCGGGATGGTGTGGTTGTGGCCGTTGGTAAAGACATAGTGCTACCACCAAATACGCGTATTTATGACAAGAATGGGCTGCACGTCTATCCTTCGTTCATTGATTTGCATACGACTTTTGGGGTTGCCGAAGCCAAAAGGTCGGCCAGTTCGGGGCGTAGTGCTCAATATGAAGCCAGCAGAGAGGGTTTCTATTGGAACGACCACATCTTAAGTGATTACAATAGTTTTTCAGATTTCAAATATGACAAGAAAGCTGCCTCAGCACTTCGCGATGCTGGATTTGGGGTTGTGAATGCGCATCGTGCCGATGGTATTCATAGAGGAACAAGTGTGTTAGTGGCTTTAAGCGATGATCATGCCGATGGCGATCGGATATTGTCAAACAAATCGGCGTCCCATTTTTCTTTCAGAAAAAGTGTTGGTTCTGCCCAGTCTTATCCCAGTTCTGTGATGGGTGCGATGGCCCTACTGAGGCAATTTTATTATGATTTAGATTGGTATAGAAAAGGGAACGCTAAGAACAGAGACTATGCGATCGAAGCTGCAATCAACCAAGAATCATTACCAAAAATATTTGAAGCAGGAAATCAATTAAATGTTCTTAGAGCACTTAAAATTGGAAAAGAAATGAACCTATCTTTTTCCGTAGTTGGTAGTGGTTTTGAATATGAAAACATAGCGGCCTTACGTGCGTTTAACAAACCCATTATTTTGCCACTCAACTTTCCAAAAGCTTACGACACCAGTGATCCTTTGCTTTTGAGCAAAACGAGTCTTCAAGACTTAAGACAATGGAATCAGGCGCCCATGAATCCTGCGGCAGTTGCTCAAGCGGGAATTCCTATAGCGCTTACCACGGCAACGCTAAAATCTCCTAAAGATTTTTTAGGCAATGTGCGCAAAGCTATAGCTTATGGATTGACAGAAGTCCAAGCATTGGAAGCCTTAACAACACAACCTGCAAAAATTTTAGGAGCCGAACAAAAAATCGGCCAACTGAAAAAAGGGTTTATGGCCAATTTTATTGTCACTTCTGGGCCTGTTTTTGATCAAAATACTACCATTTATGAAAACTGGGTAAAAGGACATAGGCACGAGCTTAAGGACCATTCCATAGTTGATATTGATGGCACCTATCAACTTATCCTAGATCAGGATAGTTTGAAAATGACCATTAAAAACAGCCTAGAAAAGATCAGTGTGGAGATGAAGCGTGATAGCATAAAACTGAATACCAAAAGCAGCTATGTTTCGGGTTGGTTTAACCTCACCATTGTTGACAAAAAAGCCGAAGCTTTTGCACAATTGCAATCCAAGCTTGGAGAAGGTTTAGCATTAAAAGGTCAGGGAACAGGGTTTGATGGTGAGCCCGTGAAGTGGACAGCTTCAGCTCAATCAACAGAGAAAAGCCCAAAGAAATCTTCTGAGCAGCGATATTATCCGCCTCAGCCCATCACATTTCCAAACAAAGCTTTTGGGTTTGAAGAAATGCCCAAACAGGAAAGTGTTTTGTTTAGAAATGCAACGGTTTGGACCAATGAATCTGAAGGCATTTTATCAGGAACTGATGTGTTGATTTCTAATGGTAAAATAGAAAAGATTGGTAAAAACTTAGCGAGCCTTCCAGGGGTTAAAGAAATTGATGCTAGCGGTAAACACCTCACGAGTGGAATCATTGACGAACATTCCCATTTGGCGGCTTCGAGCATTAATGAGGGGGGACAGAACTCGTCGGCTGAGGTTTCTATCGAAGATGTCATAGAACACGATGATTCAGGAATCTTTAGAGACCTGGCTGGTGGCGTAACCACCATTCAAATTTTGCATGGTTCTGCCAACCCCATTGGCGGCCAATCGGCCATTATTAAGCTTAAGTGGGGGGAAACGGCTGAGAACCTTTTATATCCGAATGCCGACCCTTTTATTAAGTTTGCTTTGGGTGAAAACGTAAAGCAGTCTAATTGGTCTAGTTTTAGCCGTTTTCCTCAAACAAGAATGGGAGTTGAGCAAGTTTTTGTTGATTATTTTCAAAGAGCCAAAGAATATGGTGCTTCGTGGGATCGCTATCAATCTCTTTCTAGAAAACAACAAGCAAAAACAACAGCGCCTCGCTACGATGTAGAGATGGAGGTGCTATGGCAAATTTTGAAAGGTGAACGCTTTATTTCATGTCATTCTTATGTGCAAAGCGAAATTAACATGCTCATGAAAGTAGCTGAGCGGTTCAATTTTAAAGTCAATACGTTTACCCACATTTTGGAAGGTTATAAAGTAGCCGATAAAATGGCTGAACATGGTGTTGGTGGCTCAACATTTTCTGATTGGTGGGCCTATAAATATGAAGTTAATGATGCCATTCCTTTCAACGGACCAATTATGCATGATGTTGGCGTAACAGTAGCCTATAATTCTGATGACGCTGAAATGTCAAGAAGGCTAAACCAGGAAGCAGCAAAAGCAGTGAAGTATGGAGGAGTTTCTGAGGAAGAAGCTTGGAAGTTTGTGACACTGAATCCGGCAAAACTACTCCATTTAGATGACCGTATTGGCAGCATCAAGGTAGGCAAAGATGCGGATTTGGTTTTGTGGTCCGATCACCCAATGTCGATCTATAGCAAAGCTGAAAAAACGATGATTGAAGGCGTTGTTTATTATGATGCAAATCGAATTCCAGAACAACTCGAAGCCATTCAAAAGGAACGACAATTGCTGATCGGACAGCTATTAGACGCCAAGTCCAAAGGGGAAGAAACACAAGCACCTCGTTCATCTGAAAAAAGAGAATTTCACTGTGAAACTTTAGACCAAACACTATGAAAAAAATAACAATACTTCTAACTTTTTTTGCAGTCGTTGGCCTTGGGGCACAACAGACTCCTGCGCCTTCACAACAGGCCTCCATTTTAATTAAAAACGCAATTCTTCATATTGGAAATGGACAAACCTTTTCAGAGGCTTATTTGGGCTTTGATTCTGGAAAGATCAATTATGTAGGAACGGCCAAGCCTGTTGCCACATATGACCAGGAAATTGATGCGCAAGGGCAACATGTTTATCCAGGTTTTATTGCTGTTAACGCAACTTTGGGGTTGGTTGAAGTTGATGCTGTTCGCGCATCGGATGACGAAGATGAGATTGGAGACTTTTTGCCTCACATTCGATCTGCCATCGCCTATAACGCAGAATCTAAGCTTGTTGAAAGTATGCGTCCTAATGGGATCTTAGTGGCTCAAGTTACTCCTCGTGGCGGCACAATTTCTGGGAGCTCATCGGTGATGCAGTTAGATGCCTGGAACTGGGAAGATGCTTTACTCAAAACAGATGAAGGAATACATTTAAATTGGCCTAGCCCCTACTCTAGAGGCCGTTGGTGGATGGGAGAAGATCCAGGTTTAAAACCAAACAAGTCTTATGCAGAAGATGTTGAAAAACTGAATACTTTTTTTGAAGCTTCTAAGGCCTATTTGCCTATGCCCTCACCCGTAAATCTTCCCTATGAAGCCATGCGTAAGGTTTTTGAAGGCACTAAAACGGTTTACCTTCATGCCGATGATGAAAAGCAAATCGTTGAAGGAATTCAATTTTTAAAACGTCAAGGAATATCTAAAATTGTTTTGGTTGGAGGCCAAGAGGCTACGCACCAGCTAGATCTGTTGAAGGAGCATAACGTTCCTGTTGTGGTTTCACATCCACACAGGCTACCCTCTTCCGATGAAGAGGATCCCAAATGGCCTTTTAAATTGGCCGATAAACTGGTGAAAGCAGGACTTTTGGTGTCAATCGACGTTAGTGGACGACAAGAGCGAATGAACACACGTAACCTACCTTTTTATGCAGGAAGTTTTGCAGCCTATGGTTTGGGAACTGAGGAGGCCTTACAGCTCATTACCAAAAACGCAGCCAAAATTTTAGGTGTCGATGACCAAATGGGAACGCTAGAAGTGGGGAAGGATGCAACGCTTTTTGTTTCAAAAGGTGACGCACTCGACATGCGCACCAACATACTTTCTGCAGCTTTTATTCAAGGAAGAACCATTAGTTTAGAGACTCATCAAACACGCCTTTGGAAGCGCTATTCAAAAAAGTTTGCTGGTCAATAGAAGGCTAAATTAAAATTCAGAAATATCGTGGCCAAAAAATATGGAGGAGTTGTATATTTGCCCCCTATTCAGGTCCTATAGCTCAGTTGGTTAGAGTAGCTGACTCATAATCAGTTGGTCCTTGGTTCGAGCCCAAGTGGGACCAC
>CAYZFD010000005.1:0-18671 GCA_964477735.1 uncultured Flavobacteriaceae bacterium
GTAAGGTCGGCATGTCCATCAAAAGGGGTGTTGTGTGCTGGCGGCCATCTTTTAATCTCGTTGGCATCAAGATCATAGGCACCCCGTGTTTGAAGGGCAGAAGCACTTTCAGAGGCTAGAATGGCTTGACCCTTAAACCTGGTGGGGAAATTTGGATAATCGAGATGTTTGTAGTTAAACCCTAAAATGTCTAATACTCCTGATTGATAAATATAATTTTTATCAGGAACATTTTCAGTTAAGGCGCAAGTAACCGGTCTGGTAGGATCCAGCCCTTTAACAATAGTGGTCAGTTCTTTGGTCATTGCAATTCCTGTGCTATCAAACTGTTCGCGAATTTCATTGCCAATACTCCACATCATTACAGAGGGGTGGTTACGATCTCTTTTAATAAAATCTTCCAAATCACGTTTGTGCCATTGATCCCAATCTAAATGGTAATCATTTTTCACTTTTCTTTTTTTCCAAACATCAAAGGCCTCAGCCTGAACAATAAAGCCCATTTCATCACAGATGTTCAAAAAAGCTGCAGACGATGGGTTGTGTGAAATGCGAATGGCATTGACTCCCATTTTTTTCATCAAGGTGAGTTTGCGTCTAATGGCGGCAGTATTGGCCACTGCGCCCAAAGCACCATTGTCATGATGTAAACAAACCCCATGAATTTTCATGGTTTGCCCATTTAATGAAAAACCCTTTTCGGGGTCAAAGGTAAATTCTCGAATGCCAAATGGGGTTTCATAATGGTCAACTAATGCAGCATTTTGATATACTTGGGTGTGAATGCTGTAGTTGTATGGATTTTCGATGTCCCAAAGCACTGGATTTTTTAGTTCGAAAATTTGAGTCGTTTTTTGCGAACTGTTTTTTATCAAACGCAGTTTAGATTTTACTCTAGAAACTTCATGATTTTCAGCATTAAGTATCCTTGATACAAGCTCAATGTTTGCATCGATGTCGTTGTTGTTTTCGAGCTCAATTTCTAAATTTACAATGGCTTGATCTTTTGAAATTTCTGGTGTGGTTACATAAGTTCCCCAATGGGCCACGTGAGATTTTTCTGTGATGACCAACGCTACATTTCTATAAATTCCAGAACCAGAGTACCATCTGGAATTGGGTTGTAGGGCGTTATCAACCCTAACAGCAATCACATTTGGTTCATCTCCAAAATGAAGATAAGGTGTTAGGTCATAAACAAAAGCAATATAGCCATAGGGTCGTTTTCCTAGATAATATCCGTTAATCCAAACTTCACTATTTCTATACACCCCATCAAATTCAATCGAAATCTGTTTATTCCTTAATTCATCTCCCAAAGAAAATGTTTTTCTATACCAAGCTATGCCTGTTGGCAAGGCGCCGCCTTCGGGTTTTGCAGGGTGGTCAGCACTAAAATTCCCTTCAATACTCCAATCGTGAGGCAACTGTAAGGCCCTCCAATTGGTATCATCAAATGTTGTTGATGTTGCATCAGGATAATCGCCCAAACGAAACCGCCAATCAAAATTAAAATCTTCAACTTTCCTAATGCCCTCCAAATTGTTTTGGCATCCTATATTCAGGACAAGAAAACTGAGTATAATGAGTACTTGCTTCATGTTTTTTTATTGAAATTCAAATGCATCTATTCTAAGTCCTTTCATCTGATCTGAAGCTATGCGTATTTTGTAGGTTCCCGCATTGATAAAACTTCCTGAAGTGGTATTTAAAATTTTCCATTTTTTGTTTTGAACTGGGAATTCTATTTCGTCCTCTCTAACAACAATTCCATTGGCATCCTCTATGCGCAATTGCACTTTTATAGGAGCATTGCTCACATTCATGTATCGGTAACGCATCAAATAGATGTTCGCTACTCCTGGATTTACAACAAATGTTAAGCTGTTTTTGGTGTTCATGGTAAAGGTTATGAAGTCACTCTTTTTAAAGAAAAATTGCTCAACACCCTTGCCTGAAGTTACGGCGTTTTCGGCTTCTAATTTTAGTGTAGGACGATCCTCTTTTTGTCCCATTTCATATTTTGGAACTACGGCAATGGTGAACGTCGAGCAGTCATCACAAATCTTTAGGTCTTTCAGTTGGAATTTTTCGCCTTTTTGTATAGCTTTTTTATAGACAGTAAACAGTGTTTTGTTTGAGTTTTGAAGTGTTTCTTGTGTTTTCTCAAAGCCTTCCAATCCAACTAAAACCGAGTCTTTGGCATCCACGGCCAAATAGACATCTGCATTTTCTTTTGAGGAAAAACTTAATGAAATATCTTTTGCAGAATGATCAAATCTCAAATAGTCTGCGCCATAAAGTTCATGGGGCAATGTGCTGAAACTCACTTCATCGTTTACATACTGCTTGTCTGTAATGTTCAACCATGATGCCATTTCATAAGGCGCGTTAGCTGTAACATTCAAGATGTTTTTTGGCGATGGATTGGCGGGCTCAACCCTATTGTTGGTTGTTGCAATAGCAATTGCAGAAATCACCGCTTGTCCAGACGCTACCTTTGGAAAAGAAATTGACAACATGCCATTCTCTACTTGAACCGTATAGGTTTTTTTTAAGGCTGTGTGTGTTCCTACTTCAGCCCATATATCCAAATTTTGCGACACAACATTGTCGTTGATGGCAACATCAAAAACACGCCAATCTGTGCAGTCCATACCGCCACCGATACCATACCAAGGTTCCTGAAAATAGAGTTCAACATTATAAGGCCCATTGGGTACAGGAAATTCATACTTTAATTGATTCACACCATACCTGAAGTCTTGAAAGAGTTTCCAATCTGAAGTTCCTTGAATGGGGTCGTAGGATGTTCTTTGACTGGCATAGAAAGCAGGTAAGTTGTTGAAGTGGTTAGTCCATGACAGTGAACCCCAGGTGTTTTTTGCTGACTTAGCAACATCTGCTTGCCACAAGTTTCCGAAGGTGTCTAGATAATCGTCACCCCCACAATTGACTCTGTAAAGGTAGTTTAAGTCGGTTTTAGGTTTTAGGATTTTGTTCTTTTTTGAAACCCACTTATCCAAATTTGGAGCTTTGGGCAAGTTATTCAAAACAATTTGGTCTTTGGCAACTGGCCTTCCATTGACATAGCCCACAGCATATAAAACATTGTATTGCACATCAACATCCTGCCATGTAAAATGTTTTCCTTTTTTATTGGGGTTTTTAATTTTTCCAAGAGAAACATCCCCCACATCATTAAACAATTCGACTTCATCGCAATTTGAATACACCTCAATGGTTTTTTTAATTCCCGGACGCAACCAACGATTTGGCCAAGAATGTGAAACAATGTAAACCATGGGTTCTGTGTCTTTAGGCGCATAATTAGATCGATACATATAAAAGGCGTCGAGTGGCTCTCCCCAGATGGTGAAAAGGCCCTTGTAATTCACAGGACCTACTCTATCAATGTCGCGATAGCCTTCACCGTTTTGAACACGCCCAGGATTTTCGTGAGAATACAACAGCCATTGATATTGCCCCACAACTTTGTCTTGTACTGAAGCGGCTTCACCCAACTTAATTTCCATAAGTTGTGTGAAACGGTTTTCACTAAATATGCCCTTTTGATCAAAACTTCCCTCTGTGTGAAGATCGGCGGTACGCCAAGCCCCATATTCCCCATTTAACAATTGGGTTTTAAGTTCTTCTCCATAGTTATAAGGATCACCGCCATAGGTCCCTGACCAGTTCTGAACTACATTCCAATCGGTTCCTTCGCCACCATTACAAGTAGTGACCAAGCGTTGGTTGAGAGCGGTGGGGTCTAAATCTCTAATGATTTCCGTGCAAATCTCAGCAAAAGACTTAGGAATAGTACTTTCGTTTTGCAACCCCCACATCACTACAGAGGGGTTGTTGCGGCGTTCCTTAATCCATTCCTTCAATAAGGTTTTGAAATTTTCTTTGAACTCAGGAGTGTCATACCAAATATGTGCTGAAAATTGACTCCAAAACAATATCCCTTCTTGATCTAAATATTCTTGATAACGTAAGTTATGGGGCTGATGCCCTTCCCTAAAGGCATTAAAACCCGCTGCTTTAACTTGGGCAATTCTTGATTTTATCTCTTTATCAGAAAACGAATGGCTTTTGCCTATAGCATGTTCATATTCACAAGTACCATTGATGAAAAAGGGTTCGTCATTGATAAAAAATCTAGGATCATTCGTTTTTGAATGAACAGGCCATCGCACCCAGCGAATACCATAGGGTGTGCTTAATTGATCTACCAACCGTCCTTGATGATAAATTTTTGTAGAAAGCTCGTATAAGTAAGGATGCTTAGGCGACCACAATTTAGGGTTTTGTATTTCTGGTAATGTTTGTGAAATCTTTTTTGACGACAAAAGATCGTTGACTTGGGTTTCTACTTCAGTGATTTTATTTCCTTTGTGGTCATATAGCGTGTTGACAATCTGGATGTTTTTTGGCAGTTGACCGTAGTTATTAATTTCTGTAGTGAGATGAAGTTGTGCTTTTTCTTTGGTGGTTGCCTCATCATTCCATACATGCACGCCAAAAGGTTCAATTCTAACTTTGTCAGTAATCACTAAAGCAACAGGTCTGTGAATTCCTAAGGCTTGTGAGCCTTCCGAAAATCCCCATTCTCCTGAACATCCTCCACAAACCCAGGGCAAATCTGCGATATAAGCCGGGTGTTCGGCTTTCACCAAAATAATATTTTCTTGGTTGAAACGAACTGCAGGAGTTATATCTAGCGTGAAAGTGGTTCTGCCACCTTTGTGTTCGCCCACAAAAACACCATTTACCCAAACAGAAGCATACGAGCCCACACCTTCAAAAAACAAAAAATGTTGTTTCTCTTTATGAGCAACATCCAATAGTAGTGATTTTTGATACCAGGCTGTGCCATGCAAATTACCATGTGTCATTCTTCTATAACCGTAATACTGATCCCAATTGTGAGGCAAAACCACTTGTTGCCAGCCACTAAATTCTTGAGTCGTATTTATAAAAGCTTGTTCATTTGCAGCAGTGGAATCTACAAAAGTAGTCTTCCAATTGTTGTTGAGGGGTATGATTATACGGCTACTCGAAACTTTCTCGGTATGACAAGAAAGAAAAGCAGTTAAAGCAAAAACCAATATGTAAATCTGTTTTTTCAATCTAGTAAAATAGCCAATCCACAGCTTCTTTATCTTCTACCCCCATTAACCCTACATCACGCGACTTCAGTTCTTGGTTTGCATCAATAAAACCAAAAATCAAGACACGACCTTTACCTAAAAATAACTCATTTTCGCCAGCTTCAAAGGAGTATGTATGGATGTTAACTCTAGGCATACCTTTAAGTTTCACAGCATTTGCCAAAAGCACCTCAGCCTCGCCACGTAAATTTCCTGCGGCATTGGTTTCAAGACTTGGTGGAAACAAAAAGCGCTTGGCATCGGTATTAAAATATCCCACTACCAATTTAACTTCTTTGGAGTTGGAAAACTTCAAGTAGGTTCCATTTTTATTTTGGTCATCAATCTCATAAGCAATACCTTTTAGGTTTTCTAATTCGGGTGCTAATTCAAGAACTTCAGATGCTGGAGTTCCATAAACTTTTACCCCTTTTTTTAACTCATATGTGTTTTCGTAGTCACTTAATAACGTAACTTCACTAACCTTAAATGGAGTAGCCTCTTCTTGATAAATTACTCCATTTTTCGAAGATTTTAAACGACTAATATTTCGCTTAAAGTTTTGCAGTTCTCTTTGATAGTGAGGCAACAATTCTTTCCATGTTTTATGTTTTCCATCGTCTCCACCAATAGGAATTCTACGCTGAGCGGTTTGCATACTGTTGGCGTATAAATAGGCATCTTTAGTGAGATTTACCAGCGTTTGATATTGTTCTAGACTGGCCTCCAAATGGGGAAGTGCACGCTCCAAATCGGTGATTTCATTCGAATAACTGTACCGCAATACCCAGAGCGCGGCCTTAACTTTTTCAGAGAAGAATTGAGCGAAAGCATCGTAACAATACACATCATTTTGAAGTCGGCGAAAGGCTTCAAGATTTTTGGAAACGTTTGGAGTTGCGGAGTCAATAGCGGCAACGGCTTCTTTGGCATGGGCAGTTATCTCATCAATGATTTGAACTGGAGTTTCTCCAACATGGGGCTGTTTTTCCCATTCTTTTTTGGCGTAGTCAATTAGTATTTCACCAACTGGCCCACAGGATTCGTAAAAACCTGGATAGACCCGCCACTTATAGGGATTCACCAGTTGAGACACAAACATGCCCAACAGCAGGGTTTGCCTATTTCCTTCTGTGATACCAAATCTACGTAATGTTTTAGGTGCAATTTCACCCATTTCTTCGTAGGCCTTTAAAATATGTTGTCCAGTTATAGGATCACTCCCATATTTTTGGGCAAGTTCACGACTCCAGAAAGAAATTTCATCATTTCTATCTCGAGTTTCATCCCATGCATAACGTCCCCAAGCTTTGTACCAAATCCAATCTCTATCCATTTCCAAAAGGCGAGGTGAGGTGTTGTCTGGTGCATAAGGCCAATCCCAATAAGAAGTTTGTGGATAGAGGTGTAGGGCGTTTGCGCCATGAACTTGGTGCATCGCATTCACTGTTTTTTGAATAAAATCAGGTGCGCCATACCTAAAGGGTTCTAAGTTGGCAAGGATATGTACGTTAGAAATATGTATGGAACCTAATGAACTAAGTTTCCTATGCGTTTCTGCCCATGGGCCTCGTGGTTCATACGTTGTTAGGGACTCCCCAGTGTATTTACTCATGGTATATAAATTTTTATACAAAGGAAGTGCCTTATCCATGACCAATGGAGCATCGGTGTCATGAGAACGCAAAATGATGGGAGGCTCAGTGGTTTGTCCAATAGCTTTTAAGCCTCCTTTAACTCCAGGAATTACGGTTTTGGTGAACCATTCCACATCATCTTCCACTGTATTCATAGCTTCACCTAAGGCCACCAACAAACCCACATTTGGATATTTTTCTATAAAAGCTGAAATCGATTTTTGAGTATAATCTTGGATGAGCGGAATAATCGGGCGAGAACGATCTTGCGTTTTAATATTGTAATGCTCGGCAAAAGGTTTTGAGACTATTATGTTATAAAACATTTGAATAATCCATATTCCACGCTTGTCGGCTTCTTCGGTAATGAATTTGAAAATGGCTTCGTTCTTTTGAAAATCTTCCTCACTTACTTCAAGTGCAAAAGGATAATCCTCCAATTTTACTAGAGACGCAAAAGGATGCCCATTCCACAAATACAATGAATTGTATTTGTTTTCAACCATCATATCTAAATATTTTATCCAAAGTTGCTTGTCATAAAACCAAGGGAAATTTTCAGGGGTATATGGATATTCATAAACACTCCTCCCTTCTAAGTATTCGGTTTTTTGCAACCCAATGCACGTTCCTCGCAACACCATTTTTGGGCTGTCTTCAACCTCAATTTCAAGCGGGAGTTCTTTGGTCTCATTTATGCGTTCCGCCAAGGCCATAGCGCCATATAAAATACCCGACTCATCACTACCTTGAAGTGAAATTGTTTTGCCTATTGATTTAATTTGAAAGGCTTCTTTTTTGTTGTTTGCTTCGCTTTTAGTTACCACAATAAGCTGACTTGTGGAGTCTATCGGCACTTCTTTTCGCAAGAACACTTCAAAACCAGAAGATTTCAATGCTGATGATAATTTTTCAACTCCAAATAGCACTCTTGGAGATTCAGAAGTGTTAACAATGAATACTTTTTTAGGCGACGTACATGAGATGCATACAAAAACAAAAAGAATCTTAAAATATTTCATGTTTAATAAGTACAATTTATGGATTGTTGAAAATTTTCTTTAAATAGGTCACATTTGCTTGGTAATTCTTGACCACATCACGAACCATGCTGGTGTCTCTTGAGCGTTCTACAATCAACCAACCTTTCCAATGCATGTCGTCTAAGGTTTTTTTAATTGCTGGCAAATCAATAGCAGGGTCGTTTTCTATCCAAACCCCATCTGTGTTGGAAGCATGAATTTGACCAATATTGTCACGCCCAAGAATTTTAAGTTCCTTCGAAATATCACGTCCATGCTTAATGGCATTGGCAAAATTGAAGGAGATTTTTATGTTTCGATTGTCGATATCTTCCAATAACTTTAGTTCTTCTGTTGCGGATAAAGAGGTTTCTATAGCAATGATTCCATTTATTTTTTCCACTTCTTTTCCAGCCCAACGAAGTCTTTCAACAATAGCAGGTCGTAATTCAGGATTTTTTATCAGATCACCTTGGGTTCCAAGAGGTAAAAAAGCTACCTGAACATCAAAAGTTTGCATCACTTGAAAACAATCGTTGAGCATACGCTCCACTGTTGGACGCTTAGCGAATGATTGTGCATAAAAGCCAGACATAGCAACAGTGCTGATTTGCACGCCAGTTTGGGCCATTTTTTCTCTAAATAAGCTGATACTAAGTGTGTCACCATTCACAAATTTACTGTCAAAAGTTTCTCGACTGCCCAAGCCACCCATGTCCATTTCAATGCCATCAGCACCAATTTGTTCTGCGCGTTGAAAGGCACCAAGCTTTTGTCGTTTTAATATCATCCAATCAGAAACCCCAATGTTATAACGCTTTCGGGTTGGGCCAGGCCAAACGCCATTTTTTATAGGAAAAGAAACCAGCTTTGCAGGATCAATTTTAACATATTTTATTTTTTGCCTTCGCCATGTATAGACCACATGAAGCATCCCATCTTTTCCTTGAATAATCGATGGATATGAGTATTGACTAATCTGGGAATCTTCCAATACCAAAGCAGCATTCCAATGTGTGCCATCTTTAGATACCGCAATATTCAAAGGGCTTCTATAACTTTTTGAGGTTCCTGCTGCGGGCCAAACGTGGTTATAAACCAAAACATGATCGCCATTCTTCATGGTTAAGGCATCTGTTCCAGAACTATTGTTGGGCATATTGAGCAGCGTTAGATCAGACCAAGTTGCGCCATTATCATCTGACCATGTGCTGAATAATTGCCTATTGCGTGTTCTTCCAAGCTGTTGCAAACGTCCATTTTTGTGAATCAAAACACTTGGCTGTATGGCATGAATGTCATCTACACCTTTAGGTAAAGTATCACCCAATTTCCATGTTTTTCCAAAATCTGGAGTGGACTCCATGCGAAGGTTCCATCCGTTGCCCTCTGTGCTTGATGGAAGCAACAGATTTCCATTACTAAGCAACACCGGTTTATTTTTAATCGGACCTAAAAACCCGTCAGGTAATTTTTCAGGCGTTGACCAACTCTCGCCACCATCATCAGACCGAATAAGCATCCCCCACCAAGAAGAAGGATGCGGCCCTACTTTATAGAACAACAACAATTCACCGTCGGGAATTTGATATAAAACAGGATTCCAAGTTGGGTAGCGAAGAGAATCGTTTTGGATCCCATTAGCGACTTCTACTCCTTTGGTCCATTTGCCATTTTTCCGTTTGCTCACCCAAATACCTACATCGGGGTTTCTTTCGTGAGTGCCTCCAAACCAAGCTGAAACCAAATCACCATTGGTGGTTTCAACAATTGTGGCGGCATGACAAGATTTGTAGGGAGGATCCTGATTGATAAATTCTTCTACCAAAATACCTTCTTTCCAAGTTTTTTCTGCCAGAGGTGTTTTATTTTGTGTCTGCAAACCATAGCCCCCCAAAAAGAGTGCAAGAAGAAGAAGGGTAATGAATTTTATTTGTTTCACTTGTGTCTTGAGCTATTAAGTTATTTGATGTTCATTTGTAATCTATAGGTTCCCGATTTCAATTCTAAAATCTGTTGGTTTTCGACTTTTACATGTTTAAGTGAAAGCCTATTTATTGGAGCTTGGTTTATGGTAATGGTTGAAATGTCATCGGTGGGCAGATAAACCTGTGCACTTGTGTTGGCGGGAATGCTTATGTTCCAAGTCAATTCTTTTTTGCCTTTCTTCCAATGACTTTTTATGATTCCATGTGTGGAATTATAGGAGGCCTTTACATAGGTTAGTCCTGCTTCAAAATCGGGTTTCATGATAATTTGTTTAAACCCAGGAAAGGTCGAACTGCTCTTAATTCCTGCGATATTTTCATAATACCAAATCAATAAATCTCCCAGCAACATCACGTGATTTTGTGAATTCATTTCTGGGTCGGCTGTATTGCCATTCCATAATTCCCAAATGGTAGTTGCCCCATTTTCTACCATATAACCCCAACTTGGATAGGTTCTGTTAGAAGCCAATTTATAGGCCAAATCGCCCCGACCATTTTCGGTAAGGGTTCGCATAAGGAATTGGGTTCCCACGACCCCCGTGCTAATATGCCCTTGTTTGCCAACCTCAATCTCGTGAACCATATTTTCAAATACTTTAGCTTTTAAATTGTGGGGAACCATGTCAAATGCTAAGGGTAGGACATTGGCCGTAACAGTATTGTTGGCATAGGTAAACGATGATGTGTTTAGAAATTTTTTGTTGAATTCGGTTTTTATTAAGTTGGCGACACGCTCAAAATGCAAAATATCTTCCTGAGGAGCCTTTATGATTTTAGCAAATTTTTTCATGATTTGAAGCAGATGGAAATAAAAAGCCGAAGACAATACTTCACCATCAGTCAGTCTGGAAGGGTCTTTAGAACGTATGATTGTTGGAGACTCAGGCGGAACACACCAATCACCATACTTGTCTTGGCTGATTAACCCATTCTTCAGATAGTTGGCCTCCATATAATCCATCCATTTTTTCATGAATGGATAATGGTTTTGAATCACATTTTTATCTGCAAACTGTTGATACAACATGTCAGCCACTTTGATATAAGCCCCTTGCCATGTAACCCCATCGCCATAATAACGCCAAAACGCTGGCGCCACATCAGGAATACCCCCATCAAGCGTTTGTGAGAATTTAATATCATCTAACCATTTGGCATATAGCGTTTGGTTGTCAAACAGAAAGCTTTCTCCATAGGCCCCGGTGGTTCTATCCCCCAACCAAGCCTGGCGTTCGTTGCGCTGTGGACAATCTACAGGCATGCCTTTATAATTCCCACGAATGCCCCAATATGCATTGTTAAAAATTTGATTCATGGTGGGGTCTGAACACTCAAAAGTTCCAGTAGTTTCTATGTTGTCATACACTACTTTACCAAGGAAATCTTGCCGTTTGGGTTGATATTGCAATCCCGATATTTCTACAAACCGAAATCCGTGATAAACAAATTTTGGTTCCCAAACTTCTTCTGAGGATCCTTTCAAAATATAGGTGTCTGTCACTTTCGCATCACGTAAATTGGCGGTATATAATGATCCATCTTCTTGTAAAGATTCTGCAAATCTCAATTTGATTTTTTCGCCCCGACGGCCCTTCACTTTCAACTGCAACCAACCCACCATGTTTTGCCCCATATCTATAATGTAGGTGTCATTTTTAGGCCTTATAGCAACAGGAATGATTTCATCCATTACCTTCATGTTGGGCGTCATCTGGGCTTCGGGAAATCCTCCAGGTTCTTCGACCCAAGTGACATATTGCCACTTACTGTCGTCAAAATTGATCTCATTCCAATGTTGCAGCTCTAAACGAGCGTCATAGATTTCACCATCATATTCGTTATTGCTACGAATAGGGCCATAAGGGCTAAATTTCCATGAAGTGTCAGATTTGATAATTTCATGGCTACCATCTGCATAAGCAATATCCAACTGCATGGCCATTTTGGGAAATCCAAAGCTTTTTATTTTATAGGGCTTATATTCTTGGCGCATCGCAAAAAAACGTCCATTCCCCAAAATCGTTCCCAACACATTTTCACCAGTTTTTAATTGAGAAGTGACATCAAACACATTATACTTAATGTTTTTTGTGTAATCTGTTGGAACAGGAGCCAAAACTTGATCGCCAATTTTTGTGCCGTTAATATAAAATTCATAAAGACCCATGCCCATAATGTAAACCTTGGCATGTTTAATTTCTTTTTTAATAGATATTTTCTTGCGCAAATAGCGTGCAGATAGCTTTGAAAATTGACCAATGGTATCCCCTGGAAAAAGTTGATTACACCCAATCCATCTTGTAGATTTCCATTCAGCATAGGTTAAAATTCCCATGCTCCAATGCGCCGGAGCACTCCATCCAGATTCCCCTTTGTTGGTCCATACCCTAACTTTCCAAAAAGCCGCTGTTTTACTTTTTAATTTTTTGCCTGAATAGGCGATATTTATAGAAGCGCTACTCCTTACAACACCTGAATCCCACAAATCGGCTTGATTACGATTTAGATTTTCTATAGAAGAGGCCACCATAATGTGATAGGCATGCTGTTCTACTTCAGAATCGCTTGTTAGGAATTGCCAACTTAATCGGGGATTCAACACATCAATGCCCAATGGGTTATTGAGCATCTCACATTGAAGGTTACTCACGCTGAGCGGATTTTGAGCCCAGGTTGAAAATATGCATAAAACAATCAATAATGAATGGACTTTTTTCATGGCTAATATTATTCTGAAATTAGTTTTTCTAGTTTATCAGATGAAGCAATTCGTTTGCCGTTTTTAAACACACTCAGTCCCTTACCCTTGTTATACTTCTCCCCAGTTTTATCCCAAACAATGGTAATGATGTTACCGTGATATAAAATATTATCCAAGCAAAACCAATCCCATTTCTCAGGAGGGATTAAGGGGTTGACTTCTATTTTTTCATCGTCTCTTGGGCGTAGTCCAACCAATCCAGTGATGATCAAATCGCCAAATGTACTGTGGTTGTAATAACGACTGCGCTCCCTATCACCCATCAACCAATAGCCTGTGGATTCATCCAAATACTCTCCAATGTAGGGCCTTCCTCGATAATATTGAGCCTCAACATAAAGATTCAACTGTTTAAAATAATCCGCTTTTGAAATGACATCTTGATCATAATTAGTAAGCACATTAGCCAGCGCTGTTAATGTCTGAGAAGTGGCAAAAGGCCACACCGCACCATCCCATTCACAAGTTCCTGTGCCATGACTTCTAAATCGTGGACTTCTACGCTCTGCTGTAGTGATCCCAAATGGGGCTGAAAAACCTTCTTCATTTAAAAGCTGTTCCCAAGCGACTTCATACCCTTTGTTTTTTTCTGGTAAATTGAAGTACCAAGGAATAAATCCAATGGCCTCTCTAACCGCTGACGAAGTGCCATTTTCAGTTAGTGTTTCAAAGAATTGATCGGTTTTATTCCACAATTTATCCTGCACCAAATGCCGAATGGTATCTGCTTTTGCCTCAAAATAAACTTGCTGTTTGTCATCTCCAGCCAAAGCAGAAATTAGAGATAAGGCTTTGGCGTTGGCAAACATATAACTGTTGATGGTAGGTCTGGCGTTTTTGACATGACGTCCACCACTCAACGATTCTTCCATGCCGTCTTTTACGTCATGTTGCCAAAACAAGCCATCTACACGCATTCTGTCATGTTCCCAAACGCTAAAGTCTTTAACTAAATCTGGGTGCATATCGATCAAAAATGAAGCGTCTTTGTTAACCAAATAACGCTGGTAGAGCGCATCGGAAGTCCAACTGCTAAATTTATAAAGTTTTTGCATCGGACCTTGGTTGTGCCCCCGATACCACAACTGCACGTTTTGGTTTAAATAAGTGTCATCATGAAGCCATCTAAACTCATAAATATGATGCCCAAGAGCACAAGAAATTAGATTGTATTTATCGGCATAGGACCGATTAACCAAAAATTCGGTAATGCCATAACCTTGAGGTGTGTTTTTAATGTGTTTACGCAAACTCCACCAACGGAAATAAAATATCTCTTCTACATTTTTCTGTGGGCACTCAAACAATGGGATATTTTTTTTCATCCAAGACCACGCTTCACTATTGGGCACTGCTTGCACTATGTTTTCTTCTTCCATAGTGTTGAAATACGTAGCATAGTGCTCAAATGCATCGGCTTGTAATACAAAGGCAGCTTTATTTTTAGGCGCACTGCCTTCACAGCCTAGCAAGAGTATTGCCAAAAAGTAAATCAAAGTAAATATGTAGCTTGGTTTTGGATGCCTCATAAACTCATTATTTTTTTTCAGCATATAGGATTCGTGTTTCTCCTGCTTTCATTTTTATATCATATTCGTAATAGTTGGGCAGCTTTAATGGTGCTAAAGATGCTTGTGGAGAAATGATTGGATCTTTAACTTGAACATCAAAAAACAAGGGGTTAGGATTCTTTCCTTTTGCGATTTTAAGTCCTTTTCCTGAGAGGGGTGTTTGGGTTCTCACTCTACAATTGCCTTGCAGCGACGCTTGAATTTTCACCTGTTTCACCTCATGATCTTCCCATGCAATATCTAGCTCAAAACCACCTCTTGATTTAAGTCCAGTAATACTTCCGTGTTCCCAAACAGAAGGTAATGCTGGGAGGAGGTGAATGGCGTCTTCGTGACTTTGCATAAACATTTCGGCAATTCCTGCAGTACATCCAAAGTTTCCATCAATTTGAAACGGCTGATGTGCATCGAGCATATTGGGATAAGTGCCTCCTCCTTTTCGTTGTTCAGGCGTAACCAAATGCAGTTGATCTTGTAATAGTTTATAGGCGCGATCTCCATCCAAAAAACGAGCCCAAAGATTCACTTTCCAGCCCATAGACCAGCCCGTTGATTCATCACCTCTATAATTTAAGGAGTTTTTTGCAGCTTGAAATAATTCTGGTGTTTTAAAAGGGGAAATCTGATTGCTTGGAAATAATCCGTACAAGTGCGAAACATGTCTGTGGTGGTCATTGGGGTCATCCCAATCATGCATCCATTCCTGTAATTGACTGTGTTTGCCAATACGCATTGGCGACATTTTCGCTAAAGCCACTTTTAGTTCCGCTGCAAAATCAGCGTCCCGATTCAGTATTTTTGATGCCTTCATCACATTCGTGAATAAATCAAAAACCAACTGATTGTCCATGGTTACCCCAGCAGCGATTGAAGATTTACCATCTTCTGCGGCATGGGTGTTTTCGGGTGAGTTTGAAGGCACTACCACCAAATAACCAAACGTGGGCTCTACAATCATAAAGTCTAAAAAGAAAGCTGCTGCCTCTTTTAAAATGGGATAGATTTCGGCTAAATATTTATTGTCGCCCGAATATAAATATCGCTCCCATAAATCCTGACAAACCCATGCCCCACCAGAGGGCCACATGCCTGAAGTGGCTCTATCTACAGGACCTGTAATGCGCCAAATATCTGTGTTGTGGTGCAATACCCAGCCTTTGGCATTATAGAGTCTTTGAGCGCTTTCACGTCCTGTTATACTCACTTCTTTAGCCATTTGCAAAAAAGGCTCATGCATCTCTGATAAGTTGGTCAACTGTGCAGGCCAATAGTTCATTTCTGCATTAATATTCATGGTGTATTTACTCTCCCACGGAGGAAATAGCATATCGTTCCAAATCCCTTGAAGATTTGCTGGCTGACCACCAGGCTGAGAGGATGAAATTAACAGATATCGCCCAAATTGAAAATACAGGGCCGCAAGTTGTGGGTCGAATTGGCTGTCAAATTTACGGATACGTGCCTCAGTGTTTTCATGCATGGCGGGCGTAGTTCCTAAGTCTAAAGAAACACGATTAAAGAATTTTTGGTAGTAGGCCACATGGGCATTTTTGATTTCTTGAAAATCTTTAGCTATGGCTTTTTCCAAATATTTTTGGCTTTTCTCTTCCTGATTTTCAGTGAGCGCTTTGTAGTTTTTAAAATTAGTGGCTATGGAAATATAAAGCGTGACATCATTGGCTTTTTCTACACTAATAATGCCATTGTTTGCCATCAGTTGCCCACCATTGTTTTTTGCAAATATGCGTCCTTGAAATTTTACGCGTCCTTTTTGATTTTCGTAGGTACTCGTAACTCCTGAAAGTGTAATTTGCTTTCCCTCTGTGGAAGTAACTGTTTTGTCAAATGGGCTATTCATAAATATAGCACAACTTATGCTGGCTGGTTTATCAGCAGTAAGCCGCATGACAATGACCTGATCAGAAAAAGAGGTGAGGATTTCTCTAGTGTAGGTAATGCCATCGACTTGATATTGCACTTTTGCTGTGGCATTTTCAATGTTTAAATCCCGATAGTAGTTGGTGTAGTTTTGATGCCCAGGAAATGACACATAAACACTTCCAAAGGTTTGGTAATTCATGCCATTATTGGTTTGCGACATGATGTCTGAAGTGGCAAGATCTTGTGCCTCCTTGTACTTGCCTTCAAAAATGAGATTTCTGACTTTGGGCAATGCGGCTAAAGCTTTGTCGTGTGCGTTGTTGTTCGGCGAACCCGACCAAATGGTTTCTTCATTTAACTGCAAGCGTTCCACCACAGGATCACCAAAAACCATAGCACCAAGGCGACCATTTCCTAGTGGCAATGCCTGATTCCAATAGGCGGCAGGCGAATCGTACCACAATTTCAACTCACTTTTTTGTTGTCCCATAACACTCTGCCAAAGGAGCATTAGCATCGAAACAACAATGATGTGCTTATTATTTACCGTTTTCTTCATGTTTTCTTAGATTTTCTTCACCAAATAATTTATAAAGATCATTAATGTTATTGATGGCATTTTTAGGTAATTTTTCTCCATGTTCACCAAATACAAATAAATGACTGTAAGGTTCTACAACACTTTTTGACTCATCGATTTGACCCAACTTGTTTGTAATTTTTTCAATATCTAATCTTAAATATTTTGCCATAAATGGATACATGGCCAATCGCTTTGAAGTGCCATAATCATGTCCCTCTTTTGCAAAATGTGCATTTTCAACCAACTTGATCTTGTTGTAAAATCCATAGGTTCTTTGAATAAATGGAAACTCTAATTGTGGAACTGTATGTGTCCAATCGCCACCATCCGAAATAATCAATTGTGGTTTTGGAGCAGCCATTGCTGCAATTTCTGCGTTGTTGGTGCCATCGCCGCATAAATGGATTCCTCTTCCACTCTCGCAAGGGCATCCCCCAGAAAAATGCGCCGAGACCATTACAACAGGAACAGAAACTGTTATTCTATCATCCAAAGCCGCCAAAAACATGGTATGAGAGCCCCCTCCTGAACCACCAGTAACCCCTACCCGGGTCATGTCTGCATATTTTAGTGTGGCCGCGTAATCCAACAACCGCATTCCGCTCAACACTTGAATGGTAGAAGCTATACTGTTTCTGTGGGTTGTAGCAGGAAATTGAAGCTGTGACTCGCCCCAAGCAAATAAATCAAAACTGACAACTATGGCGCCCATTCTGGCTAAATTAGCAGCTCGAATTTGTTCACTAGCCCTATAGCGACCGTCGCCAAAATGACCATTAGGCATAAGAATCACAGCTGCTTTATTTTTTAATGGGAAGGGTTTATAGATAGATCCTGTTGTGTAAATTCCTGGTAAAATTTCCAACCCAATATTTTCTACTGTATAGCCTGAAAACTTTCTTTTTTTGGTAAGAATTGGTTTAGAATTTGGTCTTTTCGGTGCTTTATCCAATCCCAATGAATACTTCATACAACCTATCAGTGCTGCCCTTCTGTCTTCCCAGGATGTTTTTTCTGCATATTGCGTTGATAGAAAAGCCAGCCTGTTTTTGGCCTTATCCACAGAAACTTTATAATGCTCGTATTTTCTAATTTGATACGCCCCATTTGCTTGTTTAAAATAGGTCAACCCAAATGGAGCCAATATATTGGCTAGTGAAACCTCTAGGTTACCAGGCTCAATTCTCCAATCTGAAAAGTCTAAAGTTTTGTTGTCCAACAAATGTCGATCATCAACAACTTTTATATCAAAAATTTCTTCAATTCTATTCATGGTTTCTAGAATCGTCCCTTGATAATTGTCATCAGATGTTTTTGTTTGTGCAACAGCGATAGCCACACTAAAAAACATCAAAACGAGTATGTTTTTTGGTTGAATCATACTATCATTTTAGAATTAAACATTTGACGTTATACACTCCTGAACCTACCTTAAACATGGGCTTATTGTTTTCGTTTCCTGTTGCTAAGACGCCGCTATGCATGTTGGGGTTTATATCATTAATGGTGATTTTCGCATTTTTCGACACAGGCAAAACCAGTGTTGCTGTAGTGTTGGAAGGTACTTCTACGTTGAAAATTATGGTGTTTTCTTGAATTTCCCAATGAGAAACTATTTTTCCATATACAGAATGATAACTTGCTTTAGCATAAGTCATATCTCCAACAATTTCGGGCTGAATGAAGAAGTGTTTGAACCCTGGCGCATTTTCATCGGGTTGAATTCCAGCAAGGCTTTTGTAAAACCATTCTTCTATTTGCCCCATCATAAAATGGTTCCAAGAGTTGCCTTTTCTGGGATCCCATTGCTCGGCTAAGGTGGTCAATCCAAACTGCATCTGAAATCCATAACCTGGCGTATCATAATGATTGTGCATCTTATACATCACCTCATTTTGATTGTTTTGAGCTAAAGCCTGAAACAAGTATCGATTGCCAACATCGCCCGTTGTCAATCGATATCCTCTGTTTTTTATATCATCCAATAAATGTTGCATCACCGCTTCTCTATGCGTTGGATCTACCAAATCCATGAATAAGGCCACAGCATTGCTAAACTGACTGTTTGT
>CAYZFD010000005.1:18771-69388 GCA_964477735.1 uncultured Flavobacteriaceae bacterium
TTGGATCTACCAAATCCATGAATAAGGCCACAGCATTGCTAAACTGACTGTTTGTGCCATAATATTGACCCGTTTCATTATAAAAGGCGTCATTAAAGGCCTTTTTAATGCTCTTTGCCAAGTCTTCATATTGAGAGGCGTCTGCTGTTTTGTGGAGGTGTTTGGCTGCTTTTGCAAGCAAATGCGCTGCATAATAATAATGACTTGTTGCGGATAAGGCAATTGGACTATTTTTAGAATATCCAGCTGCATGATCCCCATAATCATACCAATCACCTAATCCATAGTCCAGTGTGTAATTTTGTGATCTCGATGTCAAATAGTCCACATACTTTTTCATCACATGATAATACTTCTTTATCAATGAATCATCGCCATAAAATTCATAATACATCCAGGGCAAAATAACGCCAGTTGCGCCCCATTCGGGTGAGTCGGTAAAGTCGCCACCAAAAACCACATATTCTGGTGCTATTGATGGAATCATCCCATTCTCACGCTGTGCATCGGCAATATTTTCCATCATCGCCGAAAAATAGGTGCTCAGGTCATAATTAAGCATCAAACCCGGACCATTTAAATGCGCCTCTTCCAACCAGCCAAGTTTTTCTCGATGCGGGCAATCGGTGAATACCGCCTGAAAATTACTTTTGACCGCATTGTTGATTAATTCATGTGCCTTGTTAAAAATGGTGTTAGAACATTCGAAAGTTCCCACTTCACCCGAGTTGTTATACACAAAATTGGAAGTGATTTCCAGGACTGTAGGAAGTTCTGGATTTTTGGTTTTCAAATAATTTATGTTCTGTATTTGAATGTACTGATAGCCATAATAAGAGAATTTTGGTCGCCAAGACTCTATACCATCTCCTTTCAGCGTGTATTGAAAATAATAGGGCTTCCCTGATCTACCTTGACTAATGGTGCCGTCTTCCTTTAGCCCCTCACCAACCCATAGCGTTAGCTTTTGTCCTTTTTTACCTGTCACTTTAAGCGTTGGAAAACCTGATAAATTTTGCCCCATATTAAAGACAAACGTGCTGTCATTTGGCTGACTTAGTCCTTGCACTTCAAATGTTTTCTGAATGGTGTTGGCAGCTGCCTTTTGAGGCTTTAACACTCCTTTAGGTGCTTCTTGTAGGACAACGGGCTTCCAGTTTGCGTTGGGTGTAAACGTTGACGTGTCCCAGCCGATTTGTTCCAAATTTGCGTCATAATCTTCACCACCAAAAAGGCTGTTATAGGTGATTGGGCTGTGGCTATAGTGCCATGTTTCATCTGAGCTGATTGAGGTTGACGTACCATCTTCAAAATTAATTTTTAAACGAAAAAACAAGGTGGGGGGTCCAAAACTCACAAAAAACTTAGAATAGCGATTCGCCAATACATTGTACATGCCATTTCCCAGTATCACACCAATAGCATTGGTGCCTTTATTGAATGCCTTTGGAGACAATTCATAAGTGTTGTAATTCACTGATTTGTCATAATCTGTCCAAAGGGGTGCAAACTCACTATTGCCAACTTTTTCTCCATTGAAGGTGAGTTCATAGTGTCCTAGACCCGAAATGTAAACCACAGCTTCTTTTACATTTTTTGAAATCGTAAAGGGTTTGCGAAGTAAAATACTTTGCCTCGACAATGGATGCGAAGCATTGATGATAGAGTCTTTTTTAGCTCTTTTGAAAGTAGCTGTATGGAATTTTCTGCCCACTGGCAATTGACTATCTGCTTTGCGGATGGCTCCAATCCAAGTTGGCTGCAACTTTGTTGACTTTGGTGCAACTCTAAAGCTCGCCCAATCACTCCAATGGGATTCAAAGTTTTTATTCGTCCATACCTTTACTTTCCAATAATATTTTTTCTCGTGCTCCAAAGTTGCCCCTTTGTAAACAATCAACTGACTTTGGTCTGAAGTTATCTTTCCACTATCCCATACATCGCCTTTATTGTTCTGAAGTTCTTCAATTGAGGATGCTACTAATATTTGATAAGCCTCCTGTATAAGGTGAAAATCTGTGGCGTTTAGCACCCAACCCAGCTTGGGGGTTAGACTGTTAACCGCCAAAGGGTTAACACTCCAATCACAGCGCAAATCCGTAACAAGTGTTTGTCCTTTTATGGATGAAACCAAAAAGAAAAAACAAAAAAACAATATGGCATTATACCGCTTCAATCTAGCGCTCTTTAGTTGTTAATGATTTAATATTAAATACCGCTTCGGGTATCGACAATCCAGTATTTGGAATATCCATGTAGTTTGGCGTGTCAACAGGGGTGTCTGGATTTGGGTAATAGCGCTGTTTACCTGTTCTAAACATAATTCGTGAAATCCCGTCAACAGGCTGAAAAAACAGCGCCCGTTTGGGTTCACTATTGTTCACAGATACGGTAAAGAATCGTGTTGCTGTGTCTAGGTCTATGTCAATAGCATAGGTTTGTCCTGCTTCGTATTTCAAAAGGTTTCTGAATCGATAGCCTGCTTTAAGTTTCAAATTTCCGTCGTTGTCAAAAATCAATTGAATGGCTGGCATTCCTTGTCTGTTCTGCAACTCTATCTGCATTAAACCATGATCATTTTGCTCAGGAATTACTGTCATACTGACTTGCATTTTTTCACCAAAAGGAATGACACGCTCTGCTCTTACGTAATCAAAAGGATCTGCGTCTCGTAGGGCAAGCAATTTTTCAGCGTTTTTTGTCTCTATATCAACAGAACCCCATGACAAATTATAGGTGTTCCACAAATTCAACTCTTCACCATCTGGAAGATCATCAAACACATCATTGACATCATTCACCACTTGTGAGGTGAGGGGAACAGGTACCGATGCTACCCAAATATCTTCTTTGTTCATGCTATAGGTCAGCCACATCTTGTTATCTGGAGGTGTGCCGTTTCCTTCAACAATACCCCGCACATATTGAGGTCCATGGGATTTATAGGCCCCGCCGTAACGCAATCTTGAGATTTCCCCATGAATGAGCCATAAATTGCTATAATTCAACCCATCAGCACTGGTTGAAACCGCCAAAGGCCATCGAAATTCAGATGGATTATAAACGATAGCAAATTTGTTGTCAGCCGTTTTTTGCCCCCAAATTTTTGCATTCCCATTTACAAAACCAGGCGCCCGAATGGGTTCATATTGCCAGGTCTTTCCGTGATCTAAGCTCATAGATGTCAGCGCATGTTTCCATAATCCCACCACACGACCATCTGGAATATGATAATAACTAAAAGCTTTATATTCTTTTTTAAGTGGAATCAATGGATCATCCCGATCGGCTTCCTCTACCCATTGCTGCATCATTAGGGGCGTGGCCAACAATTCGTTACATGCGTCCACAAATCCTTTGTCTTTGCTTTGGGTGTAATAGGGATATTTGGATTTTGAACGATCCCAAGATTTGTTGAAACGAATGAAATAAATGGGACCCAAACTACCGTCTTTATATATTTCTCGAATGACCCGACCAATGCCTTTCCCATCATTCGGATCATCATGAGGTTTCATGACGATGCCATAGTAGGCCAAGGTGAAAAAACGATTATCCGAAGAGGTGAAAAACCCCATTCGTTGGTGCATGACTGCTTTAAGGTTGTGTGCCACAGCGTCAACTCCTTCTTTCACATATCCATCAGGAATATCATAAACAGGGAATACTACTTTTGGGAAACTCCATTTTTTTCCGTCATCAGAGGTTATCATTAAGGACTGACTTGGCGGAATATGCTCCCCAACAGGGTCGCTCAAATAATTGACAAAAAAGGTGTTGTTCCAGTAGGCAATATTGGGGGCGTGGTTATAGGTCCAACCAAAGCCATCGGATTTTTGAGGGTGTTCTCGACTGGCCCGCATAATTTGAGTTGCATGAACGCCAACAACGGGGCTCAATTGCCCATGATGATAGTCGATATTGGAAAGTGTTTTGCCAACATATTTTAAGGTGTCTTGCTGAGCATTTAGACTTCCCAAAACGAGCAGCATAATCGACAGAACTACATACTTTCTTACTTGGAACACCATCATTATTTTTCTTTACTTTTTTGTATTAAATCTTTGAGCACCGTTTCCGAAATTGTAGTTATGGTGCCGTGCTTATGTCGTTCGGGTAGTGAGATTTGAACAGAAATATCTTCGAACGTATTAAAATCTGTGGTACTCAACGCCCTGTAATTCTTGTCTCCATAATTGTCATAGTAGATCAACCAACGATTCTTAATACGTACCACGGTTGGCCCTTCAGACTTAAAACCTGTATAGGGTTCAGAAATGTTTTTAAAGGGTCCTAAAGGAGATGTTCCAAAAGCGACTTTGAGGTTGCGCATAGGTCTGGTGTTGTCCTTTAAAACCAACACATAGTCTTGTGGAGCACGCTTGACAATCACACAGTCAATTACACTAAAATTAGGGTCTAAGAATAATTTGGTATCCGAAAAATTTACAAAATCTTTAGTGGTCACATAATACATTCGGTGATTGTTATCCTCATCCTCAATTCCTTTTTCAAAACGAAATGGAATTGTTGACGCCCAAATTATGATGTATTGATCTTGGTCATCGTCGTAGAAAATTTCGGGTGCCCATACATTAACAACATCGGGTTCGTGTGCCATTACCGGAACAAACTTTTGCGCACTCCAATTGATCAGATCCTTAGAGTGAGCGTATCCAAATCCATTTCCTCCTCTCCAGTCGGTAGTCCATACCATGTGATAAACACCATCTGCTCCCCGCACAATAGAGGGGTCACGAAGAATCTTACTCGCTCCAACTTCTGGAGTTAAATAAGGTCCTTTTAAGTCTTTCCAATTATAGCCATCTTCGCTATAGGCCAAATACAACCCCTCGGATGCTGGCTCTCTAAACGTAGTGAAAATGTAATATTCTTTTTCAGGTTCACAACTCAAAAAGGCTTGAAAGACGAAGATCAGGAACAATCCTCTAATGGCGATGTTCGATTTTATTACCATTCGATATCGGTTTTTAAATCATCCCCTTTTTTAACCACAGTTTTGACATGTTCAAACACATTGTTTTTAAGAAAAACATCTTCTGTTTGCGACCCACTGGCCTCTAAAAAAAGGTCTGTTGGAAGTTTTTGAAAAGTGTTTTGAATCAGTATGTTGGACACATTATGAAGCCTTACAACTGCCGTGTTTTGTAGCGGGCTTGAAGCGGCAATATTGTCTAAAACAAGTTGTTTAGAATTTGAAATTTCGAAGGCAGGACCCAGCGAATTGTTTACCCTGACATCATGAAGTTCAACATCCAAAGCGGTATCAATATTAAAACCTTCTTTAGCTTCAATGTTAATGTTCGAGAAAGTTATATTGCTGATGGGCATTTCTGGTATTCCAATCACACGACAGGCCGTATTAACCTGAGTTGCCGTAACATGGCCGATGTGTATATTCCTAAAAATAGGGGTTCGTTCACTCACGGGTTCTTCAACGGTGTTTTTGTCGTAAAAAAGATTGAACATAAACGCTTCTCTCTTGATGTTTTTCATTACTATGTTAGAAACCTGAATGTCTTCGACCACGCCACCCCGTCCGCGTGCGGCTTTTAATCGAATTCCTCGATCAGTGCCATCAAAAACACAATTTGAAATGGTAATTTTTTTAATACCTCCAGACATTTCACTGCCAATTACCACGCCCCCATGACCGTTGAGCATAGTGCAATTGGTAATGGTAACATTTTCTGTTGGAGTAGCCCATTTCCGGCCATCAGCATCCCGCCCCGATTTGATAGTAATGCAATCATCGCCCACGCTGATATGGCAATTTGAGATGTGTACATTTTTACATGAGGTGGGGTTGATGCCATCTGTGTTGGGCGAATACGGATTAAAAATCGTAACCCCATCAATGGTTACATTGTCACAAAATGCAGGGTTGATTGTCCAAAAGGGAGAATTTTGAATTGTGACCCCTTCAATGCGTACATTTTTACAATTGAAGGCTTGAAACAATGGCGGACGATGAAAAAGGTAACTTCTAGTCCTTGCATAATAGGGCGAAGTTTCTAGATGCGCATTGGCTTCCGCTGTCATCTTTTGATATTTTGTTAGCGGTAGTTTTGCTTTTGCAGACTCTATTCGCCAAATTTCTTTCCACCAAGCTTCTCCTTGTCCGTCTATGGTTCCCCTTCCGGTAATGGTAATGTTTTCTACATCTTTGGCATAGAGTAATGGCGAAAAACTTTTCATCACCGTTCCCTCCCAACGCAATTCTACAAAGGGCAAATAATGATCGAAATTGGTTGAAAAACGCAGGGTAGCCCCAGCCTCTAAATGGAGTGTGATGTTATTTTTTAATCTTAATGCACCCGTCAAATATTCCCCTGCAGGAAAATAAATTGTACCACCTCCAAGCAGTTCGGCTTTATCAATGGTTTTTTGAAGGGCTTCAGTGCACAACTCCCCTCTATTGTTACCCCCTTCTTCAAGGACATTAAGCCAATTTGGGTTTGCAAAACAAACCGTAAAGGATACTGAGATTAGGCTACACCATAATAATAAATGTACTTTTTTCATCTGGTAAAATCTAAGGTTTTGTTTGTAAAACGAGTACCCAGTCATTTCCATCTTTTGGATCACCAGGGGGATCGAAATCGAGGCTTCCTGTGTTGTGAAATGTTCCGATCGAAGTGCTTTCTCCATTCCTTGGGTTAAACCAAGAAGCTTTCACTTCAGCACCCTCTATTTTTCCCATCTGTATTGTCATTTCCCGCCCGGTATAGGTATATATTAAGGCATAATCATTGCCCCTAGTGGCTGCCATATATTGATACTTCTCTCCTTGGTTAACCACTAAGGTTTGGTCAGGAATTCGATTAAAATAATCAAATGACAAGATTAAATCTTTTACATGATGTACTTGTTTAGCACCTGGGTCATTGATGGCATCTGACCAAGCTTTTTTATTCCCATAGGCAGGCTTATCGCCAGGTCTAAACATTTGCATCACTGCATTGTGGCCATAGGTGAAACCAGCGCCTCCTGCAAAAACAGACCAATAGGCATAGCGGCGCACATCATTACTATTCCAGAGCGGTTGTAAGGTATCGTGTAAACCTTGTGGAATTCCCTCATAAGAAGGTTCGCCGTCTAGGGTGGGTTTTGTTGGCTTCAAATTAAAATCTACATTGACAAATTTATAATTGTCTTGTGCATACATTCTTCCCGTTGTCTCTTGATCATAACGTCTATGACCCGATTGAAACATATTAAAGTCTAGCCATTCTTCGTGGTGATAGTTATCGGAGGAATCCGTACGGCCAAAAGGATGGAAGGTAATCAGCCATTTAGGATTTTTGGCGTGTAAAATATTCCCAATCGCATTCCAAATCGCTTTGTTTTCTTCGCCAGGCGTATCGCCGCCATTAAGCCAAATGATGTTTTTTCTGCTTTTGAAACGGTCAGCTAAAAATGCGGCATAGGCTTTTGCCTGTTCTAAATTAACCTTACCCCCTTTAACCGAAGTGCCCCAAATAGGCACTAATGCCAGAAACAAGTTTTTATCTTCAGCAAGATCTAGTGCATAATCTACATGATCCCAAAAGTCATATTCATCTGGGTTTTTAAAACGCGATCCTTCAGTAACCAATGGCTTGGATACATCTTTGTTCACCACAGCCGAGTCCCCATAAATGTTGACCATTTCTTCGGAGTGCATGGTCATGATTTGAATAATATTAAACCCCTTATTTTTTCTATCCTCAAAATAGGTGTTGATCGCTTCACGATCCAACTTTTTAAAGGTTAACCATCCTGTATCTGCTAGCCAGAAAAAAGGACTCCCATCGGCTGTTTGAAAAAAATGGCCGTTTTCAGAAACCTCGATTTCTTGAAATGTTCGCGACGCGCTTTGTTTTTTCTTTGAAGTGCAAGAAAAGGATAGCACAAACAGAATTCCTAATGAAACCCAAGTCTTTAAAAGAAGGTGAATATTTTTCATGTCTAAATTTTAGTAATAAATGCTGCTAACTTGTTTTTATGAGGTTGTGGAGCGCTTAATACAAGTTTTTGATCCCCTGAAAGAATACTAGAAGAAATTACAGCTCCCGTTTTGGTGTCTATCCAGAATAGTTGAAACGAGCTTTCATATCCAGAAAGATCCAGGTCAAAAGTTTTGGTGTTTTTTAAATATATGAGATAACGCTCCCCACTCTGTTCTAGCCCCCAATACGAACTTTTATAATTAAGATTGGTGTTTATTTTCATTTCTGTTAGTGCTTCATAGAAGCCAGAAATGTTCACTTTGGGAATGTTGGCTAATGAGCCTCCGGCCATTAACACGGGCCAGCCAAATCTTGATGCATTTTTTGATGAATATAATATCGCTTTTTGCGGATACTTCTCGTGGTATTCACGGACTGCTCTATAGACTTGTGTGTCGTTTTCGAGGCCTTGTTTCATTTTTCGAGCGTGTTGGCGTGGGGCTAAATTTTTCCCCCCTTGGGGTGCATAAACACTACCATCTGATCTATAATGCCAATATCGAATATCGATTAAATCAACTGTGTTTTCTCGATTTTCATCAGCTAATATGGCATCCTGCACGTCTTTGGTTGCACTTAGCCCAATGATGCTATTTTCTGTGTATTGTTTTTTGTATTTACTAACCTCATCTAACCAAAACTCCATAAAATGTAGGGGGCCCGTATATTCAGCACTTGTCAGATGAATGACGTTGCTTTGATTCTGAAAGTTTTCTAAGGATTTTCGGATAAAGCCTTGGTGAATCATTTTTCGATTTTGGTGAGACACATCATAAAACTGCTCTGCCATAAATATTCGCTTGTCTCCAGCATAGGGAGGGGGTTCTGGGAAATCTGTGTTATTGACATTATTGGCTGCTCGCCATGGCGAACTAGACCAATGCGCACCCGCCTCAAGGATATTGTGCTGAAAATAATGTTGTTGAATGAGTACAATACCATATTCTCCTGCTATTGCAGCAAATTGCCTTAACCGATTCCAATACCAAGCATTGAATTTTGTAAGGTCGTATTTACTCAGGTGGTCCCACGCTAGCCCTTGTCCCGATCTTGCGAAAGGTTGCTCATAGAAAGGTGGCCAAACATCAGCATCTAGTCTTCGGGTTCGTTGATGATCGTCCATTCTGCGCTCATACCACAAACCATAATTGTGCTCTAAAGCTACACTGCTACTGTTCATTAAGCTTCGAACAAGCTCTTGAAAGTCATCTGTAAATCCTTTTCCTGTTTTCCCAGGCACAAAACGCGTAATGTGTGGTTTGGCGTTATTTACATCATAATTGCGCAAACTACCTCGCCACCAACTCACTTGATTTCGACGGCCTGTTAAAACTTTTCCATCGTGAGTTAACCAACCATTTTTGATGGTGATTTTGGCATGATTTCGTCGTTCAGAGTCAGTCTTCCAATCCAAATCATCTACTGATTTCAGCTTAGCAGTATGTACAGGAATTGCATTTTGTTTTGAAACTTCATTGATCCACCCTAACAAATTTTGATGTGGATTTAAGGCTTCTTTAGTGAGTTTGTCCGCAAGTTCAATTGTGGGACTTGTAGAAGGTTCGGTTCCTATTTTTAACAAGTGTGGGGGCACAGGAAGCTGTCCCAATCTTTTTTCCAGTAGTGCGTAAAATAAACTTCTTGGGGATATGTGTGTGTTTACGTCTTTCCAATGCCCATTTCCAGCCATAGTTCCGCCCCAAACGCCAAAAGCCCAATTGTTTGAGGTTGGAGGACTATAATTGTCTATTCTCGATGCTGAAGATTCCCAAATTACACTGTTGGCTGCTGTCCAGCCAGCGCCCCTTCCAGCTTGTTCACGGTTATTAAAGCGTAAGGCGTTGCCATCAATATTGACAACATCAAACAAAACACCAGTGGCCCAAGATCCAATGGTTCCACTATTGTTAAATGGCAAATAGGATTCGCATTGAACAAAAGCATTGGGTCCTGTGGTTCCTAAGCCTCCAACAGCAAAATCATGATAACCATATTCAGAATAGCAACGTTGAAATAAGGTTTGCTGTCCCTCTGTATAAAAGGTGTGTCTTCTAAAGGCAGCAATTTCAGAAATCGGTGCGGTTGCAACACAATCTTCTACCGTAACTTGTTGAGAAGAATTTAAGAGATTTACCGCTCCTCCAGCCAAATGCTTAAAGTGTACTTGGCGCACCCATGCATTCTTAACATTTTCCATTGTGATCCCAAACCAGCGGTGCTGCTCATCTTTAGGATTCATGTTGTCATAGGCGGATTGAATGGCTAAATTTTCAACCCCAATGTTTTCAATTCTTCCCTCCCAGGTATATAAAACAGCTCGTGGGTTTCCAAAATTCTTATCGAGAGGCATGGTTAGTGGTGCATTCAAAAACACATCGGATCCACGAATCGCTGTTACCCTTCGATTCCATGACATTTGCCAATCTCTTGGTTTCCAACCAATCCAACCCGTTTCTCCTCCAAATGCATTCATATTTAAAGTGTCAATCCAATAGTTGGTTAAGGGCAACTCAATTGTGATTTCATCATTAATTTTCAATTGAGAAGGGTCAACCAATTGAATTTTTTGAGCACCAAGGGGCGTAAGCTGCACTTCAAAGTTTAGTGTGTCTAGATATTTTCTGTCATCCACCCCGGTAATTTTAACAATCGCTTCCCGATTGATCCCTGTGCCTAAAAGAAGGGTTTCGTTTTCGGCCTTTCCACTCCCTCTGAGAACAACTCCAGAATGATTAATCTGAAGGGATCCGTTTACTTCATAAATTCCTTTTTCTAAAACCACGGCACCTCTAAAACCTGATGCGTTAGGTTTTAATTGGCTGACATAATCAATTGCAGCTTGAATTTTTTTTGTGGCATCCCCTTGCTCCAAAGGCACAAAGATTTTAGGTTCCACCAAAGGAATTTGCTTTTCAGAGGCCATATAGCCCGCATAAGAAAAATCGGGTATTTGATTTCCTAAATCATCCGAAACTAAAACCAAATTGCCTCGCTTATTTTTAACAATATCTGGAAACGAAGCTTGAGCAAAAGCGTTTTTGCTAACAAAAAGCAAGCATACAAAAGATAATAAGCAACTTATCATTTTCTGTAATCGATTGTATTTTTGAATTAAAACCCTCATCTCTTTTGCATTGCCCTGCACTGCTGTGCCATTCAATCGGTTAATTTAGTTAAAGTATCCGAATTGTTTTCAAGGTTTGTCCAATCAACCCTTGTTTTTGTGTCTATCCCGTTGATATATTTTTCAATATTGGTATATCCATCTCCATTTATGTCTCCATTAGCATCTGAAGCATCATTTGGATTTAAACCATTCGCCTTTTCCCATTGGTCTGGCATTCCGTCCCCATCTGAATCTTTATAGGGTTTTCCTTTATAAACAGGATATCCCCCCACTTGGTCTGGACTGGTGATAATCCCCATTTTATAAGAATCTGAAGGTAGTCTTCTTTTAATAAACTCTTGGCCAATGGTATTTTCTAACCCGTCTCGATATTCAATTTTTCCAGTCCTCACATACTGGATCACTCTTTGATCAACGGCATCACGTTTGGGCAAAGTTGCACCCACATTGTCCAACACATACGCATAAGCTTCTTGTGCTGACAAAATGGTCATTGGCGACATCTCAAAAGGCCTCTTTTGCCTGATTAAATCCAAATAATTTTTAGCCTCTTCGTATGAGCGATTTTCAATTTGAACTCCACCCGCCCAATTATCAGCTGAAATCTCGGGTGCACCTACTACAAAATTTCCGGAAACATACGCGCGGCCAAAGGTTTTTGGTTGTCTATAACCAGATTCTGGCTTTAAAATTCTATATCGAATGGGCTTGTCCTTTGGGGTAATCGGCCCAGGTTTAAAGTAATTATTGATGATATTAAACATCGAGCGATAGTCTCCGCCATCTAGGGAGCGATTCCACCAATTAAACACTACATTATTTACAAAGTTGAAACTTCCATACATGCCTATCGATGGATTTCGAGATATGTTATTCGCCCATAGGTTGCGAATAAAAGTACTGTTTAATCCCCCGATAGTGCTTCCAAAAGCGTGATTGTAAGTGTCTAATCCCTCAGAAGAAATTGTGTTTTGTATGGTTACATTAACTGCCGGCATCTTTTCTAATTTGGATTTATTGTTGGCTTGAAATTGGTGCCTATATAACGAAATATTTTCGTCCAATCCCCAACTCACAGAGCAATGATCTATAATCACATTACCGATAACATTCCCGCCAACAGCGTCGTCTCTTCTCGTAACGTCAGTGGCACCTCGGCGAAAACGCATGTGTCGAATGATAATGTCATGCGTGTCGAGTAACAACGACTCTCCTGCTATACAAACGCCATCACCAGGAGCTGTTTGCCCAGCGATAGTGATGTAGGGAGCCCTAACACTAATGGGCATTTTAAGTTGAATAATACCAGAAACATTAAACACTACAGTTCGAGCACCAACCGCTTCACAGGCCTCTCTAAAGGTGCCTGCTCCACTATCGGCTAAGCTGGTAACGACATACACTTTTCCGCCACGACCACCAGGGGTGAAAGCACCTCCGCCTTCAGCTCCTGGAAACGCTGGAATATCTGCCTTAATCAAATCTCCTGGATAAGCTGCCCAAGGAACATAGGGTCTCCCCTGCTTGGCTTCTTCCTCAATGATGTGATGGTTGTTGTTCCAAATTTTCTCTAAACGAAGTTCCTCTAGAGCAAGAAGTGAATCTGTTTTTGACTGAAGTGCTTTTGGAATACTTGGATATTGTGCGATGGCAGTTTGTGTTAAACAAACGACACTTAACAACATTGCAGCTTTTAGAATGTTAGTTATTTTCATCATGATTATTTGCTTTATCAGCCGTTTTGATACGCTCATGCCATGCTTTACTTTCTTTGTTTAAATCGTAGCCCTGAGCAGACAAATAATTATTGATTCGTCCTTTGTATTTCCCAAACCAAGCGTGTTTCTCTTTTGAAGATCCCGCATCCATGGCAAATTCACGAGCTTCTACTAAATTGTCATAAATATACTTTTTTTGTTCTTCGGTTAAATGAGGGAGCATCTCTTGAAAAGCTTGATATGTTTTCGGAACAACCCCATAGGTCATGCCGTCTTTTACTGCATCAACTTTTTCAGGCGATAGGTGCTTTTCTAGCTTTTTAATATAGGCTTTATGTAATTTCTCGATGGCTTTTGTGGCTTTAGAGCCTGCGCTTGCAATTTTTTGATCGCGCTTGGCATTAGACAATTGTTTTTGCTTTAACTCCGCTATTTTTGAATCGCGACTGTCATGAATTTGACTCAGGTTTCTGTATTGTTCTGCAATAATATTTATGAGTATTGATGTTTTTTCAGGGTTGGAAAGTGCTAATTTTTCAACAATTTTTGACGCACGGTTTTGAGTTACCGCTATGTAGGCAGGGTCTTTATGTTGTTGCGCATAATTTTGGCTAAAAATTAAAAGAAAGAATATGGTGTATATTCTTGATTTTTCAACGATTATCTGACTCATTTTACAACTTATATTTAGGTTTAATTATTGTAGGATTGGCTCAATTAAGGTTTCTTTATTGTTGCTCAAATCTTTCCAATCGATTTTGGTGTTTGGGTTTGTTCCGTTTAAATAATCTTCAATATTGGAATAACCATCACTGTTTTTATCCTCAGCTGCGTCTTGGGCATCAAATGGATTTAATCCATACTTGATTTCCCAAGCATCGGGAATGCCGTCTTTATCCGAATCTAGATATGGCGTTCCTTGATATTCGGGGTAGCCACCCACTTGAGCAATATCTGTAATAATACCTTTTTTATAGGAGTCTGCAGGCAAACGTCTGTGCTTAAATTGGTAGAATGAATCTGGATCTAAACCTTTAATGTATTCAGGTTTACCTGTTTTTACTACCCTGACGATTCTTTCGTCCACCTCATCTCTTATGGGTAATGTTGCACCAACGTTTTTTAAAACATAATTATAGGCCTTTTGCGCGGTCATGAATTTACGCATCCATGGCATTGGAAGTGGTTGATCAACCTTCATTTTTGGGAAATACATTTTGGCATCTTCAAAAGACATTAATGCCCCATTTTTTCCTTCCATTTGCACCCCTCCATCCCAGTTATTTGCCGTAACTTTTGGGTTTCCGTCAACAAAATTTCCATCAACAAAAGCACGTCCAAAGACCAAGTAATCCAACTTACTTCTTCCCGACTCGGGTTTTAGAATCCTATAACCAATAGGGTCATTTTTAGACGTAATGGGACCCGGCTTAAAATAATTATTGATAATATTGAAAGTAGCCGTATAATCGCCTCCATCAATAGATCTATTGCTCCAATTAAAAATCACATTGTTCACAAAGTTGAAAACCCCATTCCATCCGATAGATGGATTTCTTCCCGCATTGCTTGCCCACAAATTCCTAATGAAAGCACAATTTTCACCGCCCAAAGTGCTTCCAAAAGCATGATTATAGGTGTCCAAAGCTTCGCCAAATAAACTATTTTGGATGGTGATATTTACCGTTGGTTTCTTTTCGTCTTTATAGCCTGCGCCAGGACTAAACATATGCCTATAAATAGACATATTTTCGTCTAATCCCCATGTGGCGGAAATATGATCAAGAATAATATTTCCAACAGGGTTTCCGCCTATGGCATCGTCTCTTCTCCCCACAAATGTTTCACCTCTGCGAAAACGCATGTGGCGAATCACTACATCATGCGTATCGATCCAAACGGACTCACCAGCAACACAAATGCCATCGCCTGGGGCTGTTTGTCCAGCAATGGTGATATATGGGGCACGAATAATTAGCGGGGTCTTGAGCCGAATGATTCCTGCTACATTGAAAACAATAATCCTTGCTCCTCCTTTTTCACAGGCCTCCCGAAATGTTCCTGGACCATCATCTTCTAGGCTAGTAACCGTATAAACCTTTCCCCCTCTGCCGCCAAAGGCAAACATACCTCCACCTTCTGCCCCAGGAAATGCAGGGATTTCTGCCTGTGGCAAATCTGTGGGCCTGGAGGCCCAGGGAATATAAGGTTTGCCCTGAGCAGCTTCTGCTTCGACCACCTTTTTGGCTATTTGCCAAGCTTCGTCGGAATGTTTATAGGCCTCAGATTTTATACGACTTTCCTCGGCGCGATCTTCTTCGGTTAGCTTAGGGTATTGGGCATTCAAATGGCCAATCGATATGGAAAATAAAAGGTAAAAAAATCTAGATATTGTCATGATGATGAATAAAACTTTTTTCAAAAAAACTGACCTATTAATATTGATAAGGGTTCTTAATTGTTCGGTACAACTAAAAACCCTCAACAAATAACGCTACATGGCGTAAACGCCAAGTTAACCTAAAAGATCTTTTACTTTGTTGGATCAAAATTACCGCCCCACCCTTGTGTTTGTTCTAGATAAGGTGCAGTGGCTAATAATTTATCATAAATCCCAAAGAAATAATATTCGTTATACCATTTAAATGTAAAGTCTGTTGGGTCGATATTGTCTCGAACCACAACTTCAAAATGGTTGTCATATAAATAATCGACATATTCTTCATAGGAATTTACGCCTGCGGGATATGAGGTGGCATCTCTATTAATGATGGGTGCAGAGGCACCTTTAAATGGATCTTTTGCAAATCCCATTTCATAAATTGTATTGGCATCCGATTTGGCAATAATGTAATAACCTAATCTTCGTGATCCTTCGATAGGTTTCTGGTTTAATCTTGTACAAGTACCAAAATCATCGTTATAGAGCAACCAACGTCTTAGATCGTGAAAGCGTTTGTTTTCATAGGCAAACTCAACAGTTCTTTCATTGATGATGACAGCAAAATGCTCATCTCTTGTGTTCACATTGGAGAGTCCATATTCTCCATCAAGATCCTCTGTTCCAGCCCTTTCTCTGAGTTGTTGCAAGTAGGTTTTGCCTTCTTGTAAATTGTTAATTCCAACCGCAGATTCAGCTAGATTTAGCACCACTTCAGCAAATCTAATTTCCATATAGTTGGTGCCATTGTTTCTGAAATTGTTGCTGTTACTAGAAGTTGGATTGGTAAATTTTCTTAGGTTAACCCCTGAAACACTTTGTGGGTTATTTGTGCCCAATATTGGTTTTCCTGGCTCTGCAGTTAGCGGATACCAGCTGTAGGTCCAATGCTTGTAATTTGGATTTTCTTTATAGGGCCAAACACTTCCGTTGTAGGCAAATGTGTGGTAGAAACGAGGGTCTCTATTTCTATAAAAATGACTGAGATTTCCTGTGGGGTCATAGGGTGTTCCATCAGCCATTGGAAAGGCATCCATAATATTGGTGGTTGGTATGATGCCTTCGTTACCGCCCTGCGTTACTGCTCTAGATTGGTGTTCAGTGTAATTGTTTTTGGCAATTCCAGTGGTGTTGGTCGTAAAATCGTTAAAACCAAAACTAAAAATAGCCTCCATGCCATGATCTTTAAACCACATGTTTTTCCAATCGGGGTCTAAGCCTTTTCCTGCTGCTACACAAACGTTATAAGCCTCAAGGTTGGCATCATAGGCGCGTTGCCATCTTGCTACATCATCATTTCTGTTGAAAAGCGGGCTTGCCCAAGTCAGCAACACACGTCCTTTTAGGGCTGCGGCAGCTTCGACAGTAATTCTTCCCAAATCAGCAGCAGTATAAGGTCTTCCTGCTTTGAGAAGCTCTTGCGCCATTTCTAAATCCGAAACAATTTGATTGACCGTTTCTTCTGAAGTACTCCTTGGCGTTTGGTTGCTGGGCGAATCAACTGTAAGACCTAGCTCTGTTGTAACTAAAGGAATTCCGCCATAGAGTCTGAACAATTCAAAATATTGCCAAGCTCTCCAAAAATATAATTGCCCTTTGATTTGGTTTTTAAAATCTTCATCAAGGCCGGCATACTTATCCACATTGTTAATGTAGAGGTTACAATATCGAATTCTAGTGTAGGCGTTATTTTGTGGATTGGTGCCCACGGGTTGCCCTATCGATTTAATGCAATGGTTGTTTAGCGGAGAAATATCTGCCCATTCTTGGTTGAGATCTACTCTGCCCGAAACTTCGTCGGTAGCTTTATTAAACATACTGGCTGATCCTCTTCCGGCTACATCAGAATTGTCTAATGAAGCTCTAGACCACATGGTCATGTTGGCGTTGTTGTCAGGAAGCATTGAATAATACATATTGTCAACAAAGCTTGTGGCCAAAAACTCGTCTTGAAAGATTTCAACATCAACTTTTTGAAAGTTTTTCTTTTCTTCAATAAAATCTGTACTACACCCCACAATACCTAGGGCTGTAACTAAAATGATAAGCTGTTTATTTAAAAGTAAATTTTTCATGTCTATATTTTTAAAATCCTATGTTAACACCCAATGAATATGTCCTAAGAACCGGATAACTGTTGTATCCACCATAGGGACTCAATCCATATTTTTTGTAGGGGTTAAATAAAATGAAAGGGTTGATTCCTACAAGATTTAATTTAAACGATCGTATTCCCAATTTTTCGGTTATGGATTCTGGAAAAGCATAACTTAGGTTGATGTTTCGCATCACCAAACTAAAGCTACTGACTTGCCAGAATCTAGAGCTCACCGTGTTGATTCCACCATCGCTCGATCCGATTCCACCGTTGATAGAGCGTGCTAGGTTTGGTATGGTCCCAGAAGGGTTCAATTGTTCGTCATACATGTTGGCCCAGAAAGCGGGTCTGTTTTGATAATTTCCAGTAATTAAGTCTGAATCGAAAGGACTTTTGGCACTACCAACCTCTCTATAACCACCCCAGCCCACGGTTAAAACAGTGTTTAAACTGAACTGTTTGTAGCGTAATCTAATGGGTGATGAAAATCCTTGAGGGCCTCTGGCAGGTTTTTGTAATTGAATTTGATCGTTCTCATTTATGATTCCATCCTTAGGGCCAAAGGTTTTGGTTTCCGGATCCCAATCGCCTCGAACATCTCTATAGTATAACATTCCAGGACGTAGGTCTGCAGCAGAAATTCCCAAAATCTGTGTAACTCCACTCTCGGCGAGATAATCATCAATATCTTGCTGTGTTTTGAACATGCCTATATAATCATAACCCCAAACGCCTCGATCGGAGCTGCCCGGCTGGTTGGTTTCCCAAGGTCTCCAATATCTTTCGTTTGAAAAGTTTCCTTGCTTGATGTTGTTTTGATACCAGCCTAAATTAAGACTGATGGCATAGGAAAAATCTTGGCCAATGGTATCACTCCATCCAACAGAAAACTCTGATCCCCAAGTGTCTGCAATTCCATAGTTGGTTGATGCCGAGGCCCCTCCAACAGTGAAAGGCACCCCTGAATTTAGGTTCACCAACAAGTCTTTTCCTTTATTGTAGAAGGTTTCAAAAGTTGTTGAAAGCCTGTTGTCTAGGAATCTGGCGTCAATACCAAAGTTGAATTTGGTCTCATTCCCCCATCGAATGTCTGGGTTTGCAACCCTATCGGGAGAGAGACCCGAAGAAACAGATGCATTGTTGCCAAAAACAGCACCATTACCAATTTGAATATCAAAGTTTTGTCTCCATTGCCAAGCTCTCGCATCATCTTTACCAACATAACCAATTGAAGCTCTAAGCTTTAAGAAATCAATGGTGTTGGATTTAAAAAAGTTTTCATTAGAAACGATCCAACCTCCTGAAAGGGAATAGAAATTCCCCCAATAGTTTTCGGGAGCAAATTTTGCAGAGGCATCAGATCTAAAGAGAAATTCTGCGAAATACTTTTGGTCATAGTTATAATTGAATCTCCCTATATAGCCCAAATCTCCTGATTCGCTTTTCCAATTAAATGTGTTTTCGGAGTCAAAGCCACCTGTTGTTTGCCAAATCATACCATCAGACCAATCTGGAACGCCATACTTAATGACTCGATCTCTGTTTTCGAATCGTTCTGATCTTTCGACGGCAAACAAAGAGGAAATGCTGTGTTTGCCAAAATCTTTGTTGTAAGTGGCTTGGAATCTCATTTGTTCTGTACCACTTCTATTGTTGTCTATCAAAAGTCTGTCGCCGTTCACAATCTCATTCACAATACGGATGAGGTTGGTTCCTCTAGCACCCTCACCGTTTTCATAGAGTATGTAGGTGTTTCCTGGCGTAGAAGTGAAATTAGGCTCGTTGTCTGTTAGGTCTTCATCTGCTCCATAAAATTCATACAAATTAAACTTGCTTCCCACCTGATCGCCTCTGCTACTGCTCTCTTGGCGGGCATAATTGGCGGCCAATTTTAATCCCTTTGCAAAAGGCACTTCGTACTCTAAATTGATGTTGAATGACACATTGTTTCCTTTGTTTTTGGCAAGGTTCTGAAGTCTCTGAATTTCGCCATAATGGAACCCAACCAATGCATCATTACCGCTTGAGCCAATTTGGATTGCTGGAAAGCCGTTCACATACATGGGTAAAAATGGCGCTCTGTTTTGGAGCTGTCTGAAATCGTTTTCTTGATTCTCGCTTCCAATTTTACTGGTTGTTTTACTTTCGTCAGTGAAATATCCTGCCACCTGAAAACCAGCCTTAAACCCTTTTGAAAGATTGATATTAGAACCTGCCCTAAAAGACCAACGATTGAAATCTAGGGTGCCTAGATTTCCTTCCTGACCATATTGTGAAATTCCTCCAAAATAGGTTGCATCTTCACTACCGCCAGTAACGTTCAAGTTGTGTCTTTGTGTGCCAGCAGAAGTCCAATAATCATCTAATGCATTGTAAGAGTTTGTCTTAAAATGTTCCATTTCGGCAGGTGAAAAGAAGTATCTTGTGTCAGGGGCAATGTCAGTGGGGTCATAAGCTCTTCCTGCTCCATTTGGTCCATTCATAATATTGAAAACTTTTGCAAAATCAGCAGCGTTTAGCATCTGGTGGCGAAAGGTTTCATCGGCAACTGAAAAGTTTCCAGAATAGGAAAACTTGGCAGGTCCCTTTTTACCTCTTTTTGTGGTTACCAAAACTACCCCTTGAGCAGATCGTGACCCATAAATGGCTGCAGAAGCGTCTTTAAGAAACGATATGCTTTCTATTTGAGAAGCATCCAAACTATTAAATAAAGTAGGGTCGGTATAACCAGTATTCGGATCTATTTGTACAACCCCGTCAATTACATATAATGGCTCTGTGGAATAACTATCCTTCGCACGAATGTTGTTTCCAACAACGGGGTTTCGAATAGTAATTTGGGCCGATTGTCCAGGTCTAGATTCTCCTCCGCTAACGCTTACGCCCAGCACACGGCCAACAAGAGCAGTTCCTAAACTACCCACTGGCAAATCTTCAATTTCTGATCCTTGAACACTTACAACAGAACCTGTTATTTCTTCTTTCTTTTGTGTGCCGTAACCCACTACGACGACTTGGTCTAACATTTCCACATTTTCGCGTAAAACCACGTCAAGTGTCAATTTGTCTTCTACGGAAAGTTCTATTTTTTCCATTCCAATGAAGGAAAACACCAGAACAGCATCGGGCTTTACCTTTATAGAAAAGTTGCCGTCAAAATCAGTTATGGTTGCATTTGAAGTTCCTTTTTCAATAACGCTTGCGCTTGGCAAAGCAATTCCTGATTCGTCTGAAACAGTCCCTGTTATTGTTTTTTTCTCTGTAGAGGTTTGTGCAAAAACAGAAAAATTCAGGATGCTAATAAAAAATACTAGACATATTTTTATATATGTTTTTTTCATGGTTAATTGTTTAAGCTGTTCACAATTGTTCAAGTTGAAATTATTCTATTGGCTAATATTATGATTTAATAAATAAAAAAATGGCATTTTTAAACGGCGACCAATTTTATAAATCACTTCTGTTTTATTTATAGAAATTTGGTTCAAAGTATTGAATCGAAATGGTTAGTTAGCCCAATCGTCTAGCAGTTTAAATATTTTATTAAATCATCTTTTCCAAAAAACGACAACAAAAAACACCCTATGTTAAACGGAATTATTACGCCATTAGTAACGCCTCTGCTTACTGACCACCTCTCTTTGGATTTAAAGAGCTTAAATAAGATTATAGAACATATTATTGAAGGGGGTGTTCATGGTGTTTTTATACTTGGGACAACAGGTGAGGCCGCCAATTTAAGCTATAATACAAGGAGGCAATTGATCATTGAAACAGTGAAAATGACCAACAACAGAATTCCGGTGTTGGTTGGCATTTCCGACACTTCTTTAGAAGAAAGCCTTCAACTTGCCTCCATCTCAAAAGAAGTTGGAGCCACCGCTGTAGTAGCCGCCCCTCCCTATTACTATGGCTTAAGCACTATTGAGTTGTTTAAATATTTTTGGCAATTAGCCGACAAATTGCCTCTTCCTCTCTATTTATACAATATGCCTTCGCATACCAAAACAAATATTGATGTCGAAACCGTTTTGCGACTGGCTGAACACCCCAATATTGTTGGACTAAAAGATAGCTCTGCCAACACGGTATATTTTCAAAAACTATGTCATTTGTTAAAAAACACTGGGTTTGACTTGTTTGCAGGTCCAGAAGAGATTACCTACGAGGCCCTTTTGATGGGTGGAAATGGTGGCGTAAATGGAGGCTCAAATCTATTTCCAAAACTCTATGTCTCGCTATATGAAGCTACTCTTGCTAAAGATTTTGATAGAATTTATGCCTTACAAAACATTGTAATGGACATTTCAACAAGCATCTATAATGTGGGCGCCTTTGGATCAAGTTATCTAAAAGGCATGAAAGGGGCGTTGTCAATCCTTGGTCTTTCTAACAACTCCATTGCCCCTCCCTTTAATGTTTTTGAAGAAAAAGAGATGAACAAATTAAGAAAAGCATTGGAAGCTATCGTGCCTAAAGTTGCTGAAATCGTTTAATCATGATGCAGGTTCTAAACAGATCATACCCCATTTTGATGGCATAAACAAATTAAAAAAACATCCAACTGATGAACTCTATTGACATTATTGTGTTTTTTATTTATTTGGGAGGGATTGCCTTGTTGGGCGGATCTTTCTTCAAAAAAAACAAAACATCAACGGCATACACTATGGGGAATAAAGACATCCCTGCATGGGTAGTCACCATGTCAATTTTTGCGACCTTTGTGAGTAGCATTAGTTATTTAGCCCTCCCCGGCAATGCTTTTCAATCCAATTGGAACGCTTTAGTTTTTAGTTTATCCCTCCCTATAGCCGTGCTTATTGCCGTAAAGTATTTTGTGCCATTATACCGAAAGATCAATAGCCCTTCTGCCTATACGTTCATGGAACAACGTTTTGGTCCATGGGCACGTGTTTATGTGTCGCTTTGTTATCTACTAACACAGCTTATGCGCATTGGCACCATTCTTTATTTGCTTGCACTAACGCTTAACGCCATCACAGGGTGGAATTTAACAACGATAATCGTTTTTACTGGAATCCTCGTTGCCCTATACTCAATGATGGGAGGAATCTCTGCTGTGCTTTGGACCGATGCCATTCAAGGGGTCATCTTAATTGTGGGGGCTATTGCATGTGTGGGATATATTCTTTTCAGTTTACCAGAAGGCCCTTTACAAGTATTCGCCATTGGCGCTGAAAACAACAAATTTAGCCTAGGTAGTTTCGACATAGATTTAACACAACCCACTTTTTGGGTTGTATTGATTTATGGAGTGTTTATAAACCTCCAAAACTATGGCATTGATCAAAACTATGTTCAACGCTATATGGTTTTAAAATCTGACAAACAAGCTCAGCGATCGGCTTTTTTTGGTGGTCTAATCTACTTGCCTATCTCTGCTCTTTTTTTGTTTATTGGAACATCTCTATTTGCCTATTACAATTCGGTTGAAATACTCCCTGAACATTTGAGTGATTTGAGTAAAGGAGATCAAGTTTTCCCTTACTTTATTGTAAATGCACTTCCTAGCGGTGTCACTGGGTTGATGATAGCATCTATTTTTGCTGCAGGGATGAGCACAATTTCCACAAGCTTTAATAGCTCGGCAACTGTTTTTTTAACAGATTATTACAGCAAGTATTTTTCAAAAAAGGCTTCAGAAAAAAAGAGAATGCAAGTGCTTTACATGGCTTCAATAATCATTAGTGTTTTGGGAATTGGCATTGCGATTGCCATGATAAATGTAAAAAGTGCACTTGATGCTTGGTGGAAACTATCCTCTATTTTCAGCGGTGGGATGTTGGGCTTATTTTTACTTGGAATTTTTTCAAAAAGCAAAAACCCCATGGGTGCTGTTGTTGGGATGATTTCTGGAATTTTAGTCATTTTTTGGTTGACTCTTTCCGAACGCATCTTTGGGCCAGCTTCCATAGGGGCATCCTTTCACACCTATCTCACTATTGTTTTTGGAACGCTAACTATTTTTCTAGTCGGCTTTTTAGTTTCAGCAGTGAAAAGAGAAAGTTTTAACTAAAATTTGCCTCCCCATTAATTTTCACTACCCATAAAGTGCTTTATAGGTGGCACAAGCTCGATAGTCTGCAGCTTCTTTTTCCATGCCAAAAGAAGCCCAAGCACTAGGCCTAAAGATCTTATCTTCAGAAACATTGTGCATGTTCACTGGAATTCTTAAGATTGAGGCTAAAGTGATCAAGTCTGCCCCAATATGGCCATAGGTAAAAGCACCGTGGTTTGCACCCCAATTGGCCATAACACTATAAACATCTTTAAAGGGTCCACTCCCAGTAAGATTGGGAACAAACCAAGTTGTGGGCCAAGTTGGGTTGGTTCGTTCATTTAGGGTGTCATGCACCGCTTCTGGAAGTGCTATCGTTTTGCCTTCAGCAATTTGTAATACTGGACCTATCCCTTTCACAATGTTTATTCTACACATGGTTACAGGCATCTCTCCCTTAGTTTTGAATGTTGAAGAATATCCCCCACCTCTAAAATACTCTAGCATGCCAGGTCCCCAAGTGGTATGTGCTAAACATTTTTCAACTTCATCTTCTGTGATATCCCACCAAGGTTTCATTGCGGGTAAGCCTCCAATAGATTGTTGACCCGTTCCGTCCAAAGCAGACGCTCCGGAATTTATCAAGTGAATAAATCCGTTAGCGGCATCCCCTTCTAAAGTGTGTCCGGTTACGCGTTTCACCGCTTCTGGACTCCAGTATGTTCTAACATCACTAAAAATCTGTGCTGCACCAGTGAGCAAATGCCCAAACAGCATAGAAATGCCGTTTAAACTGTCATTTTCAGTAGCAAACATAAAGGGCTGCCGAATGCCATTCCAATCGAATGATGAAGTCAAAATAGCTTCCATAAAATCGCCATTTGGAAAATAATCTGTCCATTGACGTTGCCCTTGAAAACCACCCGAAATAGCGTTTCTACCCAAAGCTTCTTCTGCATAGCCCAATGCTTTTAACTTTGGGTTTCCAATCATCAAATCTCGCCCAATCAATGCCATTTTAACCACAAAATTCCAGTCAGCATCGAGGGCTTCCCTAGACTTTTGTTTCTCTTTGGGGTTATAATCTTTTCCTTCAAGGCACTTTTCTTTGGTCCATTTTAAGGCCTTTTCATATTCATCTTTGTCATAGATTTCAAGCTCAATTCTTCGAATAAATTCAGACATATCCACGTTTTCGCAGCGCATTCCTAAATAGCTTTCAAAAAAATCTGGATCAACAATCGAGCCTGCAATTCCCATAGAAACAGACCCAATAGACAAATAGGATTTACCCTTCATTGTGGCTACTGCAAGTCCTGCCTTGGCAAATCTGAGCAGTTTTTCTTGTACATCTGCTGGGATGTTCGTGTCGTCACTGTCTTGCACATCTTTTCCATAAATTCCAAAAGCAGGAATTCCTTTTTGATTGTGACCCGCCAAAGCTGCTGCTAAATAGACAGCTCCAGGTCGTTCGGTGCCGTTAAATCCCCAAATGGCTTTAGGCAGTGTAGGGTCCATGTCTATGGTTTCGCTCCCATAGCACCAGCAAGGGGTTACTGTTAGACTGACTCCAACACCTTCCTTAGCAAACTTATCTGCCGATGCAGCAGCCTCTGCCACGCCTCCAATACAGGTATCTGAAATTACGCATTCAACAGCACTGCCGTCGGCATGTTTTAGGTTGGCCGATAGAAAGGCAGCCGCGTTTCGAGCCATGTTCATCGTTGAGGCTTCAAGGGATTCTCTAACCCCATCTAATCTTCCGTCGATTACGGGTCTGATTCCGATTTTTGGTAATGTTCCAATCAAGGTTTTAAATTTCATATACTGTTTTTTATTTGTAAAATGGTAGCCAAACGGTCATCTCCCCTTCACCTCTATTCCCCCACGAAAAATAGGGAATGAGGGTGAGGTCTGTCTGACTAATCGTTAGGTTGAGTGGTTGATACAATGTCTCTTCCCAAGTGGAGGATTCTAAAAAAGCTTTGGCTTTAATACCGACAATTTCTCTATTATTGAATTTCAATTTTTCTAATTTAAAATCAGTATTGGCATCTAGGATAATGTCATTGATTCCAGTGCCAACTTTCAAGTCTGAAGATTCTACACAATACACTAAAGGTCCTCTTTTTACAGCAACCTGATTCTTGGTTTCTTCCACCAACGGATTTGCTTGCATGATGTGAACAGGCATAGGAAGTTGAATTTCTACACGATCTCCTTTTTTCCATTTTTTATAGAAATCAACATATTTTCCTGGTGAAAGTTCTTGATCAGCTACTTGGTCATTTATTTTGATTTCTGCATTCTGACACCAACCAGGAATTCTGACAAATAAACGCATTGGCTTTTTAGGTGCATTTATGATTTTTAAAACAATATTTCCATCCCATGGATAATTGGTTTTTTGCTCGACCTCAATGGTTTGTCCGTCTTCATTTTTTGTTTTTAGGTGATTGCTCCCAAACAGATTTACATAAAGCCCGTTTGCTGAAAGACTATAGGCATAATTTTGAATTTGTGCCAAGGTTCTTGTAACGTTGGGAGCACAACAATTAGACCAAGCGATATAGCCCTCGCGCTGATTTCCCCATCGTTGTTTGAAGGGAAGATCGTTAGAAACATGTAGGGGGTTGTTATAACAAAATGCTGTGCCTTCAAGGCTAATTCCAGATAAGACACTGTTATACAAGGCCAATTCAATAACATCTGTATATTTTGCTTCACCGGTAAGCTGTAGCATTCGCCAGTTCCACAAAACATTGCCAATATTGGCACAGGTTTCTGTGTGTGCTGTTGCATTTGGCAACTGAAATGGTCTGCCATATGCTTGATGGGTCTTTTGAACATAGGAGGGGTCGTAAGAGGTTCCGTCGGGCGACACCCCATCATATAATGAGCCACATCCTCCAGTAATGTACATTTTTCTATACACTACATCTTTCCAAATTAAATTGAGGTTTTCGAGTAGTTTTTCCTCACCTGTTTCTGCATACAGATCTGCAACACCTGCATATAAATAATTGGCTCTAACGGCATGCCCCATCGCATTTGTTTGTTGTCTAAATGGAATTCGATCTTGATTGTCATCGGTGCCGTCATTGGTTGTTCCTCTAATGTCAATTAAATTATTGGCCAGCTCTAAATAACGAGGCTCCTTCAATGTTCTATACATTTCAATAATGCCCATGTAATGTGAAGGGCAAATGGCATTTCTCGCCAGTTCGGGTGAGGCTTCTTTGTAGAATTTATACAAGTAATCTGCAACTCCTTTGGCGATATTTAAAAAATTTGTTTTGCCTGTTGCGCGATAGTGAATACAAGCTGAAGTCATCAAATGCCCCATATTGTATTTTTCAAAGCTCAACTGTCTTTTAAGCTCTTCGGGCCCTAAGGTTCCCCACCGCTCTTCAATTAAAACAGGGGTGTTTATATATCCGTCGGCTCGTTGAACTTTTTCAAATAAAGCAATGGCTTCATCCATTTGCTCATCCAAAACCGGATCTTTTGTGATGGCATAGGCTGCCGCCATACCTTCCATGATTTTATAAAAATCGCCGTCATGGAAAGAGGGGCCTGCATGTTTGTCTTTCATTAAGCCTGCGGCAATTTGAAAATTTTTATAGGCATGTGAAATGCTGTCATTATGATACAAATCCCACATATAGGGAATCGTGTTTTGGGTTTCAATGTCAAATTGCTCTTTCCAAAACCCGTCTGTCCACCGTACGTCCTCTAATGACACCCCCTTTAATTTCGAATAGGGACTATTTGTGTTGTCTGCTAAAGGGCCTTTTTGACCCAAAACAATGGGTGCTGAAATCATCAAACATACTAGTGTAAATGTGTGTTTTTTCATCTTTTAGTTTTTACTTTATGAATACATTAAAACGTCGCGTCATGCTGTCGCCATCCTTATCCGTAACTTTTAGCTCAAAAGAACCAAACCCTTTGGTCTTAGGTTTAAATTGAAGTTTATTTTTTTTAATCTCCACAAAGCCATTTACTACATTTAAACAGTTAAACTTGGGTTTTTGTTCAAAACCTTTAAAATAGGTTTTTACATCAATAGCCAAGGTTTGGTTTAGGGTTATAAAAAAATGAGGGGTAGCCATCCAATGCAAGTAATGCTCCAACTGCGTATATCCATCCATATCTTCATCTAGGTTGGAATCCGAAAAATCATAAGCTTCTGAATTTGGATTAAGCTCGTGTGCAAGTTCCCACCAATTGGGCAATCCATCATGGTCAGTATCCCAATTTTCATCTCGCTTTTCAAAAGGAATATTTGGAAAACCGCCAGCATCTGTTTCGGTATCGATCATACCAGGCAATGATGTTTGGGAACCCTTAAACGAGTAAGTGCCCTGCAGCGTTTCCTCAATAATACGATGATCAATTTGATCGGTCAATGGCTGGTTAGACCCCACATCTGACAACACATTTTTATAGGCAGCTTTGGCGGTTTGTGTCACCACATGAGCGTCGAAAAAGGGGCGATCAACAAAAGTGTTATAATCGACAATTTCGTTGTTTCTAATTCTAGACCTTCTGCCTTTTTCTTGGGTATCCACATCAAAATAACCTGGCATTACATTTCCGCTAAAAAAATAGCGTTGACTGCCTTTTCCAACGCCTTCATGATCAGCTGTTAGGGCCACAAAAATATCGCTTGAGGGTCCTGGCTTGTAATAATTGTTGACGAAATTTACTTCATGAGCGCCTCCATCTGTCGTTCTATGTCCCCAATTATACACCACATTATTTCGTATGTCTAGCCGTCCAGCATAAAATCCTTCACCATCCAGACCGCCGCCCATGCTCCAGTTTCGCCCATAGTTATGCGCCAATAGATTGTGGTGAAAACTGCCAATATCGCCCCCTATGGTAGCAGCATATCCATGCCTATTGCCCGCTTTATATTTGTTATGTCCTGCCACATTCAAAGCTTCGGAAATTAAAGTGCGTTGCAAGCTTATGTTTCGCGCACCACGCGAACTAAAAGACTCATCGATTGTCCAACTAATAGAGCAATGATCTATAATACTGTGGTTTGCACCTGTTAATCCCATGCCGTCATAGGTGGTGCCCGATCCGATTCTGACTTTTAAAAACCTTAAAATTCCATCGTTCCCTGTCAAGCCAACGGGGGCTCTAGTAATGGTGATTCCCGATCCTGGAGCTGTTTGTCCAGCAATCGTGATGTAGGGCTGATTGATGACCAATCTTGATTTTAATTCAATTGTTCCAGACACATGAAATACAATGGTACGTGGGCCTATATCTTGGTTAACTGCATGCCGAAAACTACCTGGACCATCATCATTTAAATTCGTAACTTCTACAACCTTACCTCCTCGCCCACCAATGGCAAAACGACCATAACCCGCAGCACCAGGAAATGCCAAATGCGCAGGCTTAAACCACCAAAGTCTGCCTTTGGTTACTTCGCCAGTTGCGCCAAGCTCATCAACCCGCCAATAATATCTTGTAGCACTATATAGACCCTTGACCGTTACTTGATTTTTTGTGGTGTTTTCAAGAAATTCTGGAGCGTTTATGTCGGCATTTAAAACAGCCTCACGATCTTCACCAAAATACACTTGATGGGCTTTAGCATCTTTTGCAGATTGCCATTCAAGGGTTACTTCATTTTCAATTTCAACATGCTCATCCCCTAATTTAGGATAAGGGGAAGTCGCTTGTTTTTTAATATTCGGCGTGTCTATCTCAAATCCATTGATGGCAAGTAGGTGGGTAATGCTAATTTGACTATCCTTCCTTTTTTCATTAATCTCAAATCGAACAACAATATTTTCATTTGCACCCACCTCAAAATCTAAAAAAGCAGTTTCTACGGCTTCTTTTGCCAAAGCTCTGAGGGATGGCTTTATAGACATTTTATACATGTCATTGATGTAAATTTTGATTTCTGGGGAAACACCATCTACTATTTTGTCTAAAATATTATGATAAGTTAACAGGGAATGTTTCCCTTTGCTTAAGCCACTGATGTTAAGGGTTAGTGTTTCTTGAGAAACCAATCCGTCACTTCCCAACTTATTGTAATAAGGTGCACTAACTCCTAATTTATGCCAATTGGACTTAAAATCTCCTTGAATAGCAATTGTCAGATTTCCAAAGGATTTTTCGATAAAGTTCCCATTTGTAATGGTCCAAGACTGATAATTTGGGTCGTTGACTTCAGCCAACTTTCTGCCTGAAAAATCAAAATCTACCTTTAGGGATTGAACTATTGGTGTTAGCTGTTGCGCCTGTAGAGTCAAGGCCAATAAAGGAACAAGAATTAAGGTAAATAAGCGTTTGGTTCTGAACATTTAGTTTAGCATTTTTTTGTCTTCATTGGATTTACCCAAAAGAATAATGATGTCATTTATTTTGTCTTCGGGTATCACATTTAATGATGTTATCATTTCATTTTCAAGAGTAGCCTCTATGGTCGTATTATTTGATGCATGTAATTTGAAATGAACATTCCATTCTTTGGGCCAAGCAGGGAAAAGATAAATTTTTCCATTGGCTTCTTGCAACAACATTTCTTGCATTCCAATCATGCCCGAGCCACCCCAATTATGATCGGGAACCCAATCAAAACCAGGCCCCCAAAATGCTGGAAAACGCCTGTCAGCATTAGCCATTTTGCGCAAGGTATATTTGGCCGCTTCTTTTGTTAATCCCAATCTAGCAGCAAAAATATTGTCTTGTTTCCATCCAATGTGACTCCTAAACTTCAATACATCTTCATCCAAAAAGTAGGTGTTTTGGGCAAGGTCCAAGTCGGGCATTCCAATTCCGTATAAACCCCATGGAAAAATTGGATAGAGTTGTGCAGCTTCGGTATTGTTTATTCTTTCCCATGATTTTGCTGGTGACAACACTTTTTGATGGTTGATTTCCCTGAAATTTAAGGGAGGGATGCGTACCTGAAAATCCTGTACATAATTTAAGTCTTTTTCAGATAAACTTTCACTTGCGATTGCCATCAATTTCGTTGTAATCACACGCAAGGCTGCTATAGTGCTGTTGGCATTATTTGCCATTTTATAGGTTTCTACGGCAGAGCCAGGATACAAAACTAAATGTCCATTAGCATCTAATGTTTTGCGCCCTCGATTTTTGGCTAGGTATTGATAGTGTTCATCAAAAAAACGAACACAACTCACAATGAATGGAATGTATTTTTTAATGTCTTTTCCGGCATAGGCTTTTTGTTCCAGCATCATATTGCAAAACTCCAATACCGTGTCCCATTGATACTCCAACCAGGCATTGTATTGCATTCCTGGATCAAATTCCTCTGGTCTATTCCAACCGTATTCAGCAGGATTGGGCAAACCATAATTCTCTAACTGCTCTGTAAAAGCTGCACCCTTGTGTTGCCAATATACCTCACTTCTTAATTCTGCGTTTTTAAGAAGCGTTACATAGTAATCAAGTTGAGCGTCCATCATGTCAAAATCGCCACTTTTAAGCATTGGATAATAAACCAGGCGTTGGTTTTGCTGGGTCATTGTTCCACCACCCCAGTTTCTAAAATCGGGGGTGAAATGAAAATCTGCATTTGTGAAATCTGGATCATAGGTAAACAAGCCTCCATTGAACTTTGTTGGGTATTTGCCGTAGGCATTACAGCCCAACATATACCTAAATAACTGAAAATTCTGTCCCATTTGAAAAACGGAATCTTTGACTTTTGGTTGTAGTGTTTGGGTGAAAACAAAGCTGCGTTTCCAGAATTGATTCCACCACAATTGCGTCTTTTTTTCTTGTCTTTTTTCGCGCAGCGCATCTGCTTCTATTTCGTTCCTTAATCTTGCATTCCATTCATCAATATGTGCCGACTGAAGGCTATTTAAAACTATTTTGAGATGATGCTTTTTGCTAGATTTTTCACTCACCAAGCTATACCCTTTAAAATCGGTATTTTGATATACCCCCAAATAGGTGTCGTCAGGTTTCATGTGTTTTCCCATTATTAAGCCACCAAAAGTGAGGTCTTTTAAAGGGTTCATTAATTGGCTTTTAACCCCTTCCAATTTTTGTTGCTTTACTGCGACATCAAAGACGGTTTGTTTGCGGTTTTTATGATAAAACTTAATTCCATTCTTCTCAAAAGAAATCGAATCTTGATAGGTTATAACAGGGCCTTGAGGCGCCCATTTATATGAATTGGCATTGTTTTCTTTTCCAATAACTTCCCGATTTCTATAGCGCCAACTTTCATAGGATGCGGTCATGTTTAGTGGGGATTTGCTTTGAACATCCAAATGAATCACTGGGTTAAAAACATCAACCCAAAGTTTGACCTCGGTGTTGTTTTGACTAATTTTAATGTAGCCATCTTCCAAAACCAATTCTTGATGAAAGCCATGATTGTCGTTAAAAGGGTTTGGGGATAATTCTACTTTAATTCGACCTAATTTCAGCAAAGTGTTGTGTTCGTCAAAGCATCCGCTTTTTGAAAAATAAAAATACAATGCACCCTTTTCTACCCATACATTCAAGCCAATATCGCCGCCTCCAAGCGGCATAGACTCCGATGCATTTAGACTCTGTGTTTTCCAAATGGGATTGTAGTTTTCAAGCACAGGAAGTTGGGCTTCTATCTTCAAAGAAGCCACAAGTAGCCAGAAAATGAAAACCCTATTTTTCATAAGTTATTAATCTTTATACCAAGAATCTGTTCTAAACGATGACATAGGCAGTCCACCTGTGCTGAAAATTTCTGCAGTTGTAAAATCTTTAAATAAATACCGAATGGCTACAGGCTTTTCAACCCTTGGCGAAGACAACAGCACAGATTTGCTTCTTAAAAAGGCTTGCGCTGGATAAAATTTTTGATCTTCTCCGGCAATTTCAAAACCAGTCACTTCTTTACCATAGGCAGTGATGCCGTTGGGGACATTATTGAAAGCTACCGTAACAGTGCTTCCTTTAATTTCCATAGCCCTAAATTCTGGACTCTCAAATTCAAAACCCTCCAAACCGTAGGTTTTTGCTAAGGCCAAATAGGCCAGTCTAGCGCCTCCTTTTTTCTTATCAGCCGGGTGAATGTTATCTTTTTCACCAACGTCCATGATAACAGCCATGGAGGCATGAGGTATTTCCTTTGATGCCAGTAGCTGAGCTTCACGCAAATAGGCCGAATTGTATTTGGCTTTGTAATCATTTGGGTGATATCTACTGTAATCAAATGGGGCAATTTGCACAAAATAAAAAGGAAAATCGCCTTGGTTCCATGCGCTTCGCCAACCTGATACCATTTTTTTGAACAGAGCCTTGTAGGCAAAGGGTCTGTCACGGTTCGACTCCCCTTGATACCAAATGGCACCCTTTATGCCATAGCCAATGGTAGGGGCTAACATGCCGTTGAAGAGCGTTGTAGGCTCACGATTGGGTGCTTCTTTAAAATCTTTTTTATTTGATGGAATTTTAATTTCCTCAAAATCTTGTAGCATCTCCGAATTCATCCATGCCTCAACATTTGAGCCTCCATAGGAAACTTCAATCAATCCAATTGGAACTCGCAATACTTCATGCAATAAACTTCCAAAATACCATGCAGTGGCACTAAAATTAGCTGTAGTTTTTGGAGAAGCCACTTGCCAACTTCCTTCGAAGTTATCCGTTGGCATCAAAACCGTTTTTCTTGGCACACTAATGAATCTTATGCTATTGTTTTTTGAATTGATAATAGCTTCGTTACCCCCCAAAACAGGCTGCCCCATGAATCCTTTCAAGGGCATTTCCATGTTGGATTGTCCAGAACACAACCAAACTTCCCCAATCAATACATTTTTTATTTTGGTAGTTTCCTCCGTAGTTTTTAAAACAATTTCATAAGGAATATTAGTCGCTTGAGGTGTTCTTACCAAAATTTTCCATTGACCCTTTTGATTGGCCTTTACCGCATAAGATTTGGAGTTCCATGAGGTTATCACAGTTACTGTCTCATTGGGATTTGCCCAGCCCCAAATGGGTGTTTCCATTTCTTGTTGCAGCATCATATTGTCGGTAAACAAAGCGGGCAATTTGATTTTTGCTTGTGCTTGAAACGCTAGTGTTAAGCAAAAAACAACATGTAATATTTTATCTTTCATGATGGTATTCATTTAGTTCTTCTTGAATGGTTATAGACCCCAACAAACCTGATTTATGCAGCGCATTGCCCTCCAATCTGAAGGGTGCTGTTGTCCATGTAAGCCGGTCTTTTTCTGCTAATTTTTGATCTCCTATGAGTCTGTTGGACCATGTATTGGTAACCTTTATTTCTAAAGTGTTCTTTCCTTTTTTTAGTGCTTCTGATATATTAATTTGGTAGGGATGGGTCCAAATAACACCACAGTTTATTCCATTTAAAGTCACTTCCGCAATATTGTTTAAATCTTCAAAAGCTAACCATAAATTGTGAGTTACTGAGCGTTCCCAATCAAAAGTGTTTACATAAAGGGTGGTTCCTGAATAATACTTGATGCTGTCATTTTCAGATCTACTCCAGTCAAACATTTTGTTGGTCTTCATTGGCATTGATGGTCCGTGATTCGCTTTGTCAAACTGAAGTGTCCAATTGCCGTTCAACTCTTGAACAATATTCCATTTTTTTATGTTAGACTTTTCCCCTAAACTCGTTTTGATGGTGGATTCTCTAAAAATAACAAAAAAAGATTCGTTTTGAGCAAAAGGCAAAACCATCTCTGTTCTGTTATTGTTCAATTTCCAGTTATGAATTTTAGATTCAATACCTGAAACGGGGTCATATAGGTATGGGACTCTGCCCGAAACCCTAAACGATAGAGTTCGGGTAACAGACCTGTCTAATTGATTTGACAAAAAATAAATTTCGCTATTAGCGCTACGTCTATGCGTCCAAGCCATACTTTGTGGCATCTCGTGGATTATCAGATCAGGAGAACATCCAATGGAGTCAAAATTTGGTGCCAAATATGGCAACTTTATGACTTTGCCTTTCCCTAATATGCCATTGGCATCCCATAATTCATCGACCACTTTATGCCATTTTTCTTTTTCGGCAGCTGAGGTTAATCCTGTTGGGGATTTAGGCTTTTCAGCAATCATAATCGTGGCACCTTCTTTTACCAACAGCAACATTTTTTGGGCTACTTCAAGGGAAATCAAATGGCTAGGATTCATTTTTCGTTGACCCGGAAACAGCAGTGCTTGATATTCAATTTCACCTTGAAACACTACTTTACCATTCCTTACTTGCGCATCATTTAATAAAACATCGGAATTAAAAGAAGTGTATTTATACCCATTCAAAGCATTGGTCCATTGCGACAAATCTGTGCTGTTTTTAGAGTAGCGCACTTCTTTGGGCATGCGGGCAATTGGCTGTCCTATATTTTCTAAACGCTGTTTTTCTGAAAGCACTCGATTCTTTCCAAAAACATTTGGAATGAAGGGCACCAACCTATCGGGCAATACAGCTCTTGAGGGAATATCTTCTCCTGTAAAAACGGCTAAATCGATGACGGGATTTCCCTTTTGTAATTGATGCTGAATGCGTTGGCAATATTCAAAAAAAGCTTTTCCAGGTTTCCACCATGTTTGATCGCGTTGAAAAAAAGTACCGATGGGATCTAGAGTCATCCCAGGTTTTCGATCAAGCCATGGATTATGAACAAAAACGTGATAAAAAAAACGGTTTATTCCTAAAGCATAATTCCGATCTGCGAGGGTTTTTAAATTGCCTGGGTGCTCGTCCCAATCCATACGAAGTTGGGTAAATGCTTCTGCTTGAATGATGTCTTTGCCATAGATATGACCTGCTGATATGGCGTCAAGCATGTCGTTAGGTTTGTCGTGCGTAGGACTCCTTAGCCAAAATTCTCCACTAGGATAATCGACATATTTAAAATGCAGAAGTGCATCACTTGTCATGGTGGGTGCCACATTCTCGGCACTAAAATGAATGCCATTTTTGGTGGCTATTTTTTGTAAAGTCCCGAAGAAATTATCCGCTATAAGTTCGGCTATAGTTTTCCTAACATCATAGAGAATTTGTTCTGTTTTTGCTGCGCTTTCTATCGGAATTCCAGCCATAACCGGCAAAAACTCCACAATATCATAACCTCGTCGGAGTTTAAACGCCTCTCGAAAAACAGGGGACCAATTTTGGCTTCCACACTCCCAACTGTCTAAATGAAGAATCTCCAACACACTCGATGCCAACTCAGGCCCTGCAGTTCTCAACAACTCACCAAACCATTGATCTAGCTGAAAACGAATGGCTTTGGGATTAAATTTATCGACTTCAAGCCCACGACCACCTCCTCCTGTGGCGTTTTCATGACCTGTCGATGTGTGGCCAAAACGTAAAATGCGCCAAGTGCCGTTGGGTCGTTCCCAATCTAAAATTCCTCTCGCATCTACAAAACCAGAAACATTAATCATTTGATTGGGTTCAACACAATCCGAATTGGGGATTTGCTGATTCGACATACGTGAGCTAAGGCGCCAAACCGCTCCTGATTTCCCCTGATAATTTTCCAAGCGTGGTTCTTCAGAAAGGATAATTTTTGTGAGCTTAAGGGGCGCATTCCACTTGGCCATGTCTAAATCTTCTGCACCAGGCTCTGAACCTTCAGGATTATAGACGAATCTAAAATATTTTGCCGTTGCAGAAAAGCTATGTGTGTAAAAAGCATCTGTGTCTTGCCACCCCGATCGAGGAGTTTCCAAACGGCCTAGGCTCGTAAACTGCTTTCCGTCATCACTGATTTCTATCTCCAATCGGTGTGCCTGATAATTGTTCCCTTTTGTTTCAATGTGTATGGATTTGCAAGCAAAAGGGGTATCAAATTGATATTGAATATAGCCCGGTTCAGCAAGTCGTAATTGCTTTTGATCTGTGGAATAGTCACTTAAATAGGTCGCTTGTTCACCATTAGACACCAAGATTTTGGGGCTGATTTCTTGTGAGGTTTTATGCCTTTTCTCTACAGGAATGGCAAAGGTTGCAATATCTTTAAAGTATCCTTTATAGGTTGGAGGCAATGCCAATGCCAGTCCTTTTAAATCTTTCGCCAAAACTGTAGTGTCTGACCAAATAACCTTTTGCATCGAAAGTTCCGGTGTAATCCACGGCCCACCCGCTACTGCAAAACCATCTGCTGGGTGAAAGGCTATTTTGAGCCCCAATCGATCTGCTTCGGTTAATGCCCAATGTATCATCTGCCAAAACGCTTTACTGAGCTGATTGATTGGTGGGTTGATTAAAGGTTCCTTGTCAGGTCCTTTGATTGTCATAAGGTATGCACCCCGAATCCCAGCTTGTTTCATGGCTTCTAAATCGGCAGTGATTCCCTCTTTAGAGTAGGCACCACGCATCCAATACCAATATACCCATGGCTTTGAACTGTCTTCAGTGGGTTCAAAAGGACGCCGTTCATGATCTTGGTCCATTTGACATGAAACCAAAACCAGCATTACAAGCAAAATGATATGTTTTGCGCTATTCCTCATTCATAGTTGAATTTTTGAAGTGCTTTTTTCAATCCTTTGTTGTAGTCCTTAAAAGGCATTAGATAGAATGAATAGGAATAATCTTTAGAGGGGATTTGATATTTTTCAATAGGTGCACTTACTGACGACCAACTGTCATTTCCGCCAACACCCATTTGAAGTAAATCAACATTGAGGGTTAAAAACCCCGATTCCTTTAATTCGTATGTATGCTTGGCCTTCTCAATGTTTTCTTTCGTATAAGGCCACACACTCATGCTCAACGGTTGGTTATCTGCCACAACCAACATCCCAGAATTTGTGTTTGAAGTTGTAAGCGCCATCCAACGAACATCGGTTCTGTTGCCGTTTTCTTGAGGATTCACATAGGGCTCCATAAAATCTGACAATGACAATGAATAACAGGCTACAGGAAATCCATGATTTCTGTCGATATAGTTTTCATAAAGTCCTTTTCCATACCAAGAAACCGTTCGGTAATCATCTTTAATACCGATTTGCATGCCAATTTTGGGAATGTTTGGAAGAGATGCGGCGGCATTTAATTGATAATCAACCTTTACGACTCCATTTGAACCGACCGTGTATGCAACTGTTACTTGAGCACTATCCTTAATCACTTCATAAGAAGATAAAATCCTAAATTCCCCTTTTGAATTTTCGATTTTCATTGATTCTAATCTTGGCACTGCCGCATACCAAGGTGCTAGAACTTTGTGGGGTTTCCACCCTTTTTTGTCATTATCGGTTAATGGTCGTGTGAAGTTTGGTATGAGGGGTGCGTAAAGTTGTTCAGCACCATTGAATACATAAGACGACAATGCTCCATTTACCTTGGAAAACTTTAATTCGAGGCGGTCTGATGAAATGATGAATTGCTTCTCATTCTCCTCAACAATAAGCGATGGTTCTTGAGTGATAATCGGATCGAAAGCTTTCTTTTTAGAAACTAAAAACTGGTCTTGCGCAACGGTGAATCCCTTTTTTGCCCAAGGCGTATCATGAGATAACTTAAATTGAATATCAACAAAAACTTCCCCATTGAACTTATAATTGGGAAAGTAGGAGGTCCAGTCTATAAGGGCGGTTTCACCAGGTTTAATTTGCAGCGGAGCTAGTACTCTTTTATTCAATATTTTTCCATTAACACTTAGGGTCAATTCGGGAATAAGGTCCGCTAATGATTTGACAGCGTTGCGGTTCGTAACTTTTAGTTGATTTTCCACCAAGCTACAGCTGACAGGCTGGTACACCCATTTATTTTCAAACATGGCTGCTTTGGGTCGTCCATCAGAGGCAACAATTCCGTTGATACAGAAATTTCCATCGTGAAGTTGCTCGCCAAAATCTCCCCCATAAGCATAATATTGTTGCCCCGTTTGCTGGTCGGTTTTGAGCAAGCCTTGATCTTTGAAATCCCATATAAAGCCCCCTATTATTCTAGGCAAAGAGAAAAACTCATCCCACAATTCTTTTAGATTTCCTGTAGAGTTTCCCATAGAATGCGCATATTCTACAAATAAAATGGGTCGAGTATCGGCTTTTTGATCTACCAAAAATTTAGGGGTAAATACTCCAGGATAAAATCGACTGATAACATCAACATAGGGCTCATCCTGAGGGTTTTCAAAGCGGTGTGCATGATCTACAGGCTTGGGATATTTGGGGTCTTTAGGATCGATGTAATTTTCTAGTCTGGGGTTTCCTTGCGCGGGCTCGTAGTGCACAGGTCTTGTGATGTCAAAATCGTGAACCCATCCTGCCATAGCCGCATGATTAGGCCCTTTACCTGCCTCATTGCCTAGACTCCAAAAAATGACACTAGGATGGTTCTTATCACGCGCCACCATTCTTGTCATACGCTCCAAATAAGCGTGGGTCCATTGTGAATCGTTACTCAATTTTCCACCCAAGCCGTGGGTTTCTAAATTGGCTTCATCCATGACCATAATGCCATATTGATCACACAAATCATAGAGATAAGGATCATTAGGGTAGTGGCTTGTTCGTATAGCATTAAAGTTGAATTGCTTGATGGTTTTGAGGTCCGATTCAATGTCTTTTCTTGTTAATGCTTTGCCCCGAACAGGGTGGTGATCGTGTCGATTAACCCCAAAAATGTAGGTTTCTTTTCCATTAACAAGTAACTTTCCATTTTCTTTAGAGAATTCAATAGACCTAAACCCAATCTTGCAGGATTTCACTTCCATGATGTTCCCTTTTTCATCTTTTAAGGTTAACAGAAGTGTGTATAAATTGGGGGCTTCAGCACTCCATTTTAACGGGTTTTTTATAGGTTCTTCAAAAAAACCAAATCGCACATTGTCTAACCTAGGATAGCTCTCGTTGATTAGTGCAGCAACATGGGTTGCGATGGGTTTTTCAAATAGTGGAATTTGATTGGCATCATACAACTGAAACTCAAAGGTTTGATTTTGAATGGCTGCGCCCGTTAAATTTTCCAATGTGGGACGCAATTCAAACACAGCGTCCTGATAATTTTTATCTAGTTTAGTTTGATAGAAAAAATCCTTGATGCGTAATTTCGGTTCCGCCATAATAAAAACCTCCCGCTGAATACCGCTAAGGCGCCAATGGTCTTGATCCTCAAGATAGGCACCATCGCTATAGCGCAACACACGAACAGACAAAATGTTTTCGCCTTCTTTCAAATAGGGTGAAATGATAAACTCTGAGGGCAAAAAACTGTCCTCTCCATAGCCAACAAATTCGCCATTAAGCCAAACTTGAAAAGCGGAACTCACTGCGCCAAAATGCAGGGTTACGGTTAGGTCTTTCCAATCAGTAGGAACTGTAAATTTGTGTTGATAAGAACCAACACCATTTTCTTCTTTAGGTACATGGGGTGGATTGACGGGTCTAAAAGGATAAACAGCACTCTTATAAATTGGTATGTCATACCCTTTTAACTCCCAGTTTGAGGGCACTTCAATCGTTTCCCATCCCGAAACTTCAGTTTCGTAAAAGGCTTTTGGGGCTTGCTGAAGATTGGGTGCGAAATTAAAATCCCAAGTGCCATTGAGCATCAGCAGCCGACTCTTATCTCGATTGCCCTCTAGTGCTGCTTCAACAGTTTTGTAAGAGTAAGCAGTTGCTCTGGCAGGCTGCCTATTGATACTTGTGATCAAAGGATTTTCCCATGGGATGGAGCTATACTGCGCGGGCAGTTCAGGGATTCCTGCTGGCTCACCCGTAACTGTTTGCGCGTTAGCTACCAAAAGGCAACTGATCCAAATACTCATTAAAATATTGAGCCTATTCATCTATTGTTTTTACAAAATGTACATCACTTTTTCCAATATCTTTAGAAGTGGCAAGCGCAATACCGCGTTGCCCTTTTTTGTTTACAGCACAATAAAAGTGATACACGATTCCTTCATTTTTCACAACAAATGATTTGTGGGCAAAAAGATCATCATAAGGCTCTGAAGATTGGATTAAATCTTCACCTTCCCAATCCTTCCAGTGCATTAAATCATTAGAAACTGCAAATCTGTTAAAGGCTCCAGGCTTCCAAAAAGCACCAAAATAAAACATGACCCATGTGTCGTTTATGCGCTGAATATAAGCATCCCCAGAAATTCCTTTGTGATGGTTAATCAAGGGCTGATTGCCAAAACGTTTCCAATTTTTCATGTCGTTAGAAACTGCCATGGCAATACGTTCAGCGCCACGTCCAGGGTTGATACTATCGCCTCTAGCATTGTAGTACATCACAAATTCATGACCCGTTTCACGCGCCTCGTCACGAATAACAGAGCTTTTGTACATGGTGCTATTGTCCCACCATTTGGCAAGACTGTCATTGGGTGTTAAGACAGGTTCCGGTAACCGATTGAATTCATTTGGGCTTGTGGGTAGCTGTTCAGAAAAGGCCATGCCCATGGACAAAATTCCGGCTTCATATCCCGTTGAATTTCCCCCAAAATAACTCATCCAGTATTTGTTGTCATAGGGCTTCCATTCATAGGAACCACCCCAAGTAGGATCTTGCAAAGCGATATAACCCGCCTTCTGATTTACGTCCCATTCGGTGCTGTCTTTTGAAAAAGACATGACTTTACCTAAGTGTTCCCAATCTAATAGGTTATCACTTTTGGCTAACCAAGTTTCATAACCTCTACCCTCAAAAATCAAATAGGTCATATACCATTTATCATCTTTTCTAAAGATGCTTGGGCAGTCAATTTTATAAGAATTGTTGGAAGGCACCATGACCAATCCATACTTGTGTGGCGTTTTGATTTCGTTGTAAATTTCTTGCATGACATCGTCTGTAATCTCACGCTTCACAACATTTGAGGAAATACATCCATAAAAATGCATTAAAACACCAACGGCAAAAATAATTTTGAACCTTTTCATTTGCATTATAATTTCGATCTGCGCACATTCAGCACATCCCTATTCAATTTAACTTGTACCATTCCCATAGGATGGAATCTTTTTTTCAAATCTATAGCCGCATAAACAATAGTATAGATATCGTCTCCTTCGGGGATTAGGCAAAGGGGAGTGCGCATAATATCCCACCATTTTGAAACTTTGGTTTCTATGGGTAAATAGCGCGCTTCAGACCAATGCAAGCCATCCTTAGATAGGGTATAGGCAATCATATTGGGTAAATGATGTCCCCAGCCTTCAGGACCGCCATCAAAAACGGCTATGTAGGTACCGTCTGGCAATTGACTCACGATAGGGTTCTCTACAAAGAAAGGATGTATGGACCTAATGGGGTTGACGCTCGCATCTAGGCGTGTCCAGGGGCCTTCCATAGTGGTAGCACTGGCCAAGGCTACAAACCAACCTTTAGCAGTTTTTTTCGGATAATCATCCCAAGTTTTAAAGGGATATGCGCCACTGTAAAATCCGAGCCATTGATCATCGTCCACTTGATAAGGAAAAAAGGAAGCTACTCCTTGTCGTCCTTCCCATGGCTCAGAATCTAACCCCGGCTCAATGATAATCCCTACATCTTTATAAGGGCCACCAATGCCTTCAATCCCATCCACTAATGATTCACATCGCCATATACGGCCAAAAGAGTGATTCGGTTCAATTTCTTTATGTACCGTATAAGCCAAATAGTAACCATACCACTTGTTTGCTTTTTTGCTAAAAACAGGCATATAAGACCAAATAGCGGCCCGACGATCATTCATAGGGTTGTCGTCTTCAGTAATGGCATAGGTTCCACTAGCTTGGAAAAGCGTTGACTGGCGCTCCCAATGAATGGCATCCTTGCTTGTCCAATGCCCAATCCGAGTTTTCACACGATCATAATAGGCTTCGACCCCAATTTCTCCAGCTCTTTCTGTAGGAAACATGTGATAGGTATCGTCTATTTTTACAATGCGTCCTCCCTCAAAACCACCTTGGATACCTTCTGTGCCAGGCATTCCTTCATCAACTACAGGAGCATCCAACCCCCCAATAATTTCAAAAAGGGGTTCCTCATCTGAAAAACCTTCAACAATAAATGTCGGATTCCATAAATTTCCATCTGGAAGCGCAGCGTTTCTAAAGCCTAAGTCTTGATTTTGTTTTACAACACCAAGTACTGCAAAAACTCCTGAGTCTTTAATTTCATGAGTCCCTTTTGAATAAGGAATCGCAAATACATGCACTGGTGGTAACCCAGAAATGGTAAGCCCATTTTCCAAAACAAGTTTGGTGTGCTTTTTTTTGGTGAGTCGAACTTTTTCACCAGCACTCACCCCAATGAGCAATTGAACAGGCTCTTCAAAGCTTAATTTGAGAGGTTTTCCCATTTTTAGCGGCCTTTTCACGCCTTTTAACCCCTCCAACTCAGGGGCAAGTTTCATGATGTTGTGTTTGGTTCCAGAAAAGACCTGTGCATATTGGGTGAGGGTGTAGCACTGATAGTTAGAATCTGCTATATTGTAAGACACTGGATTCCATGGGTTTTCAAAGCTTTTTGCATGGCCCGAATAAAACCCTAAAAAGACAGTGATTAAGATTATATTTCTAGTGACTTTCATAATTTTAAAGTGCTTTATACTTGATATTGTAGGTTTTATTTGGTTGAATCTCCAATTGATAGACGTTTTTTCCAACTTGTTTAAAGCTACCCAAGTTTGAAGTGGGTTTTGTTTTACTGGCTATCGTAAGAGTTCCCAAGCCCTGGGATGCTTGAACGGTCATTTTTTTTGTGGTGGCATATAAATACACGGCTCCTTCAGGTGTAGGCACTTTCCCTTCCATCCACTCCAGGTCTCCCAAATTTGGTTTGATCTCATAGGTTTTATAGCCTGCAGAAGTGGGCTTTACGCCTATATAGTATTTCCCTAAAAGGTAAATTGGACTTGCTCCCCAAGCATGGCATAAGCTTTTCCCATAGGGTCTTCCATACATTTCTAAATGTTCTATTCCACTTTGGTTTGGATCATATTTTTCCCAGAATGACGTGGCACCATTTTCTAGCATACCGCCCCAATAGTCTCGTATTTCTTCCAATACAAATTTTTGTTCGCCCATGGCGCAAAGCGCCTCAAGCTCATAAAAACGCATATAGGGGGTTGTGATTTGGAGGATGTCATCATTTAGCAATACCTTTTCTTTTACACTTTGCTTTTGTTCTTCATCAAAATAGTTGAAAAAGATCCCAAACATATTGGCATACCGGGTTACGATTTCTTGTATTTCTCCTTCAATCCTTTGGTGTTTCATCACATTTTGTGTTGGGTCCCAAAAAACGTCAAAAAGTTTTTCTTTTAAATCTTCGGCTAAGCTTTGATAGTACTGATGATCTGTCTTTTCCCCTGCAATTTCTGCACTGACCGCCATCGCCTCCAGGCTTCTAGCCAGGAGCATTTGTTCGAAACTAACTTCGCCTGTCTTAGGCAACCCATCTGCCCAATCAATAAAAACCCAATCTCCTGCTAAAGGTTCCAAAAACCCGTTTTTGTTCCTTCTATTTAAGCAGAACTCCATCAATGATTTCATTCTTGGGTAAAAGGTCTTGATGAATTTTGTGTTTCCCGTATGTAGATAATAATCATAAATGCCCACAAACCAGTAGAGTGAATAATCCATGATGATATTGATGTGTGCCGTAACTGGGTCTTTGCCTCGGAGAGCCAACAGTGTTCGTTCCACAGATGGCGCATCAAAGAATAAATAATAATTCATTAAATAACTTTGATAGGCATCGCCAGACCACACCCATCGATCGCGCTTTATTCCATCGATAAAAAACTCTCGAGAGGTTAAATGCATGGTGTAGGCAGAGATGTCCCAAATTTTATTAAGGAGCGGATCTGAGGATTTAAATTCGCCTTTATACGCTAAGGGCAAATACTCATATAGCATGGAGATCGAATCATACTTGATAGCGGCATCGGCTTGCACCTGAACATACCTAAACGCTTTAGAGGCATTGTGGGTATAGGTTTGTGCTTGTTGACCGTCAAATTTTAGGTAATCTAGCGTTTCACACTTGGCCGAATCGAGAGCTTCTTCTCGAGACTCACCATAATAAAGTGCCATTTTCCCTTTCCCTCTAAGGCCATGAATTTTCACGTAACCAAAAGTTTCTTTGCCAAAATCGATGAGTTGCCCCTGCTCTAATGTTTCTGTTTTTTGGGGGCTCCAAGGCGTTGTAGTGAGCTTAAATTCTGAAGGTTTTGAATTAGGCGAATTAAAATTCCATGAACCTACGGGTACCCAAGGGGTTCCTGTTTGTTGAGCATTTCCAGCCTCATCAATCCACAACTTATCTTCGTTGGTGACCACCCATTGGGGGCTTGACTGAAGATGTTTACCTTTGATATAAATAGCAGGCAAAACCTCTTGATTGAATACTTTAAAGGAAATTTTGTGAGAACCAGCAGGCACTTTCAATGATTTTGGTTGACCATAAATTTGATTCCCATCTAAAATTAACTGAAAATCACCTTCAACAAAAATTGAGATTTCATCAGCTTCAGGAATCTCAAATTCGGTTTGAAAAGTAACCAAAGGATAGGGGCTATAATATCTCCAAAGTGGGGGAAAAACCGCTTCCCTTTCGGTGCGTTTAACCTGCATTTTATTGCTCAACCAAATCTCATAATCTCCAGGATACCAGATCCAAGTTGCTTGATTTTGTTCTTCTTGAGCGTTGCCAACAAAAGGAACGGTTAGTAACATTACCACTAAGGCGATTATGAAGGTCGTTTTGTTTGGTATCATAATAAAATTACTTAATTCGAGTGAAATTCATTTTGCGCTTGTTGCCAGCATGCTGTTGCGATTTCTTTATAAAGCAGGGCTTGTTGCCAACGATCACCAATTTCTTCCTCCAAACCCTTGTTAGAAAGCATTGTCGGTTGATAGTAAATTTCGGATTTGAGCAATTCTACCGTAAAACAAATGTAATCTCCTGGATTTGCAGATTTTAGGAATCCCAAAAAAGAACGCTTCCACATTTCTTTAAAATGGGACAAATAGTCTTTATTGTGTTCGGAATTTACGTTGACTTGAATGGTGCCTGGATTTCCGATTCTGGCATGAATAAAACGAACCCTATCGAAAACTGGCTGAATAAAATTCCATTTATTTTCAATACCGCCATAAACCATCTCTTGCCCAGTGTACCAATGTGAAAAATCGGCATTGAAGCGCACCTCAGGAAATCTTTTTGTTAGTTCTACCGTTCGTTGCATGTCTTGCGTAACCGTAGCCCGATGGGTTTCAATATAGATGGGCAAGTCGTAAGTAGTTGAGCAATTCAAAATGTATTGCACTAGTGTGTCGATTTCTGCATCGGACTCCAAGCCCCATCCCAAATGAACTGTAGCACAGTCGTATTTTTTTTCTTTCCAGACGGGCAGTAAATCGTCTAAATCGCCAACATGATTCACCCTAGCGTGGGCAGTAATTTTTAATCCTAAATTTTGACACAAATCCACATGGCCATCTTGTATGCCTTCAAAACCTGCTGTTGCAATTGCGGCATGTTTTTCTGCATCACTACCTTTTGGACCTGTGGAAAAATCAGGCAGGTCTTCACAAGTGCCATAATTAATGTCTATGCGCAGGGCAGGAGGTTGACGTGTTCCATTATTTGTGTTTTTAATCATGATAAATTTTTGATTTATAATGATATTTTTAATGCCCGTTAAAAATTAGATATAACAAAATCATGCATATAATCAAGGCGAACCAAAGAGACTTGACTGCTTTCGGTAGTTTTGTTGGGGTATAAGACAGGGTGCTTTGGTGTGATTCGCTTGACTTGTTCCACATAGATATGACCACAATCACAAGAGATAAAAACACAAAAATATAGAATGACAACAAAAGAAAGTGTGGCCATAACTTAACGGAGGAACTGGGGTCGTTTGGAAACACCCACAGATATAATACTCCAATGGTTAAGCTAAGCAATGTGCCAAAAATTAGAATGCTGTTGGCGGCTTTTGTTGTGGTTTTTTTCCAAAGGACGCCAAACAAAAAAACCACAGACATAGGTGGGGCAATAAACCCTAACACAGACTGGAAAACATCAAACAAATTAAGCCCCTTAATGCTATCGATTGCCATAGTGATGAAAATGGAAATAATGGCACCAACAACTGTAACAATGTGTCCAACTTTAACAATTTTCTTTTGGCTTGCCTGTGGTTCAATTTTTTTCACATAAATATCCATGGTGAAAACAGTGCTTAAGGCATTGAGCGCAGAATCTATTGTGCTGATTAAAGCGGCAATAATGACGGCCATAACCAAGCCTTTCATGCCAATTGGGAGCAGTTCTGTTACCATGGTCATGTAGGCTGCATCGGGATTGTTTAATTCAGGAAAAAGGATAAAACATAGAATTCCTGGCAAAATAAATAAGGGCACGTCAATAATTTTTAACCAGCCCGTGAAATTGGCTCCCAGTTGACCTTGTTTAACACTTTTAGCACCCAAAACCGACTGCACCATAGATTGGTCGGTGCACCAAAACCAAACCCCCATGATTGGATAGCCTAATAAAATGGCAATCCAAGGGTAATTTTCATCTTCCAATGGCATGAAAAGGTTCCAGTAGTGAGCAGGCGTTTTCTCCATGATAACACCCAATCCGCCAACCTTTTCGACACCCACCAAAACCAATACTAAGGAAACTAATATTAGCAGAACCATTTGTATTACGTTGGTATAGGCAATGGTTTTTAGCCCGCCGGCTATGGTAAAGAAACCCGCAACAACTAGCAATAGCACAACAGATGCCCACATGGGTAAATTTAAAATCTGTTGGATGATAATGCCTCCCGCAAACAATGTGAGTGACAACCAACTCAACAAAATGGTGATAATGGTGTACCATGCTAAAATGTTTTGGGTAGAGTTTCCAAAACGTTTACCCATATATTCGGGCAAGGTTTGCACTCGAGCGCCCAAGTACCTAGGCGCAAAAACAACTGCCAATAGAAATATAAATATAAACGCATACCAGGAAAAGTTGCCAGCAACAATTCCAGTAGTATATCCAATACTTGCTGAGGCAATCAACATGGAAGGCCCCACGTTTGTGCCCCACATATTAAATCCTATACTGGTCCATTTTAGGGAATTTCCAGCCAAAAAATAATTTTCATCTTGACTTCTTCTATTTCTAAAGCTTACCCACGCCCCTATTCCTATTAGTCCCATAAGATAAAGGCCTACTACTAAAAAGTCGAGAAAATCTAATTGATTGTATATTTCCAAAACTAGTTGTTTATAAAGTTAATCATTGGCTTTAATGAAAGGTCGGTGCAGAAATGCTTATGAATAGGCACTAACGTTTTGACCTTTATTAATAAAGGGCTCTGCCCAATATAAAGGTTCTCCTGTGCTTTTAAGAATAGGTTCTGCTGAATATTGAATTAGAAGCACACGTCTAGATTGATTGGTATTGTTGGCGCCACTCCTATGAAAACATGTGCTTGAAAACAAGGCCACATCGCCAGCATTCAAAACAGCAGGAATGCCCGGGTTGTCGCCAAAATAACCCACTTTATCATTTGTGCCTTCTTGAAGCACATGGTCAATTCTGTCCTTAACTCCAGCGTCTTTATAGGGCAAAAGGTAAACAGTGCCATTTTCTTCAGTCACATCATCCAATGGGCACCAAACCGATAGATAGGGTTTATGGTCAAAATCTAAATAACCCGAGTCTTGGTGCCATGAAAAGGTCATCCCCTTATCTGCCGCTTTTACCACATATTGTTCTAAAAACAAAAAGACATCTTCACCCAAAACCTGTCGGGTGATTTCTTCCATTTCTTTCCCAAAAATGAGGTCTTGCATGGTTTCACTATCTTTATAACGCAGGGCAATAAAATAGCGCTTTCCTTTATGGTTGATCTCGTCAACTTCCACGCCTTTTCTGTCCATTTCGTCATCTTTTTCATTCATAAAACGTTGGCATTCCCCCCGAAGTCGCTCTATGAGTTCCTGAGGAATCACGTTTTTTAAAATACAAAAACCGTCTTCTTGAAATTGATTTAATTGTTCGTTTGTCATTATTGTGCTCATTGTTTAAGTTTTTTTAATTGATATAATCTAAATGTTTTGAAATTCCTTTAAAATTTTTGTCTATTCTAAGTTGAATAGTTTTGTTGAAGTCCATCTCATCCGTACAGCTAACTGCCTCAGGATATAGTGAAATGAATTCGTTTTCTTTTACCCAAACGGGCATTTCATCAAGTGGTGTTTCATATGATTTTAACCACTGACCCCCTTCCTGAAATGTTCCATTAAAAAAATGAATCCAACGTCCCTCGGGCAAGTAAATATCTCTTCTGTTTTCAGAATTCATGATGGGGGCAACTAGAAAGGCATCCCCAAAATAGTACTGATCGTCTATATGCCAACACATTTTATCGGTTGGATGATGCATCAGAAGGGCTCTCAAAACAGGATATCCTGTTGTTGTTGTTTTTCTGCCTTGTTCAATAATATATGGAAGTAAGGCATAGCGTAATTTCCACCATTTTCGCACAATGCTTGCTATGTTTGGATAGTGATAAGGTTCTCTTTTCGAGGTGCCGTGATATCGAATGTGAGAGGTAAAAACTCCAAACTGAGTCCAACGCACATATAAATCATCGGGAATGATGGCGTTCATGAAATCGGGTAGTCCGTGAAATCCAGGCACATCATGACTCCAAAAACCAAATCCCGACAAGCCCAGATGAAGACCTCCTTTTAATGAGCCTGCCATGCCGTCCCAAGAAGCTGCCGCATCTCCTCCCCAATGAATAGGAAAGCGCTGACAACCTGCCCAGCCTGCTCTGGCCCAAACCACTCCGTCACCCGTAACATCTTTTGTTACTTCGAAGGCAGCCTTTTGATATAACAAAGCGTAAATGTTATTGAAAGTTTCAGATGGCATGCCACAATAATCGACATCCATATGAATTTCTTCGCCAAAATCGGTTTTGATACAGCTCACCCCCATCTCTAGGAGCTTTTTTAAAAGATTTTGATACCAGACAACGGCTTTTGGATTTGTAAAGTCAATCGTGCCTGCATAGTCCAAATTGCTAAAATTGGAACTGCCTTGCATGGATTCGCCCCGAGTAATGCCAAGATAATTTTCGCGCTTCGCCTCTTCATATTGCTCCGCCTTTTCAGAAATGTAAGGCATCTGCCACAAGCTCACTCTAAAACCATTCTTTTTTAGGGTTGAAATAAAGCGGTCTGGATTGGGGAACCTTTCTGCATTAAATTTCCATTCACAAAGCCAATCGGTGTCAAACCAACCCGTGTCTAAGTGAATGACGTCACATGGAAAATCTTCGTTTCGTAATCGTTCACATATTTCATTGACTTCCTGCTCAGAAAAATATGTCATCTTACTCATCCAAACGCCATAACTCCAATTAGGTGGTGATGTCGGAAAACCTGTTAAGCATTTATAGTGATAAATAATTTTTTCGGGGGTGTCATCTCCAATTAAAAAAACATCTAGTATGGGCTCCTCCACAAGAATTTGAACAGATCGGGTTGAGAAATCGGCCAGCGAAATTTTGCTGTATGCAGAGGTATGTAAAAACAACCCATACATTTCACTTGACATGTAAAAGGGAATGTTTTTATAGGTTCTTTTGTTGTTTACCCCTTGACCATCTTGGTTTTTTAACTGAAATGTATGCCCTGATAAATCCATTTTGGAAAAACGTTCGCCCGTTCCCACAAATTTTTCATCAGCTTTGGCATGAAACGAAATAGTGGCTTTGGTGGGCTTTCCATCATTTTCGATAAACGACAAACACATAGCGTCCATTCTGCTTGGAAAGAACTGGTCATAGGCACTAAGAACCACTTCTTTTTTGCCATCAGGATAAAAAACTGCTTCAAAAGATTCTTGGGGTTTAGGCAATAAATCACTCCAATAATCTATCTCAGGAATCGTCAAATTGATGTGTGCCCTAACCAAGTTGTTTGCGTCTATCACCACCCAACTTTCATTTGATTTTTTAATGGAAAGTTTGGTTTCTTGAACCTTTGAATGGGTTTCCAACATTGGGGAAGACTCGTGAATTTCGTTTTCAAAACCTATACTCAGACGTAATATTTGATTGCCAAATGCCCGTAAATAAACCTGATAGCTTTTTTGTTTGACAGACAAGTCTGGTGTAATATCGTTAGACAATTGCTGACATTGAAAAGGTATTGTTAAGACAACCCCTAGG
>CAYZFD010000006.1:0-2088 GCA_964477735.1 uncultured Flavobacteriaceae bacterium
CGCAAAGTAAAATGTCATGGGCGTTGGCATCTTCTTTTCGAGCATAGAAGCTATTATTGGTCGCCACAACTTTTAATTGATGTTTTTCGGCCAATGTTTTAAGAACGGGGTTCACTCGGTCTTCATCTTCTTGCCCATGGCGCATGACTTCGACATATAAGTCATTTCCAAAAATAGAATGCCACCATAACAGCGCTTCCTCGGCTTGTGATTCTCCTACATTCAAAATTTTATTGGGCACCTCACCATTCAAATGTCCAGTGAGAACAATCAGGTCGCTATGGTATTGCTCCACAACTGCACGGTCAATTCTAGGCACATAATAAAATCCCTCTGTGTAGGCCAGCGAGCTCATCTTGGCTAAGTGGTGATAACCTTTTTTGTTTTTGGCCAAAAAAACCACCTGATATCCATCATCACGTCTTGAGCGATCTAAACGGTTTTCACAAACATAAAACTCACAACCCAAAATGGGTTTTAATGATTTTTTATCAGTGAGGTCTTTGATGGAATCGTTATATTGATGAATGGCACTAACAAAATGAAAGGCACCCATCATGTTGGCCGTATCGGTTAGGGCAATAGCGGGTTGACCATCTTCGGAGGCAGCAGCGACCAATTCACTGATTCTTGTGGTGGCCTGTAGCACAGAAAACTGACTGTGATTGTGTAGATGTACAAACGGCATTTCGGCCATGGCCGATTGGTTCTGAACAATTTCGGCATTTGAGGGCTGGTCTGAACTTTCGGTTTGCTTACGCAACTTCGCTGATTCCGCTTTCAGATTTCTGTGCTGAAGTCCAACTGCCTTTACTCCATCAGGGAAATTTTTGGCTAAGGTTTCTGAAGTGATCGATAGCGATTCTTCATTCCAATGTTTTTGGCGCACAAGCTCTAAAAAAACGCGGGCCGTAGCCTCAACGTCGGCAGTAGCGTTGTGCGCTTCAGTAAAGGTGGTTTGAAATAAAAAATGATGCAATTCCGACAAGGTCGGCAACTTAAATTTTCCACCTCTTCCTCCAGTAATTTGACACAAATTGGCTGTTTCTTCAGTACAAGTATCTAAAACGGGAAGGCTTAAAAGGGAGTTTTCAAAACCTTTGCGATGACACTCAGCACCAATAATATTTAAATCGAATTGAAGGTTATGCCCCACCAAATAAGAGGCTTTGGATACATCCTCAAAAAAACTTTCAAGCACTGAGGTGAGCGGAACGCCTGTTTGTGTTGCCAAAGCAGTTGAAATGCCATGCACCTGTTCCGATTCAAATGGGATGTCATAGTTTTCGGGGGCAATTAAAAAGTCTTTTTGAGAGAGCAATGTCCCATCCTCATAGTGTAACTGCCAAGCCAACTGAACACAGCGTGGCCAGTTATCAGTATCGGATAAAGGCGCGTCCCATCTTTTGGGAAGTCCTGTAGTTTCGGTATCAAAAACTAAATACATGAGCAATTTAAGCTGTCATAAAATTAAGGGTAAGTAGCCAAAAAGAGGGTAATTATTCTCACAAGTTATTAACGAAATCCACATGGTTAAATTAATTCGGTTTCATGTTGATGGTTCAAAAAAAACAATTACATTTGCCGCTCATTAATAACCAAGGTTTAGAACCTTATAAATTAATTTGTTATGCCAGTACGTATTCGTCTTCAAAGACATGGAAAAAAAGGCAAGCCTTTCTATTGGGTCGTTGCCGCAGATTCAAGAGCCAAAAGAGATGGCCGTTACCTAGAGAAAATCGGAACCTATAACCCTAACACACAACCTGCAACAATAGATCTCAATGCAGATGCTGCTGTTCGTTGGTTGCAAAATGGTGCACAACCCTCTGATACTGCCAAAAATATTTTGTCCTATACAGGTGTGTTGTTGAAAAACCACTTGCTTAATGGCGTTAAAAAAGGTGCTCTTTCTCAAGAAGATGCCGATGCTAAGTTTGAAGCTTGGTTAGCTGAAAAAGTTCAAAAAATTGAAGCCAAAAAATCAGCCCTGTCAAAAGAAAAAGCCAACAAAAAATCTGAAGCCTTAGCTGCCGAAAAAGAAGCTAACGAAAAACGTTTGGCCGCTCAAGCCGCAGAAATTGCTGA
>CAYZFD010000006.1:2188-56624 GCA_964477735.1 uncultured Flavobacteriaceae bacterium
CCGAAAAAGAAGCTAACGAAAAACGTTTGGCCGCTCAAGCCGCAGAAATTGCTGAGGAAGAAGCTGCTCCAGAAGCTGAAGTCGCAACAGAAACTGAAACAGTTGCTGAAGAAGCTGCTCCAGAAGCCGAAGTTGCTACAGAGACTGAAGAGGTTGCAGAAGAAGCTGCTCCAGAAGCTGAGGTTGCAACAGAAACTGAAGACACAACCGAGAGCTCAGAGGAAGCCGAAAAATAATCACTATTTTAGAGGATGCGGAAAGAAGATTGCTTCTACCTTGGCACCCTCGTTTCGAAATATAGTTTTCGAGGTGAACTCCATGCCAAGCTCGATACAGACGAGCCTGATCGCTACACGACATTGGAATCGGTTTTGATTGAATTCAATCAAACGCTGATTCCTTTTTTTGTTGAAAAGGCACAACTTCATAAAAGCAACTTACTTCGCATAAAGTTTGAAGATATAAACGACGAAAAAGCTGCAGATAGCCTCATTGGATGCGACCTTTTCCTACCACTGACTTTGCTTCCCAAACTAGAAGGCGATCAATTTTACTTTCATGAAATTATTGGTTTTGAAGTCATTGACAAGCGACAAGGCTTTGTGGGACAGATCGAAACTGTAAATGATCAAACCGCACAAACTATAATTGAAGTTCGAAGTCCAAACGGCAAGCAACATCTCATCCCATTGGTGGCGTCATGGATGGAAAAACTTGACCGAAAAAAACAACAGCTCATTCTCAACACACCCGAAGGTCTCCTTGATTTAGCATAGTATCTCATGAAAAAGTGGGGGATTATAATCATTTGTTTTAATCTTTGGGCACAAAACCCAACACCCTTGCTTTTGAATGAGGTGGTCTTAGAAGCACCCCTCATGACCACCACAACCCATCACCCTTATGCCCTAACACTTATACAAGACAGTTTGGGACTTCAAATGCAGCAAAACATTGGGCAACAATTACAAGGGATTCCAAGTTTATTTGCGAGCAGTCAACAAAACTTTTCTCAAGACACGAGAATCTCGATTCGTGGTTTTGGTGCTCGGGCTCCCTTTGGAATTCGCGGCATTCGATTGCTGCTCAATGGAATTCCACTCACTACCCCCGATGGTCAAACCCAAATTGATCACATTCCTTTACCCCTTATCCACAAAATTGAAGTACTCAGAGGGATATCAAGCGGTCTTTATGGAAATGCTTCTGGAGGCGTTATTTTGTTAAAAACTAAACCCGTTGAGGCCTCAGAGGTGCAGTTAGAAAGTTCGCTTGGTAGTGGTAATTTTAAGGTCCTAAACGGCTTGGTGAGTCAGAATACCGATAAAACCCAATGGCGTGTATATTTAGAAAACAGCAAAGCAGATGGCTATAGAGATTGGAGTGGTTATGAAAATAACATAATAGACCTTAGTATAAACCAAAAGCTTGCTGAAAACGAAACGATTTCATTGCACTACAACCACCTCAATAGCCCTTTTGCCTATGACAGTGGCGGATTAACCCTCGAAGAAGTTCATGACAACCGACGTCAAGCAAGACAAATCAACAAAGGTTTCAAAGCACAAGAAAAAGTGAATCAACATTTTGTGTCATTGCGCTACAAAAAATTGGTCGAAACCCATCGCAATACCCAAGCCTATTTGTTTTATAACAAAAGAAATTTGGAAGCTTTTTTGCCTTTCGAATATGGTGGAGCGGTTGACTTAGGACGTCATTATACAGGATTTGGTCTTCGAAAAGAATTTCATAAAAATAGACAGCAATGGCTGGTGGGGATCGATGCCGCTTGGCAATCAGATGACCGTGAAAGATTTAAAAATTTGATGGGCGTTCGAGGAGACAAAACCCTTCACCAAGGTGAATTCTTTGGCAGCACCGGCCTTTTTGTTATGCACCACTGGCGCCTAAATCATCTGTTTCTGAGAACTGGCTTGCGCTGGGATGGCCACCTGATTGGATTACATGACAAACTCCAAAACAACAACGCTAAAAACTTTTTTGATGCCCTATCTCCAGTGCTCAGCTTTGAATGGAATGGCATTCAAAAATTGAAAATTTTTGCACGATATGCCCAAGGATTTGAAACACCTACGCTCAACGAACTTTCGGCAAATCCTACTGGAGACACTGGTTTTAACGAAAATTTGGGGTTGCAATTTTCTAAAGAATTCGAATGGGGACTTCGTCATCAAACAGAACATTTTTCTTTACAATTGCTGCATTTTATTACCCAAACCCAAGGTGAAATCTTGCCCTATGAATTAGAAGAATTTCCTAACCAAAGTTTTTATGCCAATCTTGAGGAAACGACAAGAAAGGGGCTTGAACTTGAACTAGCCTGGCTCCCAAACCAAAAATGGTTACTGAAACTTAGCGGAAGTCATGGGCGTTATCAAATCAACGAAAATCAACGATCATTGCCCAATATCCCTGAAACTCAGGGGTTTTTACGAATTCAGTATAACACAACCGAAAACAGCCTGCTAAGTCTTCATGTTGGTGCACAAAGCCAGCGATTCGCCAACGCTGAAAATAGCGTAACTGTTCCAGCAGCACATCAATTAGATGTTGTTTTTCAAAAACGCTGGAAAAACTTATGGTTAACTTTTGGAATCAACAACCTCACGGACTTTAAAGGATTTGACAACATTCGTGTCAATGCCTTTGGAAAGCGCTATTATGAACCCGCTGCTGGACGTCAATATTTTGGTCGATTAATTTTAAAAATACCTTGTTTTACTTCTAAGTTTTAAATGAAGCTTCTTAGTCGATCAGCGGCAATCTCGGCAGTGATATCTCTTTGTGGCATGCCAAACATTTCATAGCCCACCATAAATTTCTTAACTGTTGCGCTTCGCAATAACGGGGGATAGAAACTCATGTGCCAATGCCAATGGCCGATCTCTTGGCCGTGGGTAGGCGCTTGATGGATGCCACTCGAATAGGGAAATGAACACTGAAACAATTTGTCATAAGCTGCAGTTAAACGGCCAATTGCCAAGGCGAACTCTTGGGTTTGAGCTGGGGTCATGGCCGAAATATGAGGCTGGTGTGCTTTTGGAACAATCATGGTTTCGAATGGCCAAACAGCCCAAAAAGGCACCAAGGCCACAAAATGCTCATTTTCGTAAACAATTCGACGGGCTTCGCTCAGTTCTTGTTGTAAATAGTCACCCAACAAACTGCGGCGGTATTCTACAAAATATTGAGCCTGATTTAAGTCCTTTTTCAATACCTCGTTTGGCAGTGTAGATTGACTCCAAATCTGCCCATGAGGATGGGGATTGCTACAACCCATTACCGCCCCTTTGTTTTCGAAAATTTGAACATAATTTATTGAAGAACCACTGCCCAAAACCTGGTACTCATTCATCCAAACCTGAACCACTTTTTCAATTTCTTTAGGGGTCATCTCTGCCAAGCTCTTTGAATGATCGGGACTGAAACAAATGACCTTGCAAATGCCTGTTTCACTTTCGGCGATGAGCAATCGGTTTTTTTCTGAAAATTTTGGACTGTTTTGTTGAAGGGCTGCAAAATCATTGTTAAAAACAAAGACATCCTTATAGTTGGGATTAATGGCACCATTGGCTCTTTTGTTGCCTGCGCATAAATAGCACTGGGGATCGTATGCTGGTCGTTTGTTTTTCGGCACTTCCTCGTTCTGACCATCCCAAGGTCGTTTTGCTCTATGTGGCGAAACAAGTACCCACTCGCCCGTTAGAATATTGAATCGCTTATGTGAAAAGTCTTGTAAGTTTGATGTCATGCTGAAATAATTTCGGTCCCGTTGCATAGTGCCACCTCGTATATAGAACAGGCTTTGTTAAATTTATTTAAATATTTTTGAGCTACATTTTTGGAAAATGTAGGGATATAATCTTTTCGAATGAGGTTGATGGTGCAACCACCAAAGCCACCACCCATCATTCTTGCGCCAAGAATTTCGGGAATTTCAAGCGTTTCATCCACCAAAAAATCCAATTCCTTGCAACTCACTTTATAGTTCTTTGACAAGCCTAGATGCGACTGATAAATAAGTGCCCCCAAGGTTTCTAGGTCATGTTGTTTGATGGCCTCGCCCGCTTTTTGTGCCCTACTGTTTTCGTTAATTACAAACTTCACTTTATTAAGATCATCCTCTGAAAGCTGAGATTTAATTTTATCTAGATCTTCACAATTGGCATCTCTTAGGGCCTTAATGTTAAGGAGTTCTGAGGCTTTTTCGCATACCGCTCTACGGTCATTATAGGCACTGTCAGACAAAGTGTGCTTCACGTTTGTGTTGATGAGAAGGAGACCATATTCCTTAAAATCAATCTTAAAAGTCTCCGCTTGTAAGCTTCGGCAATCTAAGAGTAAGGCACTATTTTCTTTTCCGAACATACTGGCATATTGATCCATTATGCCACATTGAACTCCAACAAAATGATGTTCTGCTTTTTGTGAGATGAAAATCATTTCTTCTTGACGCAAACCCAAATTAAAAAGGGCGTTGAGTCCCACCACAACACTGTTCTCTAGGGCCGCTGAAGAAGACATGCCCGCTCCTCCAGGAATATTTCCACTAAAAACCATGTGGAAAGGTTCGATCATTTTTCTCATTTTGTGAAGCTCTGACACCACCCCTAAAATGTAGTTTCTCCAATCATTGTTCTCAACAGGCTCCAAATGATTGACGTCAAATTCAAAACTGTCATTTTTATCGAGCGCATGAAGGGTGGTTTTTTGCGTGTCAGATTTTTGGAAAGCCGCTACAATCCCTTTGTCGATGGCAGCAGGAAACACAAAACCATCATTATAATCGGTGTGCTCACCTATGAGGTTGATGCGTCCAGGTGAATAAACAACAAGCGGTTTGCCTTCGAAACGATCTTGAAAAGCTTGAGTTACTTTGGCTATTAAATTTTGTTTAGACATGATTTACAACTTTAAATTGAAGCCCCCTTAAAAGAATGCTTTTGTTATCAATATTTAATTTTTGTCATCTGGAACAATATAGACTTTATTTGGTAACGGTATTTTCACTATCGAAGGAAGGGTTTGTGTACATTAACCTTTCAACTTCTTCAATCGATATTTCGGCATTTGCACCCGTTTTTGAAGCAACAACTGCACCCACAGCACAAGCGAAATCTAAACTTTCTTGGTGATGCTTTTGTGAAATCAATTTAGTAATAAGTGCAGACAGGAAGCTATCCCCTGCCCCTATGGTATCTACTACTGAAACGGAATATCCACTATTGGAATACAATTCATTTTCTATCATAAGAACTGCTCCATTCTGCCCTCGAGTTATGCATAGTGATTTTAGATTAAATCGCTTCTGCAAGAATTTTATGTTTTCAAATAAGTCTATTGATTTAAATCCAAAATGGATGGCAAGAATTCGCGTTTCCTCATCGTTGAGCTTCACCAAATCGGATTGTAGCATCAGCTTTTCTATCAGGGGTAGATCCAAAAATCCCGGCCTAAGGTTTACGTCAAACACCTTGAATGTTGCATATTTAAGCAAGCTTAACAACGTATTTCTAGATGTTTGATCCCTACAGGCAAGAGATCCGAAGATAAACGCATCGGCTTTTTTTGTGTTTTCAACGAGCCCTTCATTCAATTCAATTTTGTCCCAAGCTGCTGGATGCTCAATATTATAGTTGGCATTTCCTAAGCCATCGAGAGATATGCGAACTTTCCCTGTGGGTAAATGCTTATCTTGTTGGATTAACACGTGATCGACTTGTTTTAAATCAAGAAAATCTTTGAGTGCCAGTCCAAGATCATCTGATCCAACTCTCGAAATTATAATGGATTTAACCCCGAAAGAAGATGCACGAATGGCCACATTCATAGGGGCCCCTCCAGGGACAGAGCCTGAGGGTAATATATCCCATAAAGTTTCTCCAAAACAAACAAAACTTTTATTGATCATGATACGTTAGGAAATATTTATTTTGAATTTTTGAGATGATGCATAAACAAATATAAACCGAAAAACACACAACAGCGTAATGAGAATAGATATGTTACAGACTTTTAAATTTTGTTATTTTTATCAAGCATATATCAAGATCGATAGCATTACTTCAATTTTTAATTATTTCATGTTATGAAGCACTCTAGACACAACATTCATATCATTTTAGGTGTCGTTTGCCTTTTTATTTCCTTCTTTTCTTTTGGTCAACGTTCTTCGGTCGCATTACAAGAGTGGAAATTTAGCAAATTCGATCAGGTTGATGCCTACAAAGCAAATTTTGATGCCACCACTTGGGAAACCGTTCAAGTCCCTCATGATTGGGCAATTTATGGCCCTTTTGATAAGGAAATCGACAAACAAGTCGTAAAAATCACACAGAATAATGAAACAAATGCTACCGAAAAAACAGGAAGAACAGGGGCTTTGCCATTTATAGGTGTAGGCTGGTATAGAACAAAATTCTCACTACCAAACGCAACAGACAAACAGGTATTGCTAACATTTGATGGAGCCATGAGCAATGCCGAGGTGTTTATTAATGGAAAGAAAGTTGGATCTAGAGCCTATGGTTATAGTTATTTCTACTTTGATATCACAGATGATATTCAACTCGATAAAGAAAATGTTGTAGCAGTGCGCCTTGAAAACCGCCCATTTTCATCGAGATGGTATCCTGGAGCTGGACTTTATCGAAAAGTAGAGCTCATCATAAAAAACAAAGTCAGTTTTGAGCATTGGGGACACACCATAACTACTCCAATAGTTTCTGATAGTTTAGCGCAGGTTTCCATATCATCAAAATTCAATGGTAAGAGGGTGCGAATAGAAACACGGATCCTAAATGCCAAGGGAGCATGTGTTGCACAAAAATTTACAACTCAAAATTCAGGAAATTCTGCGTCGCAAAAAATTATTCTAAAAAACCCCTTGCTCTGGAGCCCAGACCATCCGAATTTATACACAGCAGAAATCTCGCTTTTTCAAAACGACATACTTCAAGACAAAGAAAATGTTCGGTTTGGCATTCGAAAAATTGAATTCTCGACTTCAAAAGGGTTTGAGCTGAACGGCATTCCTACCAAAATTAAAGGGGTGTGTTTGCATCATGATTTAGGGCCACTAGGAACCGCCGTAAACAAAGCTGCACTCAAAAGACAACTTAAAATCATGAAAGATATGGGGTGTAATGCCATTCGATCTGCTCACAATATGCCTTCCCTTGAACAAGTGGAATTATGTGATGAAATGGGACTTTTGCTTTTGGCCGAAAGTTTTGACGAATGGAAAAAACCAAAAGTTAAAAACGGATACAATTTACATTTTGATCAATGGGCAGAAGATGACGTGATAAATTTGGTGCGAGCAACTCGAAATCATCCCAGTATATTTATGTGGAGTGCAGGAAATGAAGTTCCTGATCAGTGGGGAGATGATGGTGTGAAGCGTTTACAATGGCTCCAAGATATTTTTCATCGCGAAGATCCAACACGACTTGTAACAGTTGGCATGGATCAAGTCAAAGCAGTCATGGAAAATGGCTTTGGTGCACGGGTTGATATTCCAGGACTAAATTACCGTGTTCATCTCTATGAAGAAGCGTATAAAACTTTTCCACAAGGTTTTATTCTGGGCTCAGAAACAGCCTCTACGGTAAGCTCCAGGGGTGTTTATAAATTTCCTGTGGTTGAAGGCAGTATGATGACCTATCCCGATTTGCAATCCTCTTCCTATGATCTTGAGTTTTGCAGTTGGTCGAATTTGCCCGAAGATGATTTTGCTGCCCAAGATGACAACTCTTGGGTGTTGGGAGAATTTGTTTGGACAGGCTTTGATTATTTGGGCGAACCTACGCCCTATGACGCCTATTGGCCTTCGAGAAGTTCCTATTTTGGAATCTGCGATTTGGCTGGACTACCTAAGGATCGTTACTATTTGTATCGCAGTCGATGGAACACAAAAGATGAAACATTACACATATTGCCCCATTGGAATTGGGAATCGCGTGAGGGTGAGGTAACTCCTGTTTTTGTATATACCAATTATCCCAGTGCAGAAGTTTTCATTAACGGTAAAAGTCAAGGAGTCAGACACAAAAACAAAAAAAGTAAGCTAGAGCGCTATCGACTGATGTGGATGAACACTGTTTACGAACCCGGTGAGCTCAAAGTTGTTGCGTATGACAACGATGGAAAAGCTATGGCGGAGAAATCTATTTTTACAGCAGGAAAACCAGATCGAATAGAACTTCAAGCTGATCGTACTGTGATTCATGCCGATGGTGAAGACATTAGTTTTGTCACAGCACAAATAGTGGATAAAGACGGCAATCTATGTCCTAACGCGTCCAATACTTTAAAGGTAAGTGTAAATGGTCAAGGAAGTTTTCGAGCGATTTGCAATGGCGACCCCACTTCCCTAGAACTTTTTCACCATCCAAAAATGAAAGCCTTTAATGGAAAACTGGTGATTTTAGTGCAATCGAAAACTGAATCAGGAAAAATTAACCTTACTGTTAGTTCTGAAAAACTTAAAAAGGCTTCATTAAAATTAAATTCTGTTAGATAAGTTAAGAAGTCTATGTGTTTTCTATATACCTTTTAGACCCTCAAGGAAAATCGTAATAGTTTTCCGTTTTTTTGTTGATTTTACCATTTAGATTACCAAGTTTTTTTCACTTGACTAAAGGAATAATTGGTGATTTTAGCACCCGAATCCCCTTCCAAATTCAGCGTTGAAAATTCTTCGTTAGGGAAGAAAATATTTGTCATTGAATAAGTTCCCTGATTTAATAAAATTTCCACTGAAGCTCTATCTAAAATAATTTGAACTTCGTTTAAATCATCATGTAAAGGCATGATTTGTGTGTTTTTTGCGAATTGGTCACTAAAGTTTGTAAGTCCCGAATTTGAACGGTCTATAGAAAAAACGCCTTCTTTTAGCTCCATTGTTAAATATTCCCCTTTATTGTTTTCGATTTTAACACGTAGTTGTTTGCCTTCAAAATTAAACTTTATAGCTGCCTGTGAAAGCAGAGCTTTTTCTTGCCTGTAAGGCAATGGCAATTCCTTTTTGGTGGATTGTTGGCTTAAAATAGATTTAAAAGTATCCGGTATTTGTTGTCTTAAGAAATATCCTTTTTCGTTTTTATCTAAAATCAACTCTCTAGGTAAGGTCATTGCACTACGCCAAACTTCTGTTGGAGTTTGTTGTGCATATAACCAATTGCTCATCCAGGAAATTAAAATTCGCTTATTTTGGGGAACATTATAAAATGTTACACCCGCATAATAATCAGTTCCGAAATCTAACCAATCTGAAGGCTGTGTTTTTGTAAATATTTCACCATCAAAATCACCAACAAAATAACGCGTGCCCGATCCTCCATTAGGAGTCAAACGATCATGGTTTACGATCATAATCCATTTTTCATCCAAGCCCATATTCATTTTAAACAAATCAACACACTCCCAAGTGCCAATTTGTGCGAGGTCTGGTGATGGCTTAAAGTCACTTTTAAATTTCCATGCTTTTAAATCTTCTGATGAAAATATTTTAACTCGATCTCCAGAAGCCAATACCATATTCCATGCGTTTATCTCAGAATTCCAAAACACATTTGGGTCCCGAAAATTTTTTTCACTAGAGTTTTTAATCACAGGGTTTCCTGAGTATTTTGTCCATGTTATACCCTCATCCAAACTGTAGGCGATGGCTTGACTTTCGGTATTCCTATACCCTTTTGCCCACAGGGCATCATCGTGATAGGTGAAAATGGCAATCATTGCGTTTTGGCCAAAACCTGCAGAATTGTTTGTGTCTATCACGGCACATCCTGAAAAAATATTCCCGAGCTCATCAGGATAAAGCGCTATGGGGTGGTGTTCCCAGTTAAAAAGATCGGTACTACTAGCGTGTCCCCAGTGCATTGGCCCCCAAACGATGTCATTTGGATAATATTGATAAAATAAATGATACTTTCCATTATAATAGACCAAACCGTTAGGATCATTCATCCATTTAGATTCAGGTGTAAAATGAAATTGTGGTCTATGCTTTTCGTCATAGTATCCCTCAGTAGGACTAGACTGAGAAAAGATATAAAATGGTAACAGGAATAGTAAAAAATATAAATGTTTCATATTCAGAATAATATAAAAAATATAAAAGGTTTCGAATATCCAAACATACACCCAATTGAGTAATTGTCGAAGCAAAACTTCGATCTATTTAACAAATTTAGAATCTTTTTAAAAACAAAAAACCCGCAAACTAGGCTGCGGGTTCTTCTGTACTCGAGGCGGGACTTGAACCCGCACGAACATTACTGCTCATTGGATTTTAAGTCCAACGTGTCTACCAATTCCACCACTCGAGCGAAACAAAAAACGCTGAGTTTATCAGCGCTAGTTGAGCGAAAGACGGGATTTGAACCCGCGACCCTCACCTTGGCAAGGTGATGCTCTACCCCTGAGCTACTTTCGCATTATCACAATCTCTTGAGTGACCCTCATCAGCCTCGGGCGGATGATGCGCTACCCCCTGAGCTATTTTAGCTTGTGGTGTGCAAATGTAATAAAAAACTACAATCTAAACTTCAAAAAAACATTGGATTTACCAATTTTACAATTGAATCATGAATTCTTTTTCACCGACAGCATTCGCCTAATTTCATTAAGCTTCATGAGTGCTTCAACGGGCGTTAATCGATCAATGTCGGTGCGTAAAATTTCATCACGCAATTGTTCCAACAAAGGATCGTCTAATTGAAAAAAACTAAGTTGCATCGCCTCTGCATCATTTAAGGCTGAAGCTTTTGGCGAAACCTCCTCTCGACTAGACTCTAATTTCTTTAATAGAGCTTGAGCTTTAGTGATCACCAATTGTGGCATTCCAGCCATCTTGGCAACATGAATACCAAAGCTATGCGCACTACCACCAGCAACCAATTTTCTTAAAAACAACACCTGATCTTCAAGCTCCTTAACCGAAACATTATAGTTTTTTATTCGTTCAAAACGATCCGCCATTCGATTCAACTCATGATAATGTGTAGCAAATAGAGTCTTTGGACGATGGGGATGTTCATGTAAAAACTCCGCTATGGCCCAAGCAATTGAAATGCCATCATAGGTACTTGTGCCCCTTCCAATCTCATCTAATAAAATTAGACTTCGATCAGATAAAGTGTTTAAAATTGAGGCTGTTTCGTTCATCTCAACCATAAAAGTTGATTCCCCCATTGAAATGTTATCACTAGCCCCTACTCTAGTAAACAAGCGATCCACCAAGCCCATTTCTACACGATCTGCAGGCACAAAACTTCCCATTTGAGCCATCAACACTATCAAAGCCGCTTGGCGCAAAATGGCTGACTTACCAGACATGTTTGGCCCTGTTATCATAACCAGTTGTTGCTCATCGGGGTGTAAAACCAAGTCATTTGAAATAAATGGCTTTTCGGGGGGCAATTGTTGCTCTATGACGGGATGCCGACCACCAAAAATTTCTAGATTTTTGGTGTCATTTAAAATCGGTTGGCAATAATTGTTTTTTTGGGCGAGAACTGCAAAACCACACAAACAATCTAACTGCGCCAAACTACGAGCATTGGCTTGTATTTCTGATAAATGGGGTTGTAAATCTGTGAGCAACTGCGTGTAAATTTGCTGTTCAATAAGCCCTATTTTTTCTTCTGCACCTAGTATTTTTTGCTCATAAGTTTTAAGCTCCTCTGTGATATAACGCTCTGCATTGACCAAAGTTTGCTTGCGCACCCAATCGTCGGGCACTTTGTCTTTGTGAGCATTTCTCACTTCGAGATAATATCCAAAAACATTATTAAAAGAAATTTTCAGTGATGGGATTTGCGTACGCTCAGTTTCTCGGTTCAACAAATCCTCCAAAAAAGCCTTTCCACCATGCGCCACTCGCCTCAACTCATCTAACTCTGGCGACACACCATCAGCGATCACGTGGCCCTTAGAAATTAACACGGGCGCTTCGGCATGTAGGGTCTCCTGAATAAGGGATTTTGCCTCATGGCAATCTGTAAGCGATGCTGTTAATTGCTGAAGGGCCTCTAGCGGAACAATCACCAAATTTTCTTTTATGGGTGCCAAACCTACCAAAGCATGCCCCAACTGAAGTAATTCGCGCGGGGTGATTTTTGCTGTAGCCACTTTGGCCACCAAACGCTCTAAATCACCCATGCTTTTAATGTCAGCTTGCAATGAAGCACACAAGCCTGTGGCAGACTTCAAATATCCCACGCTAAGATGACGAAGTTCAATGTTAGCTTTATTGACAAGAGGCTGTGCTAACCAACGACGCAACATTCGGGCGCCCATGGGAGACACAGTCTTGTCAATGACCTCGAGGAGAGAAACCCCTTCGGGTGAATTGGCCGACAACAATTCCAAGTTGCGCATCGTGAAGCGATCCATCCACAAAACCTCATCTTTAACAATACGTTGAAGTGAGGTAATATGATGACGTTTGGCGTGATGGGTTTCACTCAAATAATGCATGATCGCTCCCGAAGCCACCACACCCTCTGCTAATCCTTCAACACCAAAACCCTTTAAACTCTTTGTTTTGAAGTGATCGGTTAATTTTTCGAGAGCATAATCTGTTTGAAAAACCCAGTCTTCTAAAACAAAAAACCTATACTGCTGACCGAAATTGTTTTGGATATCTTTTTTTTGGCCTTTAGCTATTAAAACCTCTTTGGGCTGAAAATGTTGTAATTGGTTGGCGACATATTCTACACTTCCTTGAGCCGCTAAGAACTCTCCAGTTGAGATGTCTAAAAACGAGAGGCCGCAACTGTTTTTTGACAAATAAAGGGCAGCTAGGAAATTGTTGGTCTTATCCTCCAAAACTCCGTCGTTGAGCGCAACACCTGGCGTTACCAGCTCAGTAACCCCTCTTTTCACAATTTTTTTGGTCATTTTAGGATCTTCCAACTGATCACAAATGGCCACTCGCGCACCCGCCCGCACCAACTTAGGCAAATAGGTTTGTAAGGCATGGTGTGGGAACCCTGCCAAGGCGGTTTCACTTGTGCTCCCTGCCCCTCTCTTGGTGAGTACTATGCCTAAAATTTTAGAGGCTTTTATGGCATCGTCGCCAAAAGTTTCATAAAAGTCTCCAACCCGAAACAAGAGTAAAGCATCGGGATACTTCCCTTTGATTTGGTTATATTGCTTCTGAAGTGGCGTTTCCTTGGCTTTGGTCACTGGGTTGTTTTTGAAGAAATGCTAAGGTAATATTATTTAAAGGAATCTACACATTTAGATTCCTAAATTCAAAAGCTTGATTAAACTTTCGATCATTTTTTCTTTCTTTGTCATGCCATGCGGAAAAAGACAAACCAAGAGTTGCCTCGCAAAACCATTGCCGATTTTAAGGAGAGTGAAAAAACACCCCTAATTTTGGTTCTCGACAATGTGAGAAGCTTGCACAACATTGGCGCTATGTTCAGAACAGCAGATGCTTTTTTGATTGAAAAAATCGTTTTATGTGGCATCACCGCAAGACCTCCTCATCGAGATATTCACAAAACAGCATTGGGCGCAACCGAAAGTGTTAATTGGGTTTATGAAAAAGAAACCTTAAACGTCATTCAACAACTGCAAAAGGAGGGAGTCATTGTTTGGGCTGTGGAGCAAGCTGATGGTGCCACCATGCTTGATCAAGTCATGATCGAGCCAAACAAAAAGCATGCGCTGGTGTTTGGCAATGAAGTCACTGGAGTGCAGCAAGCGGTCGTAAGTGCTTGTCAGAAAGTGGTAGAAATCCCCCAGTGGGGTACCAAGCATTCCCTCAATATTTCTGTTTCTGCCGGAATAGTTATATGGGATTTTTTTAAAGCGCTTCGAAACCCATAGCCATACGCCGTAAAAGCCTACTGAAATCTCTTTGGTTTTCAATAAAATCTAGATCGGTGCAATCTACAACAACAATAGGCCATTCGGGGCGCGATTTAATAAAAGTCATGTAATTTTCTTGAACTTTCTCTAAATAAGATTTTTCAATTTTCTGCTCATAAGAACGACCTCTTTTTTGAATATTTTCAAGTAAGCGTTCAGGGGTTTGCATCAGAAAAAAATAAGCGTCAGGTGTTGGGATGTCACGCGTAACTAATTCAAAAAAAGTCCTGTAAAGTTTATACTCGTCTTCTTCGAGTGTTGTTTGTGCAAAAATGAGTGATTTGTGAATGCTATAATCGGCGATTAAATTTTGTTGGAACAAGTCAAATTGAGCCAATTCTGCGCTAGCTTGCCTAAATCGATCGGCCAAAAACGAAAGTTCTAGAGGAAAAGAATAGCGATCGGGGTCTGCATAAAATTTAGGGAGGAAAGGATTGTCTGCAAAACGCTCGAACATGGTTTTGGCGTTAATTTTATCTGAAATTTTTTCAACCAAACTGGTTTTTCCAGAACCAATATTTCCTTCAATCACGATTGTAGGAATGTTTTTTAAAATCGCTAATGTTGGGAGCAGTAAATTCACATTTGGGTCAGTAATTTCTTGTTTATCAAGACAATTGTGAAGCAAATCAGAAACAGCCAATTTCAATTTTGGGTGGACTTTTGAAGGGGCTATAGAAGCAAGTGGATGTAGGACAAAAGCACGTTGGTGGAGGCGTGGATGTGGCAATATGAGCTCATCATGTTCTAATGTTAAATCATCATAAAACAACAGGTCTAAATCTAAGGTTCTGGAGCTAGATTGGGCAGTGCGCACACGACCATGTTTTTTTTCGATCGCCAGACATGTTTGCATCAATTCTAAAGGCAACAATGTGGTTTCCAGCAAAACACAACTGTTGTAGAATGGAGGACCATCAAACCCAACAGCAGGTGTCTCATAAATTGGGGCAATATTAAGGACAGCGCCTGCTTCGCGCTCCAGGTCTAACAAACCTTTTTCGAGCCACTTTTGGCGATCACCCATGTTGCTACCCAGCGAAATATAGACAAGGTGCTTTTGCATCATCTTGCAAAATAAGTAAAAGAGTTTCGAAAACGCTATATTTGTTGAAAAGGTTTAAATGAAATTTTTGCGCAACTTACTTGCTGCCGTTTTAGGTACTTTTTTGGCTTTGGGGCTATTTTTCTTCTTTGCCATTACATTCCTCATTGCTGGGGCTTCTGCAACCAGCTTTGAAAACTATCAACAACCCATTTCGGTTCCCAACAATGCTGTTTTGGTATTACAGTTACAAAAACCCATTCTTGATCATATTGCCCATGAAGATTTTATATCTAAAGTTCTAGATGTTGAGTCGGCTGCTTTTGACTTAACCAAGCTTATTGCAGCGGTCGAGCACGCAGCGGTCGATGATCGAATAAAAGGGATTAGTATTGAAAACACTTTTTTTATGGGTGGGATGTCACAAACACAGGCCTTGCGTCGTGCACTAAAAAAATTCAAAGAAAGTGGAAAATTTGTTTATGCCTACAACGAATATTACACGCAGAAAGATTACTACTTGGCCTCTGTTGCTGATAGCCTTTTTCTTCATCCGGAAGGAGACATCGAATTCAAAGGACTTGCATCTGAGGTGCTTTATTTTAAAGACTTTTCTGAGAAAACTGGAATCAAATTTGAAGTTGTGCGGCATGGAAAATACAAAAGTGCTGTTGAACCTTTTATTGCCGATCGGATGAGTCAAGAGAATCGAACTCAAATCGAAGTTCTTCTAAATTCGTTGTGGAAGCAAATAGCATCGGAAATTGCTGCAGACAGACAAATTAGCCTACAAGAACTGAATCGCTTGGCGCATAGACTTGAAATTACCAATCCAAAACGAGCTTTAGAAAACAGCTTGGTGCAAAAGCTTTTGAGTAGAAAAGATTATCAAGCATTTTTAAAAACAAAGCTTGAGGTTGATGAAACCGAGACCCTTTCTGAAATTTCAATCTCAAAATACATGCATGAAAACACAACTTCAAACAGTGATAACACCATTGCAGTCGTATTTGCACAAGGTGAAATTGTTTACGGAGAAGGAGACGAAACTGTTATTGGGCAAGAAATTATCATCAATACACTTGAGGGGCTTAAAAAAGACACCGACGTGAAGGCTATAGTGTTGCGCATCAACTCACCTGGAGGTAGTTCTATAGCCTCAGAACTCATTTGGGAAGCCATTGAAGATGTGAAGGACACAAAACCTGTGATTGTTTCTATGGGCGACGTGGCAGCATCGGGTGGATATTATATTGCAAGTGGCGCCAACCACATTGTAGCAGAAACCAATACCATTACTGGATCTATAGGAGTTTTTGGACTCCTTCCAAACATTGGTGGGTTGGCAGACGACTGGGGTATTAATGCTGAACAAGTGGGCACTCATGCAAACAGCATAGGCTACAGTCTTTTTGAACCCATGAGTAACGCTTTTCGTGCAGAAGTGAAAGAAGGGATAGAACAAGTTTATAACACCTTTTTGGAGCGCGTTGCTAATGGAAGAGGATTGAGTAGAGAACAAGTGAATAAAATTGCCCAAGGAAGGGTTTGGTCTGGTGCTGCGGCCAAACTAATTGGTTTGGTAGATGAAGTAGGAGGTCTTGACTTGGCTGTTTCTAAAGCCGCCGAATTGTCTGGAGTGAACCGATACCAATTGAAAAGTTTCCCCAGATATGATGATGACTTTGAGCGACTTTTTAAAAAATTACAACGTGGGCCGTTGGGGGGTCAAAATAGTTGGACATCACAACTTCCCTCTGGCCTACAACCTCTTGTAAATATTTTAAAACTTCAACCTAAAAAACCTGAAATCTTAACACGACTGCCTTTTGAAATTTCTATCAGATAAATGAATGTAAAGAATCGAGTGCTTGCGCAACAAATTTATTTGTATTTGGCTGCGTTGTTTATCACTTCCTTGGTCGTATCAAATCTCATTTTTCAAAAGTTTTTTTATTGGTACCCAACCGACTGGAAACCTTTTGGCATTCCACTTTTCGAATTATCCGTTGGCATTTTACCCTATCCCATTACCTTTTTAATCACGGACATAATCTCTGAAATTTATGGTCAAAAAAGGGCAAATCAAGTTGTGGTAGCCGGAATTTTTGCCTCTGTCTTTTCAATGGGCATACTGTTGTTGGCGGAAAAGGTTCCTGCATTGTCGAGTTCACCCCTTAGCGACCAAGAATTTTCAAAAGTTTTTTCGCTTTCGCCAGTAGCCGTGCTGGCTTCAATGATGGCCTATTTGTTTGCCCAATTTATTGACATTAAAATCTATCATTTTTGGAAGAAATACACAAAGGGCAAAAAACTTTGGTTGCGCAACAACTGCTCCACCTTTTTTTCCCAATTTATAGACACTTTCGTGGTTTTGTTGCTATTGTGCTTATTTAAAGTGATCCCTTGGCAACTTTTCACAGGACTCTTGGTTTCTGGGGTGTTGTTTAAAATGAGTGTAGCCGCCATTGACACCCCCCTACTGTACTTAGCTGTGGGTTGGTTTCGTCGGAAATTTAAGCTTGAAATGGGGCAAGAAATTGACTTAAACACATAAAAAAACCCTCAAATAGCTTGAGGGTTATTGATTATGTGATGTTTATATTTTTAGGCCTCAGCAGGGACTATTGAAACATAAGACTTGTTGTCTTTTTTCTTAGTAAACTTCACCACCCCATCAATTTTAGCATGAAGGGTGTGATCTTTTCCTAAATATACATTCTCTCCAGCTCTGTGGGCAGTACCTCTTTGACGAACAATAATGTTTCCAGCAATGGCTTTTTGACCACCAAAAATCTTTACGCCAAGTCGTTTCGACTCTGACTCTCTACCGTTCTTGGAACTACCTACTCCTTTTTTGTGTGCCATGATTTATAATTTTTATTCGTTATGCGCCTAGGGCTTTTAAAAGTTCAGCTTTTTTCATTCCAGAAAAGCCTTGAATATCTTTGGCTTTGGCCAAAGCTCGAAGCTCAGCAACTGTTTTACCACTTAGATCACTTTCTGAAGCAGTCGCTTTCTTGGGAGCTGCCGCTTTTTTAGGTGCTTCCTTAGCTGCTTTCGGTGCAGCATCAGTGGTTTTAGAAGTAGATTTTTTAGGTGCACTTCCATTTTCTGAAATGCCCTCAATGAGCAGTTCGGTAAGTTGTTGTCTGTGTCCGTTTTTCACACGATAACCCTTACGACGTTTCTTTTTAAAGACGATTACTTTATCGCCTTGAAGGTGCTGAAGTACTTTTGCACTTACCGAAGCACCTGCGATAGCGGGGGCGCCAACAGATATGCTCTTGCCGTTATCAAGCAATAAAACATGCTCAAACGATACACTTGAGCCTTCTTTTGCCTCTAAACGGTGAACAAACACCTTTTGGTCTTGCGCAACTTTAAACTGCTGCCCTGCTATTTCTACAATTGCATACATAGCTTGTTCTGTTAAAAATGAGCGCAAATATACAATGAGTTTTTGGGATAGACAACAGGTTTTTAAAGTTCTGTTTAAGTATAGGGGCGAGAGACAAACCAAAAAGTTGATTTTTTTTTGTAAATTTAGGCTTTATTAACCGCCTTAAAATTAAAAAATGGACTTAACATCACTACTTTCGGATGCACTCGGCACCCAAATTAATCAAAAAACTCAACAAGAATTTGGTCTCAAGGACTCCCTAGCTAAAACGGCCGTTCAGACGGCAGTGCCCCTATTGCTCAAAGCTTTACAAAAAAACGCCTCAAACCCTAAGGGAGCTGAAAGCTTGCAACGGGCACTCAACAAAAAACACAATGGAGATCTGTTTAATCATTTTGACGATTTCATCAATAATAGAGATTACTCTGACGGCATGGGAATTTTAGGCCATGTGCTGGGAAACAAACAAACTTCTATTGTTGAATTGTTTTCAAAAACAAATGGACTATCCAAGAAAAAATCTCAAGGAATTTTAGCCATGCTAGCCCCTGTTGTGATGGGCGCACTAGGCAAACAGCAACAGCCCACAACCTCTTCTCATGAACTGGCAGGACTTTTGGGTAACATGCTGGGCAATTCAGGAAGTTCTCAAAAATCATTAGTACTTTTCGAACAACTATTAGACCAAGACGGAGACGGAGAAGTTGCTGACGATGTTTTGCGTTTAGGAGGCAGATTTTTGGGTAGATTTTTAAAAAATAATTGTAACAGATTTTAAATTATTTCGTTAAATAAAAAACTACTTATATGTCAAAATTTAAACTTTTTTTAGTCTTACTACTGACAGCAGCAGGAACAGCACAGTCTGTGAAGTTTGAAAAATATACTTTAGACAACGGTCTGGATGTGATTTTACATCAAGACAACAACGCTCCTGTGGTTACCACTTCTGTGATGTATCATGTGGGTGCCAAAGACGAAGACCCAAATCGAACTGGTTTTGCACATTTCTTTGAGCATTTGCTTTTTGAAGGCACCGAAAATATTGAACGTGGAGCTTGGTTTTCTATCGTCACTTCAAATGGCGGGCGAAACAATGCCAACACTACCGATGATCGCACCTATTATTATGAGGTTTTTCCGTCAAACAACCTCGAATTGGGGCTATGGCTCGAATCCGAAAGAATGTTACACCCCATTATCAACCAAATTGGCGTTGATACCCAAAATGAAGTCGTTAAAGAAGAAAAAAGATTGCGTGTTGACAATCAGCCTTACGGCAGATTTTTGGAGAATGTTAAAAAACATCTTTTCACCAAACACCCCTATCGCTGGACAACCATTGGTGAAATGGCCCATTTAGACGCTGCCACCTTGGAAGAGTTTTTGGCTTTCAATAAAAAATATTATGTTCCAAACAATGCTGTTCTAGTGGTTGCTGGTGACATTGATACACAAAAAACTAAAAAACTCATTCAAGATTATTTTGGTCCAATTCCAAAAGGCGCAGAGGTTGACAGAAACTTAGCAAAAGAAGATCCCATCACAAGCCCCATTGAGGCCAAAGCCTATGATCCTAACATTCAAATTCCTGCAATCATGACAGCCTACAGAACGCCGTCTTTTAAGTCAAGAGACGCAAGGGTTTTAGACATGATATCTACCTATTTGAGCGACGGACCAAGTTCTAAGCTTTACAAAAAAATGGTTGATGAAAAGAAAAAAGCATTACAAGTTGGTGCTTTTAACATCAGCCAAGAAGACTATAGCATGTATGTTGTTTTTGGCCTTCCATTGGGCGAGCATTCACTTGCCGATTTGATAACAGAAATGGACGAAGAAGTGCTGAAAATTCAACAAGATTTAATTAGTGAAAAAGACTATCAAAAACTTCAAAATAAGTTTGAAAACGACTTTGTAAATTCAAATTCTTCCGTTGAGGGCATCGCCAATTCACTCGCACGCTACCATATGCTCTATGGAGATGTTAACCTTATCAACAGCGAAATCGACATTTATCGCTCGATCACAAGGGAAGAAATTCGGGCTGTAGCTCAAAAGTGGCTCAATCCAAACCAACGCTTAGTGTTGGAATATCTTCCTGAAACTCAAAAAGAACAATGATGAAAAAGATATTTTTACTCCTATTAACCCTTTTAAACTTAGGGTTTGTATTTGCTCAAATAGATCGAAGCCAACAACCCGAACCAGGGCCTGCTCCAGAAATAAAATTAGCAGAACCCTTTCAATTTAAGATGAAAAACGGGCTCACGGTCATGATTGTGGAAAACCATAAACTTCCCCGTGCCTCGGCAAGCCTATCTATAGACAACCCTCCGATCGTTGAAGGAAACAAAGCAGGCGTTTCGGCGCTTACAGGAAGCCTACTAGGAAAAGGTACCTCGACGATTGATAAAGACGCCTTCTTCGAAGAAGTTGATTACCTAGGTGCTCGTATAAATTTTGGGTCCCAAAGTGCCAATGCCAGTAGCCTTTCTAGATATTTTGATCGGGTATTGGAGCTCATGGCATTAGGTGCACTCGACCCACAGTTCAATGATACTGAATTCAAAAAAGAACAAGATTTGCTTATCGAAGGAATTCGATCTGACGAAAAAAGTGTCACCGCTGCAGCCCGTCGTGTTGAGGGCGTTTTGGCTTATGGCTCCGATCACCCATTCGGTGAATTCATTTCGGAAGAAAGCATCAAAAACATTTCCCTAGAAGATGTAAAACAATTCTATAAAAATTATTTTAAGCCCAACAACGCCTATTTGGTAGTCATTGGAGATGTGGACACTAAAGCAATGGCTAAAAAAATTAAAAAATTATTTAAGAATTGGAAAAAAGGAACAGTTCCCACTGCTACCTTTTCCACCCCACAGAATAGCGACCAAACAAGTATTAATTTTATAGATATGCCCAACGCCGTTCAATCGGAGGTAGTGGTGCAAAACGTGGTGGATCTTAAGATGAAAGATCCTGATTACTTTTCTGCATTGATGGCCAACAAAATTCTCGGTGGTGGTGGCGAAGCCCGTCTCTTCCTAAATTTAAGAGAAGATAAAGGTTATACTTATGGTTCATACTCTTCTGTTGGAAACAACAAATACACCAGCGCTCGATTTCGAGCCACTGCCAGTGTGCGCAACGCCGTAACAGACAGCTCTGTTGTTGAACTGCTCAGTGAAATTGAAAGAATTAGAACAACCGAAGTAACCGATGAAGAATTGGCAAATGCCAAAGCCAAATATGTAGGTGATTTTGTGCTGGCACTCGAACAGCCATCCACCATCGCCCGCTATGCGCTAAACATAGAAACCGAAGGGCTTCCAAAAGATTATTACAAAACCTATTTGGCTAAAATCAATGCGCTCACCAAAGAGGATGTTCAGCGTGCAGCCCATAAATATTTTGCTGTCGATAATGCCAAAGTTGTGGTCACAGGAAAAGGATCGGAGGTCTTAGAAAATCTTGAAAAAGTCACTTTTAAAGGAAAAAGCCTCCCTATAAATTTCTATAACAAATATGGAGAAGTGAGCGAACGACCAAAAAAGTCTGATGTTCCCGAAGGCCTCAATGCCGACAAAGTTATGCAATCCTATATCGAAGCCATTGGAGGAACAGAGCGCATTAGCCAGCTAAACTCTGTGACTTTGCGTTATGAAGGCAGCATGATGGGAGCCACCATTATTAGTGAAGAAAAAAAGATCGCTGACAAAACCTCCACGACCATGTACATGAACAACAACCCTATGATGACCATGGTGGTAACCGAAAAAGAAGCTTTTGCCAAACAAGGCGGCAACAAAATGGCCATGCCCGATAACATGCTTGCTGATCTGAAAAACACTTTGGGGCTATTCCCTGAGTCCAGATTGATCGGTAGTGGTATTGCCAAACTTGAGGGTGTTGAAAAAGTTGGTGAATTCGACTGTTATAAAGTCGTGATTCCTGGTGAAACCGTAAGTGCCATTTTTTATTACGATTTGGCTACAGGGCTTAAAATTCAAGAAGTTTCCGAAACAGCAATGGGAGGTCAAACCCAACGTCAAGAGAGCAGCATAGGAGATTATCAGGAGTTTGAAGGCGTCTTATTTCCAGGGAAAAAGTCACAATCCCTAGGGCCACAAAAAATTGAAATGATCCTCAAAGATGTCATCCTGAATGAAGGTGTTGGCAGCGAAGATTTCGAGTAGAATTTTTCTATAAGTTCATTAAAAACCACAGCGAAATGTTGTGGTTTTTTTATGCGATTTGTTTTCGGTTCGACAACCAAACCCCAAACAAAATGATTGCAGAAGCTAGTGCCTGTTGCAGGGTAAAAGTTTCGCCATCGAGCATGCCCCAGCCAACCGCCACGATGGGCAAAGTATAGGTCACAGAAGAGGCAAAAACAGGGGAGGCGATTTGAACAAATTTATTGAACATCACCTTTGCGATAACAGTTCCAAAAATGGCTAAAAGCAAAACAAAAAAGAGTGATTTTTGTGTCGAAGGCCTTGTTAAAACCTCAAATCGGAAGAAATCTGTAAAGCATAGCATGACAAGTGCAGGAATGGCAATAAACACAAAATTTCCTACGGCAATGGCCATGGGTGAGACGTGTTGTAAATGTTTCTTCATGAGATTTACATTCAAAGCGTAGCAGCAAGAAGCTAAGAAAATGAGACTCACAAAAAATATATTTTGGTCTGGGTTGATTTGAGCTCCTGTTGCTACCAAAAAAACAGATCCTATAAACCCTATTAGAACACCAAAAACCTGTTTATTAAAAATCTTAAATCCAAATAAAAAAACACCACTTAGCAACGTCATTAAAGGGGTTAATGAGTTTAAAATAGCGGCTAAATTGCTATCAATTTCAGTTTGAGCAAAGGCAAAGCAAAATGTGGGTATAAAGGTTCCTGCAAAACCAGAAAGGGCCAGCCAAAACCAATCTTTTCCGTTGAGGTTTTTAAGACTTTTCATGCCAATCAAAAGCAACATAACAGAGGCCATTACGATGCGAAGTGTTCCCATTTGCATAGGCGTCAGCCCAACCAAACCTTTTTTAATAAGAATATATGAACTTCCCCAAATAAAGGTCAAAACGACAAGGTAATACCATTTTTGATATTGATGTTTTAGCATAGTCGTGCAAAAATGCGTTTAAAAATTCAGTTATAGCCACATTTTTGATAAATTTGTAATATTAAATAAATCTTATGAAAACCCTAAAACAACCATTTTTACTACTCCTGTTGGTCATTTTTACATTTGGATGTAACCGTAATCCTAAACCAGAAACAAAAACAGTTTCTCAGGAAACTGCTGCCACACAAGTAGCCGATTCAAACTTGTCCAAGGCAACTTTCACCATTGAAGGAATGACCTGCAAAATGGGTTGTGCCGCAACAATTGAAAAGAAATTGGCCGCTCTACCGGGCGTTCAAATGGCAACGGTAGATTTTGATTCTAAAACAGCACAAGTCGCTTATGACAATCAAAGGGTAGATTTGTCGTTGATCGAAACCACCGTAACCAACACAGGTGCCGCCTACAGTGTTTCTAACCTTAGAAAGGTAGAAAGTTTTAAACCTACTAAAACTTGTGAGAAAAATTGTGAAAAGCCCTGTTGTAAAGACAAAATGAAAGCGGATGAAAAATGCGCTAAAGATTGTGAAAAAGCCTGTTGCAAATCAAAAGATGTGGTGGCTAAAAAACATGAAAATTGCACTAAAAAATGTTGTGAAAAAAGTGTTTCTAGCCTACTCCACCCAACGAAGCGTTTCCATAAATTTACGAACGTCTTTTTTAATGTAATCAATCGCTGGGTACAGCGAATCATAGTTGGGTTTTGTTAAGAAATACAAGGTCCCACTAAGAAAAGACTTTGTGCTATCTGTAGCATAAAACTGAAGGTTTGAGGCCGCATTGCCCTCTACTGAAAAAATTGACCCATAGACTTTGTTCAGGTCATTGGCGTATGCGCTCTCTTGTATAACGTTTCGCTTTCCAGAAGTGGTGTTTAACTTTAGATGCACCTCTCCCAAAAGCTGTTCTAAGTTATTCTCTAACTCAAGTTTTGTAACAAAAAGGGTTGCTTTCAATAGTGGGTACTCCAGCCTAAAAGAGCAGCCTATTCCTTGCACAAAGTGGGAAATCTCATTATGATCAAACTGAAAATGACAATTATTCTGTTGGGTTTGATAACGGTTTTGGGGATATTCGAGTGCCAAAAAGGCGTCGGGTTTGGGCGTAGGCGATGAGTTGCAACCCACCAGGATAAGTATTAAAAAGAAACCTCTAATCATTTTGGTTTTTTCTGTGCACTTTAATGCGTTTGAGTCTTTTACGGTCTAAAGCCTCAACACTGAAGTCAAAATTATCAAAGGTTATTTTTTCCCCAATTTTAGGAAAACCGCCCGTTTGTTCTAACACAAAACCCGCTAAGGATTCAGAGTCTCCTTTGTTGTTTTCGAAAAGTGCTTCATCTTCCAAATCAATGATTCTGTAAAAATCTTTAAGAAGTGTTTTTCCTTCAATAACCCATGTGGTTTCATCGAGTCGTGAGAATTCAAGGTCATCGTCGTCGAACTCGTCACTAATATCTCCCACAATTTCTTCAATCACATCTTCAAGGGTGATGATACCAGAAGTTCCTCCATATTCATCTACAACCACCGCCAAGTGCATTTTCATGCTTTGGAACTCTTTAAGCAAATCGTCGAGTTTTTTATTTTCAGGCACAAAATAAGGAGCCCTTAGCAAGCTAGTCCAATCGAAATTGGAATGAGAAAGATGGGGTAAGAGATCCTTCACGTATAGCACCCCAATAATGGAGTCAATGTTGTCATTATATACCGGAATCCTCGAGTAGCCTTCGTTTCGAATGGCTTCAAGAACGGCATCGAAAGGCATGGTATTGGCTAAGGCAAAAACATCGATTCGGGGACGCATCGCCTGTTTGGTTTCAATATTTCCAAAAGAAACAATGCCTTGTAGAATTTGGTGTTCCTCGTCGGTAGTGTCCTCTTCATCGGTGAGCTCGAGGGCTTTAGAAAGCTGATCTACGGATAGATTTCCGCGCGAATTGCCCAAACGCTTTTGAATTAAATAACTTAACCTGCTCATAGGAATGGTCAGGAAAAAGAATATGTAGCGATCCAAAAATTGGACAGGAAGTGCCATGACTTTTGAAAACTTAATTGGGTTTCGGCTCGCATAAACTTTGGGCAATATTTCACCAAAAAACAGGATCATAAAGGTGATGATTCCCACTTCGATGAGAAGCCGAATCCATTGCTGGTCGATATTGTTAAAAAACACCTCGCCCAAAGAGGCAAACAACAATACTGTAGCAATGTTAATGAGGTTGTTGGTGACCAAAATCGTGGCCAACAATCGTTTGGGTTTTTTTCTGAGCATCGCCACTGTTTTTTCAGCACGGTTTGTGGCTTGTTCAAGTTCCTCGAGCTGAAGGGCTGAAAGCGAAAAAAATGCCACTTCTGCTCCAGAAATTAGCGCAGAAGACATCAGCAAAACAAGGAGAAGCGTAGATTGCAACAAAACTGCCAAATCGAATTGAGAAATAAAATCGATAAATAATGGGAGAGGGTCTGAATCCAAGCTAGAATGAATTTAAATCAAAAGGGCAAGTCGTCTGGATTTTGTACATCAGCCCTTGGTACTGAAGGCTGGTCGGGTTGAGGGCTGTCAGATTTGTTGGTCAGAAAAGTGAAATCTTCAACCTGAATTTCGGTTGCATAGCGAGTGCTGCCGTCTTCGGCTTGCCATTTGCGGGTTTTGATGCGCCCCTCGACATAAATTTTGTCGCCTTTATTTAAATACTTTTCGCAAATCTCGGCTGCTTTGTTTCGCACCACAATGTTATGCCATTCAGTATTGGAAACTTTTTCACCTGTTTGCTTGTTGGTATAGGTTTCATTTGTGGCTAGTGGAAAGCGTGCAATAGAACCACCGCCTTCAAAATAATGCATTTTCACTTGGTCACCCAAATGCCCTATTAACATAACTTTGTTTAGCGTACCGCTCATGGTTTGGTTTGATGATTTTCAAAAATACAAATTAATCCTTCTTTTTCCAATACTGTTTCACAAAACTATCAATGGGTTTTGGCAAAGGATAATTTGCCCATTGCTCAAACGAAAAAGCGTCTTTTAACAGGGATGGTGTTTTTAGAATCCAAAACCACAAATGCAGATTTTGATGGGTGAGCTTGTGAAGGATGGGGGCTGGATTCCAAAGCTTTGGCTCGCCACTTAGGTTTTGAGATTCTATAAACTGATCTATTTGATTGGGCGCCCAATGGGCATCGGTTTCAAGAAAAGGAAAAGTGTACATTTTATGCCAAATGCCTTTTTGATTTTGAGGCACAAAATAGGTTTTTTTGTCTGGATCAACGGCAACTATAAAATGTAGATATCGATTTTGGGATTTGGGTTTGATTAATTTTTGGGGCAACTTTTCTTGAAGACCATCTCGAAGGGCCACACAAGCTTGGGCCAACACACATCGATCACAAGCTGGTTTTTTGGGCTTGCAAACCAAAGCGCCAAATTCCATCATCCCTTGATTAAAATCCGACACTTGATCTTCGACCAAAAGGAATTGGGCCAGAGCCTTAAACTCTTTTTGCGCCTTTGGCGTATTGATGGGGGTGTCGATTCCAAAAAAGCGAGATAACAATCTGTAAACATTCCCATCGACAGTGGCTGTGGGAAGGCCAAAACAAATCGAGCCAATGGCACTGGCCGTATAATCTCCAATGCCAGGCAAGGCTCTGAGGGCATTATAGTCTCTAGGAAAACGTCCTTGGTGGTGGCTAACAATGATTTTTGCAGTCTTGTGGAGATTTCTAGCCCTACTGTAATAACCCAAACCCTGCCAAAGTTTCAGAACTTGAATTTCGCTGGCTTTTGCCAAGTCTTCAACGGTAGGAAAAACTTCTATAAATTCGTGGTAGTAGGCCGTGCCTTGATCTATGCGTGTTTGTTGTAAAATCACCTCAGAGAGCCAAATTTTGTAGGGATCTTTAGCCTTGCGCCAGGGCAAGGCCCGTTTGTTTTGCCGATACCAATCTATAATTTTAACAGAGAAATCCAACCTCTTTATGCAATTAGGCTTGAAAGATAGCAATAAGTTTAGAACCTAAAGAATGAGGGGCTTCTTTATGAATTATTATTGTTATATTTGCAGACCAAAATTGTAAAAACAACAAATCGATGACCAAAGCAGAAATTGTATCCAAAATTTCAGACAACCTCGGCCTCGACAAAGCAGATGTCTTGGCGACTGTTGAAAGTTTTATGGCAGAAGTGAAAGATTCATTAGAACAAGGTGAGGCTGTTTATTTGAGGGGTTTCGGTAGTTTTATCATAAAAACAAGAGCTGCCAAAACAGCTCGAAACATTACCAAAAACACTGCTCTCAAAATCCCAGCCAGAAACATACCAGCATTTAAACCTGCCAAAGTTTTCGTAGAAAGTGTAAAAGCAAATGTTGCAGTTAAATAACGCAACTTCATATTAATTCAAAACCCATCAAGGTATGCCAAGTGGTAAAAAAAGAAAAAGACACAAGGTAGCTACGCACAAGCGTAAAAAAAGAAGTCGTGCAAACCGACACAAAAAGAAGAAGTAAGACTTTTTCGACCAGAACAATTTAAACGATCATTGACATAGAAAACGAGTAGCTCCTGTTCTCCAGCACTCTTTTCAACTGCAAATTTCCCTGTGAATATTTATATTAATCCATCTATATCAATGCCGATATAGATACAAAATCAATATTGTGAGTAAAGAATTAGTTATACGTTCCTATGCTTCGGCCGTTGATTTTGCCATGCTAAAAGATAGCAAACTGATTGAGTTGAACAAAGCCGCCGATGGTAACAAGTTTAATGTCGGAGACATTTTTCTTGCCAAAATCAAAAAACCCGTTTCGGGTTTAAACGCTGCTTTCGTTGATGTAGGGTTCGAAAAAGATGGTTTTTTACATTACCACGATTTAGGCCCAAAAATTGCCTCACTACTAAAATTTATTAAAGGAGTGAGCGCCGGAAAAATCAAAGATTTTTCTCTAAAAAAATATCCATTTGAACCCGAAATTGACAAAGACGGTTCAATTGACAATGCCATAAGTGCCAATCAGTCTATCCTAGTACAAATAATTAAAGAACCCATCTCAACCAAAGGCCCACGCCTCAGCTCAGAGCTGTCGTTTGCTGGTCGCTATTTGGTATTGGTCCCTTTTTCGGATCGCATTTCAATTTCTCAAAAAATAGAATCGCGCGAAGAAAAAAGTAGGCTAAAGAGATTGATGAAAAGCATACAACCCAAAGGGTTTGGTGTGATTGTACGCACTGTGGCAGAAGGTAAAAACGTAGCCGAGCTAGACAAGGATCTACAAGACTTGTATCAACGCTGGATCAGCATGTGCAAAAAAATTTATCGGGCTGATCATCCCACCAAAGTGCTGAGCGAGCTCAACAGAACCTCCTCCATTTTAAGAGATGTTTTCGACGATTCATTCACTGGCATTCATGTCGATGACGAAAGTCTGTTCGAGGAAGTCAAAGATTATTTAAATCAAATTGCACCTTCCAAAAAAAGCATCGTTCGTCACTACACCAAAAGCCTGCCTATTTTTGAGCATTTTGGAGTCGATCGACAAATCAAGGCTTCATTCGGCAAAACAGTCTCGATGAGCAAAGGTGCTTACCTGATCATCGAACACACCGAGGCTTTACATGTCATTGACGTAAACAGTGGAAACCGATCCAATAAAGCCAAAAATCAAGAAGACACTGCACTGGAAGTTAATATGTTAGCCGCTTCAGAAATTGCACGTCAATTAAGGCTTCGAGACATGGGTGGTATCATTGTCGTTGATTTTATCGACATGACCAAACCCCAAAATCGTCACACACTTTTCGATCATTTCAGAAAAGAAATGGAAGATGACCGTGCCAAGCACAAAATTCTTCCCCCTAGCAAAATTGGATTGATTCAAATGACACGTCAGCGTGTACGTCCAGAAATGGACATTAAAACAAAAGAGCCCAACCCTAACGCCAACGGCGAAGTGGAAGCGCCCATTGTTTTAATCGATAAAATCACCAACGATATCGAAAAAATTCTCGCCAACAAAAAGCATGCACAAAAAGGAATTGCACTACACTTGCACCCCTTTATAGCAGCTTATTTGACCAAAGGATTTCCATCCATTAAACTAAAATGGTATTTTGAATACAAAAAATGGATACGGATTGTTCCTAGAGATGCCTATACCTATTTGCACTATCGCTTTTTTGATACAAACGGAAAAGTGATACACCTTTAACAAAAGCGGCCTTGTGCCGCTTTTTTTTTGCTTGCGATTTTAGTACTTTGGTCTTGTGATTTCCAATAAGATATACACCATAGACAGTGCCAAAAAATCAATTGAAAGATTTTGTGTATATCAAGAACGTTGCCATCTAGAAGTGATGCAAAAACTCAGAAGTATGCGCCTAAACACTGTAGAAATCGACAACGTCATGGTGCACCTTATTGAAGAAGGCTACCTCAACGAAGAGCGTTTTGCTTGTGCTTATGTTTGGGGAAAATTTAATCAAAAAAAATGGGGGAAAATCAGGCTTAGGTCTGCCTTAAAATCAAAAAATATTTCGGCTTTTCTTATTGATAAAAGCATGGCCCAAATCGATGAAGATACCTATGAAAAAACCTTGTTGGAACTGGCCACCAAAAAAACTGAAAGCCTAAAAGCACTTTCTAAAACAGTGCAACTCACCAAAACAAGTAACTACTTGCTCTATAGGGGATGGGAACCTGAACTGGTCTATCCTTTGGTAAAAAAATTAATTCTTTGACCCTACTCGAGCTTTTTCGTTTCGCTCTATGCTGTGCATTGGTCGGGACCATCTTGGTTTTTCACCCAAATCAACCAATTTAGAATCAGCTGCCTCGGTAGTTAAGGGTTGCTCCTTTTTCACAAATGGCTTCATGGGTTTAATGCCCAAAAGTTCAAAAAGCCTAAAATCATCGTCAATATTCGGATTGGGAGTGGTCAGTAATTTATCACCAGCAAATATGGAATTGGCTCCGGCCAAAAAGCACAATGCTTGACCTTCTTGAGACATTTGTGTGCGCCCCGCAGACAATCGTACTTGGGTTTGTGGCATCACAATTCGGGTTGTAGCAATCATACGCACCATTTCCCAAATCGAAACCAATTGTTGGTCTTCGAGGGGAGTGCCTTCAACAGGCACCAAAGCATTGATAGGTACAGATTCGGGTTGTGGACTGAGAGTGGTTAGGGCCACCAACATGGACGCGCGATCCGCTAACGATTCCCCCATTCCAATGATGCCACCAGAACAAACGGTAACATTGGTTTTACGAACATTTTCTATGGTGTCGAGGCGGTCTTTATATCCCCGAGTAGAAATCACATCTTTGTAGTAAGATTCCGAAGTGTCGATGTTGTGGTTATAGGCATATAGACCTGCTTCAGCCAGTCGTTTGGCTTGATTTTCGGTAAGCATCCCAAGTGTACAACAAACCTCCATGTCTAATTTGTTGATGGTTCTAACCATTTCCAAAACTTGGTCAAACTCCTCTCCATCTTTTACATTTCTCCAAGCCGCCCCCATACAAACACGAGACGACCCTCCAGCTTTCGCTCTTAAAGCTTGAGCCTTCACCTGAGAAACCGTCATCAAATCATGCCCCTCTACATCGGTGTGATAACGAGCGGCCTGAGGACAATATCCACAATCCTCGGGACAACCGCCTGTTTTAATAGAAAGCAATGTGCTCACCTGAACCGTGTTTGGATCGTGAAAAGCACGGTGCACAGAAGCTGCCTGAAACAGCAAATCCATCATGGGTTGCTGATAAATTTCAAGAATTTCCTCTTGGGTCCAATTGTTTCTTATTGATGGCTTCATCCGACTATTTTTATCAAAAATACATTATAAATTAGGCTTAAGGAATGTATCTCAAATTATTTTTAAACGATTTATTCACGACTATTTTTTGAAATCAATACACTTACGGCATTTCCACCAAAGCCCACGGCATTGACCAAAACCTTACTAAATTTTGTTGGTATTTGGGCATAATCAATATAGGGGACTTGAATGGGTTTTTGATACGCCAACATCCACAAAGCAGCTTCTAGACTCAGTAATCCAGAAGCCCCAAAAGTGTGTCCTATTTTCCATTTATTTGAAGTGAGGAAAGGAATCTTTTTATCAAATATTTTTTTAATTGCTTCATATTCGGCCAAATCTCCTTTGCGTGTTCCAGGTGCATGCATCACAATCGCATCAACTTCGTTAATCGAAGTGTTTTTCAAGGCCTGTTTCATTGAATCCTGAAAACACTTTGCGTCAACTGAAAGTGAAACACTGTGCTTTAGTGTTTCAGTTGCATATCCAACACCCTCTATGAAGGCTAAGGCGTTCTTTGGACTTCCTTTGGTTAGGCATGCTGCCGCCGCACCCTCGCCAAGCACCATTGAATTGTATTTCTTTTGAAGATCTAACGCACGACATGGATACGAACCTTGCTGCTGACTATAGATTTTAAGGGCTCTCATTTGGGCAAAAGTGAAAGGCGTCAACGGGGCTTCGGCTCCTCCCACAATAAAATTTTCACACATATCAGACCGCAGCCAAGCTAAGCCATTGAGGAGTGCATGTAGGGCTGTTGAACAAGTGATCGAATGCGAAATCACAGGGCCTTGCAACTGCAAGTCGTGCGCCACCCAACTTGAAATATTCCCTAAAGTTGTGGATGGAGAAGCTTGAGTAGAAACCATGCCTTTTTCTATAAACTCCTTGTGATGAAGTTCAAAAAGCTGGGTAGCACCTCTCGAAGATCCAAAATTAACCCCAATGGCTTTTTGATATTGCCAACCAGCTTGTTGGATTGCCATTCGAGAGGTAGCCAAGGCATATAAAACGGAGGCGTCTAAGGACTGATATTGGGGCTGTTCTTTTCGAATTTTTTCAACATGAGCACTGCTTGCTACACCTAATGGGGCTGCCCAACCCTCTGGGGTTTGGACAAGTGCATGGGTTGAATTCTCATAGGCCTTATGGATGGATTGATCGTCGTGGCCCAAGGCTGAAATCGTTGAAAAACCTACAATAGCAATTGAATCTTTCATGAAGTTGGCATAAATTGATCAATGCACTCGAGCAAGGCGTTATACAAGGTTTGTAATTCGTCATCCGAAATGACATAGGGTGGGAGTATGTAAATCGTGTTGCCAAGAGGTCTTATAAAGACGCCCTTTTGCATAAAAAAATCAAACAATTGATCTCTAAGATTGCCATATCGAGTCATAGGAATATTTAACTCAAAAGCCAATATAACACCCAAACAACGGGGGTTCTTTGCGTTTGGAAGTGCTCCAAGCTTGTGGCAGAAACTTCTATGATGCTCCGAAATTTCATTGATGCGGTTTTGAACTTTACTGCTTAAAAGAAGCCTTATGCCTGCCAAGGCTGCACTACAGGCTGGTGGATTGGCCGTGTAGGTGTGGCCATGAAAAAAACCCTTAGCGCTTTCTTTACCTAAAAAAGCATTAAAGATTTCAGCTGTGCAACTCGTAGCCGCAAGTGGCAACGCTCCCGCCGATAATGCCTTAGACAGGCAAATGATGTCGGGCTTTGTTGGCAACTGATCCGAGGCAAAATGGGTGCCTGTTTTTCCGAAACCTGTCATCACTTCATCGGCGATGGTGAGCACCTTTTTTTCTGCGCAAATTTTCAACAAGGTCGAAAGTCCTTCCTTATCATAAATTTTCATTCCAGCAGCCCCCTGCACCAAAGGTTCGTAAATGAAAGCAGCAACTTCGTTTGAAGATAGTATAGATTCAAACTTTCTTAATACTTCTAAATTGTTATCTCCAATGGGTAATGGAATGCGTTTCACGTCGAGCATTAGCCCTTCGAATGGACCGTTATAAACCGATAGCCCTGAGACAGACATAGCTCCAAAGGTGTCGCCGTGAAAAGCATCTTCGAAGGCAATCAATGTGGTTTTCCGTTGGCCTTTATTAAAATAAAACTGTAACGCCATTTTAATAGCAACCTCGGTAGCGGTTGATCCATTATCACTATAAAATATTTTTTGTTGATTGGCGGGCAAAATGTTGAGCAAGGCTTCGGCCAACTCCACGGCAGGTGGGTGGGTGAAACCACTAAAAACAATCTGATCTAGGGTGTTCAATTGATCCGATACTGCAGCGACAATGTCGGGGTGACAATGGCCATACATAGCTGTGTACCACGAAGCAATTCCATCTATATAGGCATGTCCTGAAGTGTCATAAAGCGTGCAGCTTTCAGCCCTCACAATACCGTGGGCATTGGGGTGGTTTTGGTGTTGCGTCAGTGGATGCCACAACACTTCCCTATCTCGATCTTCTAACTTTTTTCCCACAATAAAAGTTCTTTCTGTAATCGATTTGCATAAAAGTTTACCGTTTTTTTATCGATGACTTTTTCCTCTTCAATCCTACCAAGGTTGAAAATTCCAGTACGCGCCACAATAATCTCTTCAGTTCCGTGAGCGGGTGCTCCAGAAAATAGGAGTGCTATTTTGTTAACTCCTCTACTTTTTAGGGCTTCTATGGAAAGCAAAGTATGATTTATGCTTCCTAAATAATGTCTCGATACCAACACAACCCTATCGCTTGGTAAAATCAAATCCGCAATTAAATCAGTTTGATTGATCGGTACCATAAGACCTCCAGCACCCTCAATCACTAACGGCGACATTGTTTTTGGACGAATAATTTGGCTTATTTTTATGCCAATGCCTTCCAACTCAGCTGCGGCATGAGGGCTCATTGGCCTTTCGAGCTCAAAGGCGGCAGGATGAATGTGTGCAGCACAATTGATTAGAGAGGCAACTGTATGAGCATCGGAGTTTTCTAAATTTCCGGCCTGGATTGGTTTCCAATAATCGGCATGAAGGGCTTCAACTAAAATGGCAGCGACAAGTGTTTTGCCCACATCTGTTGATATTCCAGTAACAAAGTAATGAGGTTTCATGCTGATTTTACAAAGTTAGCCAAGTGCATTAAAACTGTGGTGATATCCGCTGTTGTATTGTAGGCGTGGAGGCAAAAACGCAAGCGTTCTTTGCCTTTGGCCACAGTTGGAGACAATATGGCTCGAACATCATAACCTTTTTCTTGCAACTGTCTTGAAAGCTGTTTGGTTTTTAAATTTCCAGAAATCAAACAGCATTGAATAGCACTTTCACTATCGATAAACAAAGCCTGTAACCCGAGCTTCTTCACCTCATTTCTAAAGTGTTGAATGTTTGTTTTTAGGGTTATTCTAGGGTTTGGATCATAGACTAATTGCTGGTAAGCGGCATGAACACAAGCAATTGAAAATGGAGGGAGCGCGGTGGAGTAGATCAATGGTCTAGCATAATTGATTAGGAAATTACGCAAGTCTCGACTTCCTAAAACTGCAGCACCATGACATCCTAAGGCTTTTCCGAAAGTCACCATCCTAGCCAACAAAAAAGAATTATTGTCATGATGCTCTAAAGCCCCTAATCCATTATGACCCAAAATCCCAGTGGCGTGGGCTTCATCAAGGACTAAAAGGCTATTTTGTTGCTCACAAACCTCGAAAAGTTTGGAGAGATTGGGTTGATCGCCATCCATTGAAAAAACTGATTCGGTGACCACAAAGCATTGGCCACTAAATTTTGGCCGAAGTTTTATGATCTTTGCTTCTAAGTCTTCAAGGTTATTATGTTTAAATTTAAAACTTTGGGCTTTGCTTAGGCGCAATCCATCGCGAATTGAGGCATGGATTAGCTCGTCATAAAGCACAAAATCTCCACGTTGTGGGACGGCTTCAAAAAAACCCAAGTTGGCATCATAACCAGAGTTGAATATAAGTGCACTTTCACAATCATAAAGCTTGGCCATCAAATCTTCGGTTTGGTCAAAAATGGGATGGTTTCCAGCGATGAGTCTCGATGCAGTGGCCCCATGAGTCCTTGGGAATTGTGCTAGTATTTTTTGGGCATCTTCCACAATTTTATCGAATTGCGCAAACCCAAGATAGTCGTTTGACGCAAAATCAATTGCGTAATTTTGATTTTGGAGCATCCTATAATTTCCATCTCTTTGACGGTTTTCTAGCAAAGTCTTTAAATGGTTTGGAAAAGGATGCATACACAAAAATAGGACAAAAAAAACGCCAAGCATGGCTTGGCGTTTTATATTTTTATTGATGACACTATTCTGCCAAGATAATGACTTTATTGTCACGCATTTCTATGGTTCCCGAATCTATATCTAAAAGGGTTTCTCCCTGAGCATTTTTCGAGAACTTTTGAGCGTGTTTTGAAGCTACTTCAAGATTCCCTTTTATTTTAATGGTTCCTTTTTCTAGAAGTGAAACGATTGGCGCGTGAAAATTTAAGACTTGAAAAGAACCTTCGACACCAGGAACCGCTACAGCTTCTACATCTCCTTTAAAAAGGGTGGCTTCGGGACTGACAATTTCTAAATACATCTAAAAGAATTTTAGGCTTCTGCAAGCATTTTTTCTCCAGCTTCAATAGCGTCTTCAATAGTTCCTTTAAGGTTGAAAGCTGCTTCGGGAAGATGATCTAATTCACCGTCCATGATCATGTTAAATCCTTTAATGGTGTCTTTAATGTCAACCAAAACTCCAGGAATACCGGTGAATTGCTCTGCCACATGGAAAGGCTGAGAGAGGAATCGCTGAACACGTCTTGCTCTAGAAACAGCCAACTTATCTTCTTCAGACAATTCTTCCATACCCAAAATGGCAATAATATCTTGTAATTCTTTGTATCGTTGCAACAACTCTTTCACGCGCTGTGCACAGTTATAGTGTTCGTTCCCAAGAATGTCTGCAGTTAGAATTCTAGAAGTAGAATCTAATGGATCTACCGCCGGATAAATACCAAGTTCTGCAATTTTTCTTGACAATACGGTGGTTGCATCCAAGTGTGCAAAAGTGGTTGCAGGTGCAGGGTCTGTTAAGTCATCCGCAGGCACATATACCGCCTGAACTGAAGTAATTGATCCTTTTTTGGTGGACGTAATTCGTTCTTGCATGGCCCCCATTTCAGTGGCAAGGGTAGGCTGATAACCTACTGCTGATGGCATACGTCCTAGAAGGGCCGAAACCTCTGATCCAGCTTGGGTGAAGCGGAAAATGTTGTCCACAAAAAACAGTACGTCTTTGCCTTGACCATCACCAGCGCCATCTCTAAAGTACTCGGCGATGGTGAGTCCAGAAAGTGCTACTCGGGCACGAGCTCCAGGGGGTTCGTTCATCTGTCCGAAAACAAAAGTTGCTTTCGACTCTTTTAGGGCCGACTTGTCCACTTTTTTAAGATCCCATCCGCCTTCTTCCATGGAATGCATAAAATCATCGCCATATTTTATAATGCCTGATTCTAGCATTTCTCGAAGTAGGTCGTTTCCTTCTCGGGTACGCTCTCCAACTCCAGCAAATACAGACAAGCCTCCGTGTCCTTTGGCAATATTGTTGATCAGCTCTTGGATGAGTACGGTTTTTCCTACACCCGCACCACCGAACAAACCAATTTTACCTCCTTTGGCGTAGGGCTCTATAAGGTCAATTACCTTAATCCCAGTGAAAAGAACTTCTGTGCTTGTTGATAAGTCTTCGAATTTTGGTGCTTCACGGTGAATGGGAAGTCCATTTTTTCCTGATTTAGGAAGGTTATCCATCCCATCAATGGCATCACCAATAACATTAAAAAGTCTTCCATAAACATCTTCTCCTATGGGCATTTGAATGGCGTTGCCTGTGGAAACGACCTCAGCACCACGCTGCAGGCCATCTGTTGAATCCATAGAAATCGTTCTCACCACATCTTCTCCGACGTGAGACTGAACTTCGAGAACCAGCTTTGATCCATCTGGTCGCTCAACTTCGAGTGAGTCGTAAATACGAGGGAGGGCATTTGATGCTGTGTCGAAGGCAACATCAACTACAGGGCCAATAATCTGGGCAACTTTTCCTGAAACTTTAGACATTCTTAATGTTTTTTCTCTGTTAGAATTCCGCTTTGTGCGGATTAAATTTTAAGCTGCAAATATAGTAGAAACTGATCAAAAATTTGTGCCTTAGACTTGCTTTTTTTATAAACAAAAAAGGCACCCGAAGGTGCCTTAAAATTTGGATGCTAAAACTTATAGATTAAGTTTTAACTGTGCGTAATATTGACTTCCAATATAACCACTTCCAGGGATGTTTAAAATTTCTTTTCCCCCTAAGTTAGCACCTCCCACTTTTAGGTTGGCGTTGTTAAGGATGGGTAATTTAAACCCTACAGAAGCGTCGAGAACTGTTTGTTCAGGAATGGTTGCGTCAATGAAACCAGATTGTTGGTATTGAAATGCTTCTTGCCAACGGAAGTTGACATTGAAAGAGAATTGATCAGAAAGTTTTGTGGATCCAAAACTTACTTTAATACGATTTTCAGGTGTATTAAAGCTGGGTTCGAAAGATGAACCTGCTGGAAGATCTACGTCCATTTTGTTGTACTCATAAACCAAACCAAGATCAAATTTTCCGCCAACAACTTTGTCGATCCCAACGTTTACGCCCATGGTCTTAACATCTTGGTCAATGTTCCCATCAACGCTAAACACTCTGTAGTCTCCTTGAGAAACGGCATAGGCACCACTCATGTCGGACACACTTCCATAGAGGGGTGTGATGACGTTTTGTGCAGAAATAAAGTTTGAGAATGTACTGTAATATCCGTTGATATCAACAGCAAAACCTTTACCATTTTTACGATATCCCACCTCGTATGATTTCACATATTCTGGCTCAACATTTTTCACATCTGCTTTTTGAACTACTCCTGCAGCAATGGCAAGTGTGTAACTGTTGTTCATCACCATGTCACCAGTTACGGTGAAGGGTGTTAATGAGGATTGCCCTACAAGATCCATTCTGAATCGATCAACACTGTCGGGTGATGATCCCATCAACACAGCTGTCCCAACATCCAAGCCAATATATTGATCTTGAGAAGATGGATTGCGGAAGCCTGTTTGGTAAGACACACGGATATTATCGTTTGGTGTTATGTTATAGAGAACTCCCAAACGAGGGGTGAAGTTTCCATCAAAAAACTCACTCTTGTCATAACGAATAGAACCTGTTAATTTTAAACGATTGTCCAACAATCCTTTTTGCACTTGTGTGTAAATTCCTCTTTCAAAGAATTCGATAGGACCATTGTAGTCTGTGAAAAGGGTTCCGTTTGAACGAAGTGAATAGTTTCTAAGTGAGGCTCCAATGATAATGTCTGCGAAAGGCACAACATCTTTCATGTTGTAGTTGGCCTCATAGGCTGACATTCTTGATTTGTCTTGAATGGCTGCGCCACCGCCAGCGATGGGTTTTCCAATAATGTTGGCGTAGGCTTGAGTGAATGCGCCAGTTCCAGGCTGCAACATGTTGGCATTGGCATAGCTTCTTGCAAAGGCATGAATAGGCGCATCACTAGGAATCAAATCACTAATACTTTGACCTCCACTACCGATATGGTTTAGGATGGTTCCTAAAGCAATTTGAGGATTGGGGTTTATGGCGCTTGCCAAGGCACCAAAATAAGAACCTACATAGTTTTGAAACCATCCAGCAATTCCGCCTGGTTGTGCATTGGCCATGCGAGTACCAAGTGCAGAAATGTCATGGGTATCACCAGAATCTTCAATAGTTAAATAAGCTTTTAAATTTAAATTACCAACATTTAACTCTGCTTTGTTTTGATACAATCCGAAGTTTTTGAGCACGTTTCTATTGGTGGCGTGTAGCATGGTGTTTCCCTTACCAACTTTAGAATTTAGAATTAATTCTGCGCCTTCCCAAGGACGATAATGAATGGCGAAATCTCCTTTTAAGCTTTGAGCTTTGTTGTCTGTAAGGTCTGTTTCGTTATAACCAGTTGAAGCAATCCTTGAAGAGCCAAAATAGTTTGGTGCATAATTTTGGAAGGTGGCTTGAAGCACAGGTAGTTGCGCAGCAGGCAACAATCCGGCCTGAACAAATCCAGGCAATACAGCACCCACAAAAGCATTGGTTAGGTTCACATTTTGGGTGACCTCCCCATATTTATTGATGGCATCATAATCGGTGGCATTGGGCGATTTGCTTAGATCATTGATATCTCTATAATCTACCGCATGCCAGTCTGTTCCTTCAATGTAGCTAAAAACAGCCTTCACAGCCACTTTATCACTCAACTGAGTAGCTGCTCTTATTCCAACGTCGAAAAATGAATTTTGACCAGCAGCCTCTTGAGAGGTGATTCCTGATTTGTAATAAGCGCTAATACCTTGGTTATCGAAAGGATTTCGTGAATTCATAAACAAGATTCCCTTGATAGCGTTGGCGCCATAGAGTGCCGAAGCTGCTCCTGGCATTAGCTCAACACTTTGTATATCAAGCTCGTTGATTCCTAACAAGTTCCCCATAGAAAAGTTCAGTCCTGGTGCAGCATTGTCCATACCATCGACCAACTGAACGAAACCTTCGTTATAAACAGTTGAAAATCCACGAGTGTTTACTTGTTGTAACAACAACCCACCATTGTTAATTTGAACTCCTTTAAGCCCTTGTAGGCTGGTGTAAAAATCAACGGCGGCGGTGTTTTGAATGTCTTGAAAATCTAGCTTTTCGATGGTTACTGGAGATTCAAAAATTCTCTCGGGAGTTCTAGAAGCTGCTACAACGATTTCATCTAACAATGTTTGAGATTCTGACATCGTAACAGCTAAACTTGCATTAGCACTGCTAACCTCGACTGAAGTGCTAGAAAAACCTACACTTGATATTCTAAGGGTGACAGGTAGAGGCTGGTCAACAGTTAATGCAAAATTTCCATCAAAATCTGTTGTTGTTCCAGTTGTTGCATTGAGGACCACGTTGGCACCCGGAATTGGCTGCCCACTTTCGTCATTTACAGTACCTTGAATTTTTGTCTGGGCAACCATTGCTACTGAGAATAGAACAGCTACCAGCATAAAAACATTTTTCATAAAATTAAGTTTAGTTATCAATTTTTTATGCGTATTCTTTATAGTTACGCACTGTAAATATAGCTAAAATTTGCATTTCAGGTCATCACTACTGAAATTTCCCTAAAAAATATAGAAAGCAAGTCCCACTCTAAGCTCATTGGCTTGGACATCTTTTTGATAAAAAGCTTTGCTTTCAAAGAACGGTTTTAGGGCGTAGTAGAGACTGACATTCCAGGTGTTGTTGCCTGCCACTAAACTCAAACCACTTTGCCAGGGTTGAATGGGTATTTTATTGATTCTTTCTGTAGTATTGCCATTTTGAAAAAAGGAAGTTCTTGAAAAAAGATATGAAAAGGTTAAACCGCCATATATACGCCAAAATTTAGTGGTGCTGGCAGTAGATGTGCGCCATCGCAATTGGAGGGGTAATGATAGGGAATGGGTTGTCCACCTGTTATTGTTATAATCGATGTTGTTGCCCATGGTTTCACCAACAAAAACGTCATTTTCATACTGAATTCTAAAATTGGTAAAATAGCGATGAAATCCATAACCTAAACCTGCTGCAACAGCCCAATTTCGTTGAGTGTTAATAGGAAAGTCTCTTAAAAAACCTACTTCAAGGGAATGAGAAAGTTTGTTCTGTTGAAAATTATTGGGGGTCTGACGGAGCGCGTTATATTGGATGGTAACAAAGATTTGATCCTCTCTATACAAAGAGTCTAAGGTCACTTCTTGAGCATAAATCGGAACAAATGCATAAAACCCAACTAAGCAAAATCCAATAGATTTTATCAAAAAAAGGCATCCTGTAACAGCATGCCTTTTAATGGGTTGGTTATTGTTAATTTTAAAATTACTTAAAATTTTGCGTATAGTCACCTGATCTTGTGGTATAGTTAATTTTTAAAGCGTTCACTTTTCTAAGCTCTTGCTTGATGTCGGAGATCAGTCCCATGTTGGTTTCTCCATCAACTTTAAGAGCTGTGGTGAGCACATTTTGCAACTCTTGACGCTTAGCGGCTCTCTCAGCCAAAATAAAGGGCGCCACATCTTGGATGGTAGCATACTTATCATTGAGTTGGATTCGCGCAGCTGTTCCATACTTTTCGGCATAGCGAGAACTGGGTTTTCCAGCATATATATACATCACTCGATCTTTTTTATCCAGTTTCTGAACTTGGTCTGCACTAGGCAAGGTGTTTTCAACCATCAGGGTGCTGTCGCGCATCACAGTGGCTACCATAAAAAAGAACAACAACATAAAAACAATATCTGGAAGTGATGCCGTTGATATGGCAGGTAAATCTCCGCTTTTTTTCTTTTTAAATTTTGACATTGCAGTACTTTTTAATTCGTTTTACTGGGTTCTGCCTCTGAGAGTTTTTGAGGATACATATCTTTAACCACATCTAATTTGGGTTTTAGTTTTTCACGCTCAGTTTCGGTTGTTCTAGGATCGTTGAAAATCTTATCCGCCTCAAAATATGACAGGCCTAGGTTTGGATATAACCTTGAAAACTCTCGATTTCGAAGATCGTTATAGGCAGCAACCAATTCATTCTGAACGGCAATATACACCTTGTATTCAGTCTCTCTGTCGTTCTTGAGCGAAATCACCGCTTTTATGGGGTTATCAGAGGATTCTGGATCTTTATTCCCCTGGCAATAGCCACAGGCATCTTCACCTTTTCCACCTCCATTATCTAGAAAATCAATGGCCGCTTGGCGCAAATCTTTAATATCCATTCGGCCTTCCTCCACAAGGAGGTCGTTGTTTTTGTTTACAACAACGGTGAATATATTACGCTCTTTAATAATGGGAGGATCTACCACATCTTCCATAGGCGGAAGCTTACGGTTTATACCTGAGTCGGTCTCAATGGTTGTGGTTACCAAGAAAAAAATCAAAAGTAGAAAGGCAATGTCGGCCATTGAGCCTGCATTGACTTCAGGAGCTGATCGCTTGGCCATAATCTATCGTTTTATCAGTTTCTTAACTCCCGTAAAGGCCATAGAACCAGCAGCAATGATGGCTAAAAAGTAGAAGGTTCGCAAACCTGTTTCTACCCATCGAGCTCCGCTAGCAGACAATACTTCGCCGTCTTTCAAGGGAGTTTCTTCTCCTGATGACAACAAAAATGACAACAAAACAATGGCTAAAAATGCACCGGTCATAATGAGCGCATTTTTAAGTTTTGCAGGGTTAGCCGTTAAATTTTTAATAGAAAAAACTACAGTGATAAGAACTGTGATGGCCACAATGATAATCGCCAGTGTGATGAAGGGTGAAACCACTCCATAGTCACCTTGCATGGAAGCCATTTTAATTTCTTCATCTCCAGCTCCAATCACAAGGAATAGCAGGACAACGCCCACCAATCCAAGAACAGCAGCCAGGATGGTAATTGCTTTCTGTAAGTTCATAATTTCTTATTTGTTGTTAGCAACCAAAATATCAACCAAAGTAATAGACGCATCTTCCATGTCATTGACGATACTGTCGATTTTGGCTACGATATAGTTGTAAAAGATTTGCAAAATGATTGCTACTATCAATCCAAATACGGTTGTGAGCAGTGCCACCTTAATCCCTCCTGCAACAAGCGAAGGTTGCATATCTCCTGCGGCTTCAATTTTATCAAACGCTTGAATCATACCAATTACAGTCCCCATGAATCCAAGCATAGGGGCCAGCGCAATAAATAAGGAAATCCAAGAAACATTTTTTTCGAGTTGCCCCATTTGTACACCTCCATATGCCACAACGGCCTTTTCGGCGTTTTCAATGCCTTCTCCAGAACGGTCTAGTCCTTGATAAAAAATTGAGGCTACTGGGCCACGAGTGTTGCGACAAACTTCTTTGGCAGCATCAACACCACCAGATTTAAGAGCATCTTCAACATCGGCAGTAAGTTTTTTAGTATTTGTGGTGGCCATGTTCAAAAAAATAATTCTTTCGATAGCAATGGCAAGTCCCAAAATTAAACACAAAAGCACAATCCCCATAAAAGAAGGTCCGCCTTCTATAAATCGTTTTTTAAGTTCTTGAGTAAAACTGGGAGCTGCTTGCGCATCTAGGGCTTCATCTTGGTAAACAACATTTTCTTCGATGTTGATTGTATTGATGTTAGCATGAGCGAAATTGGCGCTCGTAAGCAGGCAAGCTGCTAGGGCGAAAAGAGAAAAAAGGTTTTTCATTGTAATGTTATTAAAACTACTTTTAATTAATTGAGTTGATAAATATAAAAAAAATGATTGATTCAAAGCGTATAATCCCTAAAATCAACCAAAACTTTTGCAGAGAGGAAGGGATTCGAACCCTCGATTCCGCGATAACGGAATACACACTTTCCAGGCGTGCGCCTTCGACCACTCGGCCACCTCTCTAATTTTGACGGGCTAAAATACCAATTATTTAATAGGAAGAAAAAATATTTTTTTCTGTCCGCTCGCCACAAATACTTTTATGAAACTTCTGACTAAAGTCCGAAAGCTGATGGCAGTAAGCCAACAAATGCATCGTTTTGGTCAGTGTTGCTTCGGTGGTCATGTCGCCCGCCGACAACACCCCAAGCTCACGAAGAAAAACACTAGTTTTGTAACGTCCCATTTCAACACTCCCTCCTACACACTGGGTGCAATTGATGAGAATAATGCCCTGAGATTTTAATGCAGACAAGGCCATGTGTAGGGCAGGCGCCAACGGAATATTTCCCGAACCAAAGGTTTCTAAAACCACTGCTTTTAACCCTTTTATCGATGACAAAAGCTTAATTTGCTCAGGGTTTATGCCAGGATAAAGTTTGAGGAGTGCCACACCAGTATCTATTTGATCCAAAAGTTGAAAATCATCCCGACTGGGTTTTCGCAAATGTTCCTCTTGAACTTCGAGGTGCACTCCAGCTTCGGCCAGCAAAGGGTAGTTGGGAGATACAAATGCATTGAAATGTTCGGCATTGAGTTTGGTGGTGCGATTAGCTCGATACAATTTATATTCGAAATACAAAACAACCTCGCCAATCGTCGCCACCCCATTTTTTTGTAGTGAAGCCAATTCTAATGCGGTGATGAGGTTTTCTTTGGCGTCGGTTCTAATGTCACCAATAGGCAATTGAGACCCTGTGAACACCACAGGTTTTTGTAGGTTTTGGAGCATGAAACTCATCGCTGAGGCCGTGTAGCTCATGGTGTCACTACCATGCAGCACTACAAAGCCGTCAAATTCAGTATAGTTTTGGGCAATCAGCTGTGCCAAGAATTGCCAATCTAGTGGACCTATGTCAGAGGAATCTTTGATTTGTGTAACGGCTTCCATTTTTAATTGACACGGCAATCGATTCAACTCGGGTAACTGCTGTTGTAATTGCGTCAAATCCCAAGGTTCTAAGTGGCCAGAATCATGGTTTTTAATCATCCCAATGGTGCCACCAGTGTAAATGAGTAAGATTTTTGGGGTTGCATTCATGACTTTAAATTAAAAATTTTTTGGGCATTGGTAGTCGTTACTTTTATGATATCTGAAAGTGGTTGAGCATATAACGAAGCTAGTTTTTCTGCAACAAGCGGTAAATAGGCACTTTCGTTTCGCTTGCCCCTATGAGGCATGGGAGCCAAATAGGGAGCGTCAGTTTCTAAAACAAGGTTACTAAGTTCAATTTCGTGTATAAATTGGTCTATTTTACCGTTCTTAAATGTAATCACCCCGCCAATCCCTAAAAGCATATTGAGACCGATAGCGCGCTGGGCTTGCGCTATAGTTCCTGTAAAACAATGAAAAATGCCACGTAGCCTTTCATCCTTAAACCCTTCCAATACCTCAAAAATTTCGTCAAAAGCATCACGACAGTGAATGACAATAGGCAAGTCAAATTCCAATGCCCACCCAATTTGGCGTGCAAACGCCTCTTGTTGTTCCTTTTGATAGGTTTTGTCCCAATATAAATCCATCCCGATTTCACCCACCGCCACAAAATCGTGTGCATGAAGCTGATCCCGAACATGGGCCAATTCTTGCTCCACATTTGCGCCCACATGCGTAGGGTGTAATCCCATCATGAGGTGTATTTCGCCTGGATATTGGTTTTTGAGCGCATGCATCGCAGCCGTGGTTTGGGAGTCTATGGCAGGCAATACAAATTGCCAAACGCCCAATTCCTTGGCACGCGCAATGGCAGCATCGCGGTCGTGATCGAATTCCAAAGTATAAAGATGGGTATGTGTGTCGATCATCATACTACAAAAATAGGAATTGCACGTATCTTTAGCCCATGATTCGCAGCTTATCTTCGTTTTTGCGCCAAAAAGGCTATGTGCGCATTCCACTAACAAAAACCCAATCGGGTCATTATATATGTACCGGTTTGCTGAATGGTATTTCTGGAACATTTATTGTGGACACGGGCGCATCACACACCTGCGTATCTCTCGAAAAAGAAGCGCATTTTGCCCTAACCTCCACAGATGCCGAGCAACAAGCTGCCTCGGCCAGTAGCACTGACATGCACACCCGCCAAAGCAATGGCAACCATTTGCAACTCGGTGCTTGGGAACAACATAAACTGGAACTTATTTTATTTGATATGACTGCCGTAAATAGTGCCCTCGCCAAGTTTGGAGAAACTCCTGTCGAAGGGATCCTAGGTGCCGATGTGCTCCACGCCGCCAAAGCCGTGTTGGACTATAGGCGTAGTGGGTTATACCTTAAAAAATAATTGACATCTATTTTTAAAAGAGGTAATCCTATTAACAAATAATTTTTTATCTATTAAATATAACTACCTCCCTAAAGTTCCAGTGCCTTTTTGGCATCGCCGTCCATCAGCAAAGTGATAGGGTCTTCAAGGGCTTCTTTTACCGTAACCAAGAATCCAACACTCTCACGTCCGTCAATTATACGGTGGTCATAAGAAAGCGCCACATACATCATAGGGCGAATTTCAACTTTTCCATCCACGGCAACAGGACGTTCCAAAATGTTATGCATCCCTAAAATACCCGACTGCGGCGGATTAATTATTGGGGTAGACAACATGGAGCCAAAAACCCCTCCGTTTGAAATGGTAAAGGTACCCCCTGTCATTTCGTCAACGGTGATTTGTCCGTCACGCGCACGAATGGCTAGGCGCTTGATTTCGGCTTCAATTTCTCTAAAACTCAAGCCTTCGGCGTTGCGCACCACAGGCACCATAAGTCCTTTTGGTCCCGATACGGCAACACTGATGTCGCAGTAATCATGCAAAATTTGCTCGTTCCCATCAATCATAGAATTTACATCGGGGAATTCTTTGAGGGCACGCACCACAGCTTTGGTAAAAAAGCTCATAAACCCAAGCCCTACATCGTGTTTTGCTTTAAAATCTTCTTTGTACTGCGCGCGCAATGCAAAAATGGGCGACATATCCACTTCGTTGAAAGTGGTAAGCATAGCGGTTTCATTTTTAGCAGCTACCAATCGTTCAGCCACTTTTCTTCGAAGCATTGACATTTTCTTTCGAGTCGTGGGGCGATCGCCTGCAGGGGTTCCCATAGATGGCACAGCTTTGATGGCGTCTTCTTTGGTAATACGACCATCTCGACCACTGCCCTTGACTTGAGCAGGAGAAATATTTTTCTCTGCCAATACTTTTTTCGCTGCTGGCGATGCGGTGCCAGAAGCATAGGTGTCGTTTGCTGCTGCCGCTGGGGCTGGCGTTGGGACAGCATCAACTGCTTGTTTGGGGGCTTCACCTAAACCTTCTGGTTTGCTGGCCGCTGTGTCAATAAGACAAACCACCTGACCCACTGCCACCGCTTCACCAGCCTCGGCTTTTAGGGTGATCACGCCACTTTGCTCTGCAGGCAACTCTAATGTAGCCTTATCTGAATCGACCTCTGCAATGGGTTGGTCTTTTTCTACATAATCCCCATCTGAAACAAGCCAATCGGCAATTTCAACTTCTGTAATCGACTCGCCAGGCGAGGGTACTTTCATTTCTAAAATCATGCTGTTTTGTTTTAACGCATATTGTTTTTTGATTTGTCAAAGACATAGTCGATGACTTCTTGATGTCTTCTGTTTGATCGGGTGGAACTTCCTGCTGCTGGAGCGCCATAGAATCGGCGAGAACATACTCTAAATTCTCGCATTTCGGGCAAGTGTAACAGCAAGTGCCCCCATGCCCCCATGTTTCGGGGTTCTTCTTGGGCCCAAACCCAATCGGTAGCATTTTCATAGCGAGCCAAAACTTGCTGAATTTGATCGGTTGGTAGTGGAAACAGTTGCTCTAATCGTACTAAGGCCAGGTCGTGGCGACCTTCTTTTTCGCGTCGGTCCAGCAGGTCATAATAAAACTTTCCTGTGCAAAACACTACTGAACGGATGTCTTTAGGATTCATTTCCTTATCGTCGATCAGTGGTTCGAATTGTCCGTTGGTGAAATCTTCAATAGGAGAGATAGCCTTAGGGTGGCGCAACAAACTTTTGGGCGTAAACACAACTAGAGGTTTTCGGTAGGTGGTTTTGAGTTGGCGGCGTAGGATGTGGTAAAAATTGGCAGGAGTTGTACAATCTGCCACAAACATATTGTCTTTGGCACAAAGTTGCAAGTAGCGTTCCATTCGTGCCGAAGAATGTTCTGCACCCTGACCTTCATAGCCGTGGGGCAAAAGCAATACAAGTCCGTTTTGCAATTTCCACTTGTCTTCGGCAGCCGACAAATATTGATCGATCATAATTTGTGCACCGTTGCTAAAATCCCCAAACTGTGCTTCCCAAATGGTGAGCGTGTTAGGACTGGCCATGGCATAGCCATAATCGAATCCCATTACACCATATTCTGACAACAAGGAGTTGTAGATATAAAAATGGCCTTGTGCCCCGCCGAGTTGGTTGAGCAAAATCACCTCTTCTTCGGAATCTTCGACTTTTAGAACAGCATGACGGTGAGAGAATGTGCCTCTCTCAACGTCTTGCCCAGACAAGCGCACATCAAAGCCTTCGCTGAGCAGGGTTCCATAGGCCAAAAGCTCGCCCATACCCCAATCGAGTTGCCCCTTTTCGAAAAACATTTTATGCCGATCTTCGATGAGTCTGCTGGCTTTTCTTAAAAACTTCTTGTCTTTAGGAAGTTGGGTGATTTTGGCAGCAATTTGGGTTAGTTTTTCGAGAGGAAAGCTTGTTTCGACGGGCCACAACATTTCGGCTTCTTTGACTCTAATAAAACCATCCCACTCATTTTGCATAAACGGCGTGATGATGGTGGTTTCTACCTTGCGCGAATCTTCTAGCTTTTGATCTAAAATTCCTTTGTATTCGTTTTCCAATTCCTGCACCGCTTGGGGCGTAATGATGCCTTCGGCGATGAGTTTTTGGGCATAAATGTCTCTTGGGTTGGGGTGATTGGCAATAGCCTTATAGAGCTTGGGTTGGGTGAAGCGTGGTTCGTCGCCTTCGTTGTGGCCATAGCGACGATACCCCAACAGGTCAATAAAAACATCACGTCCGAATTTCATACGAAAATCTACGGCAAACAAAACGGCGTGTACCACAGCCTCTACATCATCGGCGTTGACATGCATGACGGGTGACAGGGTAACTTTGCCTACATCTGTGCAATAGGTGCCCGATCTGGCATCGAGATAATTAGTGGTAAATCCGATTTGGTTGTTCACCACTATGTGAATGGTTCCTTGGGTTTTGTAGCCGTCTAATAGTGCCATTTGAACGACCTCATAGACGACCCCCTGACCTGCAATGGCGGCATCACCATGAATGAGAATGGGCAGCACTTTTTCGGGATGCTGGGCATAGTGACGATCTTGTTTGGCGCGCGTAATCCCTTCCACCACAGCATTAACCGTTTCGAGGTGAGAGGGGTTGGGTGCGATATTCATGTTCACTTGATGGCCCGCATCGGTTAGGCGGTTTACGGTCCACCCTAGGTGATATTTCACGTCGCCATCAAAAACCAATTCTTCGTAATCTTTGCCGTCGAACTCGCTGAAAATATCCTGAGCTGGTTTGCCAAAAATATTGGTGAGTGTGTTGAGGCGACCACGGTGGGCCATGCCCACAACAAACTCCTCTACCCCACTTTTGGCACCATGCTCAATGATGGCGTCGAGAGCTGGGATGAGAGATTCGCCACCTTCGAGCGAAAAGCGTTTTTGGCCTACATATTTGGTATGTAGAAAACTTTCGAAGGCCACAGCTTCGGTAAGTTTTCGCAGAATGTGTTTCTTTTGTTTGGCGTCAAAATTGGGGTGATTGTCGTTTGGGTTTAGGCGTTGCTGAATCCAGGAAACCCGTTCGGGATTTCTGATGTACATATATTCCAACCCTATAGAATCACAATAAATTCTTTCGAGGTGAATGATGATATCGGCCAGGGTGGCTGGGCCGCCAATGCCAAGAATTTCTCCTGCACTAAACAGGGTGTCTAGGTCGTCTTTACTGAGCCCAAAATTTTCGATTTCTAGGGTTGGTGCATATTGGCGACGTGCTCGAACAGGGTTTGTTTTGGTGAACAGGTGTCCCCTGCTTCGGTAACCGTCAATGAGCTTTACAACCTGGAATTCTTTGAGTACATTGTCGGGGATTTCGATTTGGGTGGTGTTTTGTCCTGTTTGTTCCATTCCAAAGTCGAAACCTTGAAAAAAGGCACGCCAGCTGGGTTCTACACTGTCGGGGTTGATGAGGTATTGGTCATACAACTCAGCAAAGTAGGCGGTGTGCGCCGCGTTTAGGAAGGAGAATTGATCCATTTCTATTTTCTTAGATTCTAAAACAATCTAAAGAGCAAAATTAATACTTTTCTGATAACCAATTGTTTAAAATTTGTGAAAAAAAGTCGGTTTTAAAAACCCAAAAAATGTATTTTTACTTTCATGTTTGCTTTGGTCGATTGTAATAATTTTTATGCCTCTTGTGAGCGGATTTTTCAGCCGCAGCTAGAAGGAAAACCCATCGCAATATTGTCGAACAACGATGGCTGTGTGATTGCGCGCAGCAATGAGGCCAAGGCACTGGGACTGCCTATGGGGGCACCTGCCTTTCAATATCAAAACTTTTTTAGAGCGCATCGGGTTCATGTTTTTTCGTCGAACTATCCTCTTTACGGTGACATGAGCAATCGCGTGATGAACATTCTGAAGCAGTTTACGCCCCAAGTGGAGGTTTACAGCATTGATGAGGCTTTTTTGCAATTTGAAGGCTTTGATCAGCACGACATGGCCAACTACGGCAAGCAAATGAAAAGTAGGGTTCAGAAATGGACAGGGATGCCAGTGAGCATTGGATTTGGACCCAGCAAGGCTTTGGCTAAGGTGGCCAATAAAATTGCCAAAAAATTTGCCGAACGCACTGGAGGAGTATATGTGATCGACAACGAAGAAAAGCGACTCAAAGCCTTGAAATGGTTGCCTATTGACGATGTTTGGGGGATTGGGCGTCAACACAGCAAACGACTTCAGCAACTGCAAGTGAAAACGGCTTATGATTTTACGCAACTTTCAGATGCGTGGGTGCGAAAAAACATGACGGTTGTGGGACTTCGGCTGAAGAAAGATTTGGAGGGCGTGGCATCGATTGGATTAGAAGAGCTTCCTGCGCCTAAAAAAATGATTGCTACTACTCGAAGTTTTGAAAGCAATTTAACCGATTTCGATGAGGTGAAAGAGCGCATCAGCACTTTTGCTACGATCTGTGCGCAAAAGCTTCGACAGCAAAAAAGTGCCTGCCACATGATTTATGTTTTTGTGCGGAGCAATCCATTTCAAACCCAGCAACCACAATATAGAAACAGCCAGCTGGTTTCACTTCCTTTTGCCACAAACTCCAGCATCACAATTGGCCAACAAGCTACAAAAGCCCTGGCCAATATTTTTAAGCCAGGAGTGTGCTATAAAAAAGCGGGGGTTGTTGTGATGGGCTTGGTGCCAGAAAAACAACGACAACTGGATTTGTTCTGCGAAGAAAACCCACGTCATCAACCCTTGATGCAAGCGCTTGATCGGCTTCATAAAAAATATGGTTCACACAAAGTAAAGCTTGCCAGCCAAGATTTGGCGCGAACCTGGAAAATGAAACAATCGCGGCTTTCGCCACGCTACACTACAGACATCCACGACATCATCACCGTTAAAGCCACAGAACACGCATGAAGCGCATTGCAAACACCAAGCATTTGACTTTTTTTACGCCCGAACCCGATGAAGATTTTGGGCAGTGGCTGGCCGAAGAAGGCGTTTCGGCAGGCTTTCCTTCTCCTGCCGATGATTTTAAGGAAGTGCGTATTAGCCTAGACCACACACTTGTGAAAAACAAAGAAGCTACTTTCTATGCCCGAGTGGAAGGAGAATCAATGATTGGCGCAGGCCTAAGCCATGGCGACTTGCTGGTGATTGACCGAAGTCTAGAACCCCAAGATGGCAAAATTGCGGTTTGTTTTATTGATGGTAACTTCACAGTGAAGCGCCTAAAAGTTTCTAAAGAAGGGGTGTATTTGATGCCTGAAAACCCCAATTATCACCCCATTAAGGTTCAGGAAGAAGACCAACTTATCATTTGGGGCGTGGTGACCTTTGTGATTAAGGCGGTGTAGCGCTACAACTGGTCTAGCGGACTTGTAATGTTGTTTTTTGAGATTTTGGTAACGTGGGTGTAAAGCTCTGTGGTTTTAATGGAATTATGCCCTAACAATTCTTGTACATATCTGATATTGATGCCGTTTTCGAGTTGGTGGGTGGCATAGGAATGTCGCAGCATGTGCGGCGTTACCGGCTTTTGGATTTTGGCTTCTCGCGCATATTTTTTGATAAAACTCTGAATGCTTTTTGCGGAATAGTTTCCGCCACTTTGCCCTTCAAAAAGGTAATGTTTAGGGCGGTAGGCTGTGTAGTATTGCCGAAGGCTTTCGAGCAACGATAGTGGCAAGGGCAATGCGCGGTCCTTCTTGCCCTTGGCCGCACGCACCATAAGGCGCATGGCAGAAGAATCTATATCTGCTATTTTCAGCGCAATAACCTCCGATACGCGCAACCCACAGCCATAGAGAATTTTTAAAATGCACCCATGCTTAAGGTTGGTGCATTGTTGCAACAGTCTTTTTACTTCCGGAACCGTTAAATACTTTGGAAGTGGTTTGGTTTTGCGTTTGGGATAAAGTGACGAGAGTTTTAGTTTGCGGTTGTAGTAAAGCAAATAAAACCTAGCAATACTTGCTAAAATTTGCTTTTGATAGACGGCGCTAATGCGATGCTTAGATTGCAAGTGGTGTATAAACTTTTGGATTTGTGGCAGGGTGACACGCTCCAAATCGTGGTGCTGAAAAGCAACTAAAAATTTGGCAAGGGCGTTTTTATAGGTTTTTATACTGGAAGGCGCATAGCGTTGTAAACGTAGTTTAACTTCAAAATCGGAAAGTAGGTTGTCGGTGTTGGGACACATAACATTCGCTTTTGGTAAATTGATATACGCTATAAATATAGTCTATTTTATTGATTTGCAAAAATTTGTAAAACAACCCTTAAAATCGATATACGAAATCCATATAGATTGGATATACGCAATACGTATATTTGGGTGTTGTGGTGCATTTGAAGAAAAATCCGAACTTTTAAGAAAATATTGAATATGAACGAAATAAAATGTCCTAAATGTAAAGAAGCATTTAAAGTAGATGAAGCAGGATTTGCAGATATACTTAAACAAGTTCGTGACCAACAATTTGAAGAAGAAATTAATTCAAGGTTGGCAATAGCAGAAAAGGAAAAAAACGATGCTATAAAACTTGCAGAAGCAACTACAAAAAATTCATTCCAAGCTGAACTTGCCGAAAAGGAAAAAGAAATTTCATTGTTAAAAGCCAACAGTAAGAGTGAGTTAATTGAAAAGTTAGCAGAAAAAGATGCTGAATTAGCAAAGGTTAACTCTAAAATTCAGAATGCTGAAACTGAAAAAAAACTTGCAATATCTGAAGCCGTTAAGCAAGTTGAAAAAGAAAGAGATGATTTGGCTAATAGTCTTAAAATTAAAGATACTGAAAAGGAATTACTCGAAAAATCAATAAAAGAACAATTTAATAATCAGCTTGTTGCAAAAGACGAAACTATAAAAATGAGAGATGAGGAAATTACTCGTCTAAAAGATTATAAACAAAAACTTTCAACAAAGATGGTTGGAGAAAGTTTGGAACAACATTGCGAATCTGAATTTAATAGAATTAGAACGACAGCCTTTCCGAATGCATTTTTTGGAAAAGACAATGATGCGAGTTTAGGAACAAAAGGAGATTTTATATTTAGAGAATCTGATGCTTCTGGAAATGAAATTATTTCTATTATGTTCGAGATGAAGAACGAAAATGAAACAACTTCTAATAAAAAGAAAAATGAAGACTTTTTTGCGAAATTAGATAAAGACAGAACTAATAAAAATTGTGAATATGCAGTACTTGTATCTCTATTAGAGTCTGACAGTGAATTTTATAATACAGGTATCGTAGATGTTTCGTATCATTTTCCTAAAATGTATGTGGTTAGACCTCAATTCTTTTTGCCAATTATTTCATTCTTACGGAACGCTGCTTTAAATTCAATGAAATATAAAGGAGAGTTAGCTCAAATTAGAAACCAAAATATTGACATCACTAATTTTGAAGAAAAGATTAATGCTTTTAAAACTGGTTTTGCAAAGAACTATGAGTTGGCTAATAGAAAATTTAATACAGCAATTGCCGAAATAGATAAAACAATAAGTCATCTTCAAAAAACCAAAGATGCATTGTTATCATCGGACAGAAATTTAAGATTGGCAAATGACAAGGCAGAAGGGTTAACCATTAAAAAGTTGACACACGGAAATCCGACAATGAAAGAAAAATTTGATAATTTAAATAACAAATAAAAACGACACCACAACAATGGCTATAAGTAATTGCTTGTTCTCGCATACTTCTGAAAATCCTCGCGGATTTTCAGTTTGGTGTGTACTTGCAAAGTTAAGT
>CAYZFD010000007.1:0-2687 GCA_964477735.1 uncultured Flavobacteriaceae bacterium
GTTAAGCCCAACTTGCATTCCACCTTGTAGTGTTTTGCAATTTCTTGCATCATAGGCGTTGAAACCACGGTTGATGCGATAAAAGCGTTGCTTGGGAGTCGATTTTCTTTGTGGTGTTTTTCTAGTAAGTAATCGGTCATGACGACCATGGCTTGGTTGCCATTGAGCAAAACGAGTTCTCCTTTTTGGTTTCTTACGGCAATTCCCAATCTATCGGCGTCGGGATCGGTGCCCACAACCATATCAGCTTGGATTTCTTCTGCCTGTGCTAATGCCATTTTTAAGGCTTCAGGCTCTTCGGGGTTTGGTGAAATGACTGTAGGAAAATTTCCGTCGGGCTGTGCTTGGGCTTCAACAATGCTCAAACGGCTGTAGCCTGCTGTTTCTAATACCTGTGGCAGCAGGGTGATTGAAGTGCCATGGAGGGCAGTGAAAACGATTTTGAACTCTTCGCGCTGGCCATGTCCAATTTTTCCATTTTTCAACACGGCTTCTATAAAGGGCTTGTCCACTTCCTGATCTATAAGATGGAGTAATTCTGGATTTTCTTCGAACCGAATGTCTTCGTATGTTGTTTTTTCTATGGCTTGGATGATTTCATGGTCTTGAGGGGGCACAATTTGCCCTCCATCAGTCCAGTAAACCTTATACCCATTGTATTCGGGTGGGTTGTGGGAAGCGGTGAGTACAAGTCCACAATGACATTCTAAATGTCGCACAGCAAATGAGAGTTCGGGAGTGGGGCGTAGGGATTTAAATAAAAATACTTTAATGCCGTTTGCAGTGAGTATTCCTGCAACAGTGCGCGCAAGAGTATCGCTTTGATGCCTGCAGTCATAGGCGATGACAGCTTTCAGCTTTTCGTTAGGGTAACTTTGTTCGAGGTAGTTGGCCAAACCTTGGGTGGTTCGCCCAAAGGTGTATGTATTAACCCTGTTTGTGCCGATACCCATTACACCTCGCATACCTCCAGTTCCGAAGGCTAAATCTTTGTAGAAGGCGTCTTCAAAAGCGATGGGATTTTCTGCTTTGAGCTTTAGGGTGGCGGCTCTTGTTTGTTCGTCAAAAGGTGGGTTTTCCCAAGCAAGGGCACGTTTCGCGGTTTGTGCGCTAATCATACGATTTTTGATCAAATAAAGTGCAAATTTAAGAAACTTTCCCGCCTTTGTTTGTAGTTTGTTTCACAATGTATCGTAGTGATCGAGAGTGGTTGCGAGAAATCAATTCTCCAAGAAATCCAGCTAGGAAAAATTGCGACCCTAAAATCATGGTGGTGAGTGCGATATAGAACTCGGGTCTTTGCGTGATGAGTCTTCCTGAAGTATCGAGATAGAGTTTATCAATACCCAAAAACATGGCGAATCCAAAACCTGCCAGTAGCAATAGGGTGCCTAGAAGTCCAAAAAAATGCATGGGTCTTTTGCCGAAACGATGGATAAACCAAAGGGTGATAAGGTCTAAAAAACCTTTCACGAATCGATCTGCACCAAATTTTGTTTTGCCAAATTTTCGAGCTTGGTGTTGAACCACTTGCTCACCTATGTGAGCGTAGCCAGCGTTTTTGGCCAGCACAGGCAGGTAGCGGTGCATTTCGCCATGCACATCAATGCTCTTTATGACTTCGTTTTTGTAGGCTTTTAGGCCACAATTAAAATCGTGTAGCGCAATGCCAGAGGTGCGTCGTGCTGCCCAATTGAAAACTTTCGAAGGAATGTTTTTCGACAAAACTGCGTCATAGCGTTTTTTCTTCCAACCTGAAATCAAATCAAAACCTTCGTGTATAATTTTCTGGTATAAAGCTGGGATTTCCTCGGGCGAGTCTTGAAGGTCGGCATCCATAGTCACCACCACTTCACCTTGTGCTTGTGCAAAGCCTGCATGTAAGGCTTGTGATTTTCCGTAATTTCTAGAAAATCGCAAGCCTAACACATGAGGGTTTTTTTGAGCTAAGGCCTCGATGGTGCTCCATGAATCGTCTGTGCTGCCGTCATCAATAAAAAGAATCTCGTATCGAAAATTATGGGTTTGCATGACCTTCATGATCCAGTCGTGAAGCTCGGGCAAGGACTCCTTTTCGTTGAGGAGCGGAATGACAATCGACAGCTGTTTACCCATTGGGTTTAGTCATCTTGTGGTTTTGATTTTTTAACGAACAATCCTACAATCAAGCCCATGATGAGTCCAATGAGCATGTTCACAATGAGGATGGCGGGGTAGGCTACCCATGCAAACTTTTTAGACATTTCTGACATTTGATCGAGTTGTTCTTGTGTCATTTGTGGATTTTGTTCCAAAACTTTTTGTTGTTGCAATTCGGCCATCTTGGCGGGAAGCTCAGGGTCTAAAAAGTTGGTGAGTGCAAAATAATAAACGGCACCAATTATGGCCGCAATGAGTCCCACAACAACACCTATTTTGAGGCAAGTACCAAGAGAGATGAAACCACCTTGCGATTTTTTATAACCAAGAATTGGTAAAATAATACAAGCCAGTAAAATGACCATGTTTACATACTGCGCTGGACTGTCTGGATCTGCGTGTGCATCCATATTGAAAAGCATGAGCGCAAAAGCAACAATGATAAGACCTGCATAGAGGCCATATTTAGCAGCAAATTTTCCGGGGGTTATGGTTGTTTCCATTTTTTGTGTGTTTTAGTAGATATTTTTGTAAAGATAAGGTTTTTT
>CAYZFD010000007.1:2787-56579 GCA_964477735.1 uncultured Flavobacteriaceae bacterium
TTGTTTCCATTTTTTGTGTGTTTTAGTAGATATTTTTGTAAAGATAAGGTTTTTTTAAAATGCGTAAATGCGCATTAGATCAATATAGGTTTAACCCGTTGTGCATTTAGGGCTCAAATATTCATAGTATGTCTGTTCGAGTGACAAATTTTGTAGCGATAGCGGAAAAATTTGATGTATCGAGAACTTTTTTGTTTAAAATCTAATTCTCGATACATCCCGACAGTTCGTCGGGACACTCGAATTGACCGAACTTTATCTAAATGCACAACGGGTAGGTTTAATAAATTTTTTGGTAGTGAAGTTTAAAAAGCGATTCTTTCAAAACTTTTATTTAAGGTTGTTGCATAACCCCAAAAATTATGTACATTTGCAACCGCTTTTTAAAGGAATACAGGTATGAAAAAAGACATACATCCAGAAAATTATCGTTTAGTAGCCTTCAAAGACATGTCTAACGATGATGTTTTTCTCACCAAATCTGCGGTGAATACCAAAGAAACACTAGAAGTTGATGGTGTAGAATACCCACTTGTTAAATTAGAGATTTCTCGATCTTCACACCCCTACTACACTGGAAAAACCAAGTTGGTTGACACAGCGGGTCGAATTGATAAGTTTAAAAACAAATACGCCAAGTTCAACAAATAACAAGGCGATACATTGTTTCAATACCTCCGCATGTCGGGGGTTTTTTTATCCCCCAAATTTAACATTATCTTTGTGTCACAAATAAGTGTATATGTCATTCAATTTGTTTGATGGTCCTTTCAGGAATCATTTATTGCCCTTCACTTTTTGCAGGCCGGTTGGCGAGCTTTTTGTTGGAATGTTGTCCATCAAAGAAAAGTGGACTTTGTATTTGAGTCAAAAGGGTGGTTATGTTACTGAAAATTATTTGAACGCGCTCTTTCCAACCCAACCTGAGGCTCGACTCAATATTCATGCTGCAGTATTGCCAAATCCAGATTTGGCCTCTGCAGTTTTGGCGCTTAGAGAGGGGGAGCGGTTAATGGCCAATGAAACCTTGGTGGCTTATGTGGGCTCAGATTTTTCGAAATGCAAAGAAATCTCCTATGAGAAGGAAATTAATCTTTTAAAGCATCCTTGGGATATTTTTCGTTTAAACGGCCAAGCTTTGCGTGAAGATTTCGAATTGTTGACAAAAGACAGCATTTCACAACCCATATCCAAAACCAATAATGTAATTGCCCCTGAAAATATTTTCATAGAGGCTGGTGCTGTTGTTGAATTCGCCACACTCAATGCTAGTGAGGGACCAATTTATTTCGGAAAAGATGCCCTGATTATGGAGGGAGCGCTCATACGTGGAGGTTTTGCTGCTGGCGAGAAATCGGTGGTGAAAATGGGCACAAAGATTTATGGTCCCACTTCAATTGGAGTTCAGTGTAAAGTTGGGGGCGAACTCAATAATGTGGTGATGTTTTCAAACTCCAATAAAGGACACGATGGTTTTTTAGGGAATGCTGTTGTTGGGTCTTGGTGCAATATTGGAGCTGCTACCGACGCATCAAACCTAAAAAACACCTATGAGCCAGTTCGGGCTTGGAGTTATCCCGAAGGTCGATTTATTGATACAGGTCTTCAGTTTTGTGGACTGATGCTTGGGGATTATAGTAAACTAGGCATTCATAGTATGCTCAACACAGGAACTGTTATTGGCATTAGTGCTAACGTTTTTGGTGATGGTTTTCCACGAACCTATATTCCTAGTTTCAGTTGGGGGGGTGCTTCAGGTCTTGTGCCCTTTAAGTTCGACAAGGTGATTTCATCGATAAAAGCCATGAAAATAAGGCGTGCACTCGAATTAAGTGAAGCCGAAATTTCGATGTTATCTCATCTTTATAACGAGGCTTTAAAATAAAGCTATCCTATTCTTTATACACCGTTTTTAGTGTCAATAAATTAACAGGATTTGAAACCAATCCTTTAACATTGGGCTGTGTAAATCTTGCTGCCTTATCATAAAAAAGTGGAATGATGGCTGCATGGTCAATCACCAATTGATCCATTTTAGCGTATAGTTCAGCTCGTTTTTCGGGATCGACTTCATGATAACTTTCTTCAAAATATTGATCGAATAAAGGGTTTTTGAAGTGCGTATAATTAGGGCCAAGGGGGGTAAAGTTTTCAGAATAGAATGGTAAGAAATAGTTTTCAGGGTCGGGGTAATCGGCAATCCAGCTGGCTCTAAAAAGTTGCAATTTGCCTGAGGATTTGGCTTGTCGGAGTGCTGAAGCTGGCAAAACTTCAATTTTAATGTCAATTCCAATTTGCTGAAGTGAACGCTGAAGGTATTCGCAAACATCGATATAATTGGCATCTGTAGAAAGCACCAATTGCGGTTTCATATCTCCTGTTTCGGTTTTGTATTCATTTACAAGTTTTTGAGCTTTGTGAGGGTCGAAATCAAAGCCTGTTATACCCTTTTCGGTTTGTAGTCCTGTAGGTACAAAGCCTTGGTTGGCTGGCGTTCCCATATTGTTGCGTAAATAGCGCACCATTTTTTTTCTGTCAAATCCATAATTAAGGGCTCTTCTAAGCTTAAGCGATTGTATTTCGGGTGCTGGGTTGTCGAGAAATATGCCAATATATTCTGTGTTCAAATATGGACTAGAGCGAAAATGAATTTTTCCACTATATTTTTCGTTTAACAATCCCTCAGGGGTTAATAGTTCGTCTTTGTAGGAATTGTCTAGTGCATTTATGAAATCGAGTTTTCCTTGCATAAATTCCATAAACTCACTTTGCTTGCTGGGTAAAAAGGTGATGGAAACCGCTTCGAGATAGGGGAGTGCTATTCCTGCTTCGTCACGCTCATAATAGCGCTTGTTTTTTCTGAGCACCAATTTAATATTTTCTTCCCACCTTTTGAATAAAAACGGACCAGTTCCGATCGGTTTTTTGCTGAATCGGTTGCCTAAGCCTTGCACCACTTCTTTTGGCACAACTGAACAATATTGCATAGAAAGTACACCCAAGAAAGCTGGAAATGCTTGTTTAAGTTGGATGCGAAAAACACTGTCGTTCAAGGCACTATAGCGATCCACTTGGTGAAGCACCCAGGCACCAGGTGATGCGGTTTGGGGATCTGAAAGTCGATCAAAACTATAGACAAAATCTTGAGCCACTACGGTTCTTGTGCTGTCTGCACCAAAAAAAGGGGAGGGGTGAAAATATACGTCCTTTCTTAAATTGAAGTCGATTTGTAGTCCATTTTTTGAAACGGTCCAAGACTTGGCTATATCTGGTTTAATTTGCAGTAAACTATCGGTTTGCACCAAGCCACTAAAGATTTGATGCACAGGCCAAATGGTTCGTTGATTTCGTGCAAAAACAGGGTCTAGGGTATTTACATTTCCGTGCTCATTATATCGGAAAACTTGTTTTACTTTTTGTTGATGATCAGTTCCACAACTTGTGAGCCAAACCAAAAAGCATAAAGAAAAGCAGTATTTGAGCATACAGTGAATAGGTGGTATATTTGTCAGCTAATTTAGTACAACTTAATTGTTTGTCGAAATGAACCACTCTAAAAAAGTTGCTTTTCACACTTTGGGTTGCAAACTTAATTTTGCAGAAACCTCAACTATTGCTCGTCAATTTGAGCATGAGGGCTTTGAGCGGGTTGATTTTAGTGAGGCCGCCAATGTTTTTGTGATTAATACTTGTTCTGTCACCGAAAACGCCGACAAGCGCTTTAAAGGGTTAGTGAAACAAGCTTTAAAACAAAACTCCGAAGCCTTTGTGATTGCAGTGGGCTGTTATGCGCAGCTACAGCCCGAAGCCTTGGCTGCTGTTGATGGTGTAGATCTTGTTTTGGGCGCAACCGAAAAATTTAAAATTACAGACTATCTAAACGATCTCTGCAAGTCTGACCAAAGTCAGATTCACGCTTGCGAAATTGATGAAGCCAATTTCTATGTGGGCAGTTATTCTTTAGGAGACAGAACTAGAGCCTTTCTTAAAGTGCAAGACGGTTGCGATTATAAATGCACCTATTGCACGATACCCCTAGCAAGAGGAATTTCTCGCAGTGACACCCTTGAAAATGTGATCGAAAATGCCAAAGAGATTGCAGCCAAAGGAATACGAGAAATCGTGCTCACTGGAGTGAATATTGGTGATTATGGTAAAGGGGAGTTTGGCAACAAAAAACATGACCACACTTTTCTTGAACTCGTTGAAGCACTTGATCAGGTTTCAGGGCTCGAGCGTTTACGAATTTCATCGATAGAGCCCAACTTACTAAGTGAAGCTTTGATTGATTTTGTGTCACAGAGTCAAACTTTTGTTCCGCATTTTCATATACCCCTACAGAGTGGTAGTGACGATTTGTTAAAGAAAATGCGTCGCCGCTATCTGACCGATTTATATATAGATCGAATTCAACAAATTCGCTCACGAATGCCAAATGCTTGCATTGGGGTGGATGTTATTGTTGGTTTTCCTGGAGAAACCGAAGAGCGATTTCTTGAAACCTATAAATTTCTATCTGCGTTAGACATTTCTTATTTACATGTTTTTACATATTCTGAAAGACCACATACAGTTGCAGCAGATATGGGGGGTGTGGTGCCTATGGCGGTACGCCACAAAAGAAGCAAATTGCTTAGGGGTTTGTCAGTCAAAAAAAGACGTGCTTTTTATGAAAGTCAACTAGGAAGTACTCAAAAAGTTTTGTTTGAAAGTGAGAACAAAAGGGGCTATATCCATGGATTTACAGAAAACTATGTGAAAATTAAGGCACCTTGGGATCCGGCATGGATTAACAAAACCAAGACATTTCTGCTAAAGTCTATTGATGAAGACGGATTGGTTAAGGGTGTTGCCTTGACTGAAGTTAAGGTTTAAATTCTAACCCCAATAGGTAGTAAATTCTTATACTGTTTGTTTTTGCGCACAAAACCAACAATTTGTGGGCTTGTGGGCATCATCTGAATGCCTTGATCTTCTATGATATCCAGCACTTCTTTGATGAATTGTTGCTGGAAATCTACTGATTGTATGTTTTCAGGAATTTTTAACTTGGTTAAAAATATTTTACGTTCTTGATGGGCATATTCAATTGTGGCCAAATCGCCATCAACGTCCACTTCAAATTGACGCAAAAAAGTATTGTCAATAATTTCGAGTTTTTCAGCCATTTTGTGGTGAGAAGTGGTGCAAATATACGAAAATATCGCTGGAGACCCTATTTTTGTGTGCTATTATGAGCGGGTTTGAAACAATTTCGGTTTATTGCATGCCAGGAATGGCTGCCAATCCACTTATTTTTGAGCGATTCCAGTTGCCAAAACCCTACAAGCTCTATTTTCTAGAGTGGTTCCCTCCAACCAAAAACGAACCCATAGCGGCATATGCAAAAAGAATGGCAGATAAAGTCATTCATAAAAATCCCATTTTGTTAGGGGTTTCTTTTGGAGGAATTTTAGTTCAAGAAATGGCCAAACACATTAAAACGAGGAGAATTGTTATCATATCAAGCATAAAAACACACAAGGAATTGCCTCTACACATGCGATTAGGACGTCAAACAAAAGTCTATAAGCTATTGCCCACCCAATGGGTAAACAGTATGGAAGCTATGATAGGCTTTGCTTTTGGGCCTAAAGCCAAAAAGCGGATGCAACTACATCAAAAATACTTAAGCGTAAGAGACAAACCCTATCTCGATTGGGCCATCGAGGCCATGGTGGAATGGCAACAAATATCACCTCCCCAACACATCATACATTTACATGGTTCACACGATTTGGTTTTGCCTCCAAGTGGCTTTAACAATTACATTCCTATTGAAGGGGCAACCCACGCCCTAATGCTCACACATTGTGGGTGGCTAAACAAAAATTTACCCAAACTTTTATCAGACGAGAATTAGCCTCATTTAATTTGGGAGTTGTCTGGAAAATTATATAATTTTATTGAAAATTTATTTTTAAAATGAAGCTTCATAAAAATCTTAAACCTGGCTTAATTATAATTGTTTGTTTGTTGTCATTTAGCTTTCTATCTATGCCAACAAACGAGTCCAAGCCCCTAGATTTTGAGTTTGGGAGCTATCCCATTCCTCAAGATTTGAATTTTGCTGGTGAATCTGTTCCGCTTCACCAAAATGATGTTTATGAGCGAATGGACCGTGAATTGCTTGTCAACTCCTATTGGCACTCCAACAGCTTATTGATGATCAAACGTGCTCATAAATATCTTCCGATTATTGATCCAATTCTTAAAAAACATGGCATCCCTCATGATTTTCGTTATTTACCTGTCATTGAAAGTGGCTTGCTTAATGTGACTTCTCCTGCTGGGGCCAAAGGTTTTTGGCAATTTATGAAATCAACAGCAAGAGAATACGGCTTAGAGGTAAACGACAATGTTGATGAGCGCTATCACATAGAAAAAGCAACAGAAGTCGCCTGTGTATATTTAAAAAGTGCTAAAGAAAAATTTGGAAGTTGGACCCTAGCTGCTGCAGCCTATAACGCAGGGCGTGCAAGAATTTTAAGATATTTAGATATACAACAGGTCGAAAATTATTATGATTTGTTGTTGGGCGAAGAAACTGGGCGATATGTTTTTCGATTGCTTGCCATGAAATTGTTGCTTACCAACCCCACTGACTTTGGTTTTGAAGTGCCTGTTTCTGATCGATATGAATTGCGAAATTATAAGGTGTTAGAGATAGACACAGCCATTACCAATTTGGCAAAATTCTCAGAAATTCATGGAATTACCTACAAAGAACTTAAACTCTACAACCCTTGGTTGTTAGAAAACCACCTCAACAACAAGTCTCGAAAACTATACGAAATTAAGATTCCTCAATAATCCATCAGATTTTTTTCATCTGCTGTTGCATCATCTTAATTTGATCGCTTAACATACCCTGTTTATCAAGTTTTTTAGCTTCGTTGAGAAGGGTAGTAGCTTCTCTTTTTCTTCTTTTTTGCATCACAATGCCTGCCAAACTGAGCTTGGCCATAGCCAAATCATGATTCATGCTAAGTCCAAGTGAAAGCGCTTTTCTAAAGTATTTTTCGGCCTGAGTTAGATTGTTTTGTGAACTAATAATACCATGCAAGTAATTGAAATATCCTTGTTGTTTGGTCGTCAGTGCGCTTTCAGGATTTTTTATTTTCGATAGCCAACGAGCAGTTCCCTCAAAATCTTGTTTACGTAATCTTAGGAATGAAAGCAAAATAATTTCATTGCGAAAATAGAGAAAAACAAAAATTCCAGCTAGAAAGATGAGCGCTATGCCATTGCCAATCTCGTCTTCAGTGAATTGGTAAATAGACCACCCCAATGTGGCTGCTGCTAAAATGAGTTTGATAAACTTTGGAAACATGGTTTTTTTTATAGGGACAAAAGTACAAAAAGAATGATGAATTCTTTTTAAGTTTCTGTTTGTGTATATTGTAAAAGTTCTTGTATATTTGCGCCCGACTTTTTGAAGCATAAAAGTCATAGAAAATATAGTGTCGATATGAAAAGAACATTTCAACCATCCAAAAGAAAACGCCGCAACAAACACGGCTTTAGAGAAAGAATGGCCTCTGTCAATGGTCGTAAAGTATTGGCCAGCCGACGTGCTAAAGGTCGAAAAAAACTTTCTGTATCTTGCGAACCACGACACAAAAAATAAGTGAATAATTCGTTGAAAACATCAGGTGCTACTTTTAAAGTTAGCACCTTTTTTTTGATATCTTGTGCCCTGTTTACGTTAATCGGTTATCCAACATAAAATGCCAAAAAGAAAAGATTTAAACACCATTCTCATCATCGGATCTGGCCCCATCATCATCGGTCAAGCTTGTGAATTTGATTATTCTGGAACTCAAGCTCTTCGATCACTTAGAGAAGACGGAATTAAAACGATCCTCATCAATTCAAACCCTGCCACCATCATGACAGACCCCACCATGGCAGATCATGTTTATTTAAAACCATTGACCACGCGTTCTATTCGTGAAATTTTAGAAAAACATCAGGTAGATGCAGTGCTTCCAACGATGGGTGGACAAACAGCATTAAACCTTTGTATTGAGGCAGATGAAAAAGGCATTTGGGAGGCCCATGGTGTTGAAATTATAGGCGTTGATATTGACGCAATTAACATCACCGAGGACAGGGAAAAATTCAAAGAACTGCTCAAAAAAATCAACATTCCTGTAGCGCCTGCCGAAACGGCCACCTCCTTTTTAAAAGGAAAAGAAATTGCTCAAAAATTTGGTTTTCCACTCGTCATCCGTCCCTCCTTTACACTGGGGGGTACTGGTGCCTCTTTTGTGCACAAAGCCGATCAGTTCGAGGAATTGTTGACCAGGGGATTAGAAGCATCGCCCATTCACGAGGTGCTCATCGACAAAGCATTGCTGGGATGGAAAGAGTATGAGTTGGAATTGCTGCGTGATAAAAATGACAATGTGGTCATTATTTGTACGATCGAAAACATGGATCCTATGGGAATTCATACGGGCGACTCCATTACTGTGGCCCCAGCCATGACACTTTCCGACACTACCTATCAACGGATGCGCGATATGGCCATCAAAATGATGAGAAGTATTGGTGATTTTGCGGGTGGTTGTAATGTGCAATTTGCCGTAAGTCCCGACGAAAAAGAAGATATTATAGCCATAGAAATTAATCCAAGAGTTTCCCGTTCTTCGGCTTTAGCTTCGAAAGCATCGGGTTATCCCATTGCAAAAATTGCTGCTAAGCTGGCCATTGGATATTCACTTGACGAATTAGACAATCAAATTACAAAATCCACTTCAGCCCTTTTTGAGCCCACTCTTGATTATGTGATTGTTAAAATACCACGCTGGAATTTTGATAAATTTGAAGGATCAGATCGCACCCTAGGACTTCAAATGAAGTCTGTTGGTGAGGTTATGGGTATTGGTCGCTCCTTCCAAGAAGCACTTCACAAAGCCACTCAATCTTTAGAAATTAAACGAAATGGGCTTGGTGCCGATGGTAAAGGTTATACTAAATATGACCAGGTTATAGAAAAATTGACAATTCCCAGTTGGGATCGTGTTTTTGTGCTCTACGACGCCATTCAAATGGGAATTTCTGTGGATCGTATTCATGAAATTACCAAAATTGATAAATGGTTTTTAAGGCAATATGAAGGCTTATTTCAGTTAGAAAAGGAAATAAGTTCTTATCAAGTTGAAAACATTTCCAAATCACTTCTGCTCGAAGCCAAACAAAAAGGATTTGCCGACCGACAAATTGCCCACATGTTGGGCTGTTTAGAAAGCCAGGTCTATAACAAAAGAAATGAACTGGGAATTAAGAGAGTTTATAAGCTTGTGGACACTTGTGCAGCTGAATTTGAAGCCAAGACTCCATACTACTATTCAACATTTGAAGAAGAAATGGAACTTCCCAATGGTGAGCGGTTCAGTGAAAACGAAAGTGTTCAAACAAACAAAAAGAAGGTTGTCGTTCTTGGTTCAGGTCCAAACAGAATTGGACAGGGTATTGAGTTTGATTATTGTTGTGTTCACGGCGTATTGGCGGCCTCAGAATGTGGTTATGAAACCATCATGATCAATTGCAATCCTGAAACTGTTTCCACTGATTTTGACATTGCTGATAAGCTATATTTCGAACCTGTTTTTTGGGAACATATTTATGATATTATCCAGCACGAAAAGCCCGAGGGTGTTATTGTACAGCTGGGTGGTCAGACGGCGCTAAAATTGGCTGAAAAATTGGCTCGATATGGTGTTAAAATTATGGGTACCAGCTTCGAAGCCCTTGATTTGGCCGAAGATCGAGGTAGTTTCTCAAGTTTGTTGAAAGAAAACAACATTCCATATCCAGAATTTGGGGTTGCAGAAACGCCCGATCAAGCCTTAGAACTGGCCAAAGAACTCGATTTCCCAATCTTAGTAAGACCATCCTATGTGCTTGGAGGTCAAGGTATGAAAATTGTCATCAATAAAGAAGAACTCGAAAAGCATGTGGTGGATTTGCTCCGCAAAATCCCCAACAATAAATTATTGCTAGATCACTACTTAGACGGCGCTATTGAGGCCGAAGCTGATGCAATTTGTGATGGCACTGACGTGAGAATCATTGGTATTATGGAGCATATTGAGCCCTGTGGAATCCACTCTGGAGATTCAAATGCTACGCTTCCCCCTTTTAATTTAGGGAGTTTTGTGATGCAGCAAATTGAAGACCACACCAAAAAAATCGCCTTGGCGCTTAATACAGTTGGACTCATCAACATACAGTTTGCTGTGAAAGACGACAAGGTATTCATCATTGAGGCCAATCCTAGAGCCTCAAGAACGGTGCCTTTCATTGCGAAAGCCTACGGTGAGCCTTATGTGAATTATGCTACAAAGGTCATGTTGGGCCACAATAAAGTTTCAGATTTTGACTTTAAACCCGACCTTAAAGGTTATGCCATTAAACAACCTGTTTTCTCCTTCAATAAATTTCCAAATGTCAATAAGAATTTAGGGCCTGAAATGAAGAGCACTGGTGAAAGCATTTTGTTTGTTGATAGCCTTAAAGACGATGAGTTCTATGAGTTATATGCCCGTAGGAAAATGTATTTAAGCAAGTAGATCTTCGTCGTTTTCCGAGGCCCTTTCAATGAGGGTTTGTGGCAACTCTTTTTTACTTTTGGCGCCCATTTTACGAAGTTTTTCTGCGCTACGAACTAGATTCCCTTTCCCAGAAACTAGCTTGTTCATTGCAGATTCATATTCTCCTTTAGCTTCATCCATCCGCTTGCCCACTTTGAGCAAATCGGTTGCTAGTCCATGAAATTTATCATATAAAGCGCCGGCTTGTCGCGCAATTTCTAAAGCATTTCGCTGTTGTTTTTCGTTTTTCCACATGCTTTCAATCACCCCCAAAGTGGCCAATAGTGTCGAAGGTGTTACGATCACAATATTTTTTTCGAAAGCCTTGTTGTAGAGGTTGTCTTGTTGGGATAGGGCAAGAGCAAAGGCTGTTTCTATAGGGACAAAAAGCAACACAAAATCCGGAGATTCGATTTCGTATAAATCTTCATAATTTTTAGAGGCCAAGGTGTCAATATGAGCATTAAAAGACAGCAGATGTTGTTTTAATGCTTGCGCTTTGTCGGTTTCATTTTCGGCATTGGCATAGCGCTCGTAGGCTGTGAGTGATACTTTGGCATCAACCACCATTTTCTTATTATCGGGCAAGTGAATGATCACATCTGGTTGAACACGACTGCCGTCTTCCCTGGTAAAGCTTTCTTGAATGGTGAACTCTCTGCCCTTTTCGAGACCTGATTTTTCGAGCACGCGTTCCAAAATCAATTCTCCCCAATTCCCTTGAATTTTGCTATCACCTTTCAGTGCTTTGGTTAAATTTAAGGTTTCTTGACTCATTTGTTCACTAATCCCCTTTAAATGAACCAATTGTTCTTTTAGCGCACCATGCCTTTCAATGCTTTCTTTGTTTGTGGACTCTACCTTTTTTTCAAAAGCTAGGATTTTTTCTCCTAAAGGTGTGAGGATTTGTTTTAAATTTTCACTGTTTAGCTTGGTGAATTTGGTGGATTTTTCTTCCAAAAGTTCCGAAGCTAGATTCTTGAACCGTTCTTGCAATCGGTCCTCCTCTTCATATAGTTTTCGAAGGTTGGTAAGCGCTGCTTCACTTTTGGTTAGAGAAATGTTAAGTGTTTCTTTTTCAGCACGGTAACTTTCAATATTTTCTTGTAAAATATTTTTTTCTTGATTGATTTCTGCAAGTTTTTTGTTTAGGCTTTCATGGGTAGCTAGGAGTGTGGCTTGCTGACTTTGAAACTTGAGTTTGGCAACCCATTGTCCAACGAAACCACCTAAAATTAAGGCAACAAAAACGATTAAGATGATCACATAGTCATTCATATTGAAGTTTTAGGCGGCTCGTAAATAACGCTGATTGACCCACGAGAAACTATAAAAAAGGAGACCTGCAAAAAAGAAATCACCAATTAGCGAGTTCACAAAAAAAGGAATTGCCAAGGTGAAACAAGTGCTTAGTCCTTCTGCAGTGAGTGGATAATGCAAAAACCAAACGCCGAGGTTAGTGGTGATAAAAAATAGGACTGAACTGGTCAACACAACCCCAGCATTCATTTTTTTGGTGATATAACCAAGCGTTGTGACAAGTATAAAACCCAAATAAACAAACACGGAGATCTCATAAAAGCCTAAAAATATATCAGAAAGTGCCATGGCTATAACCGGAGCAAGAAATGCCCACTTTTTATTGCTAAACTGAGCGCCAGCAAACAGTGCCATCGCCGTAACGGCTGTTACATTTGGAGGATGGGGCAACAAACGGGTAAAAGCAGCAAAAAGGATCATGCCAAATAGAATCCTTTGGCGAACCGAAAGTGAGATGTTTTTCATGTGCAACATTTTTGAATCCCAAAAATACAATTATTTGATCATTTTTTGAAGTGCCCAATCGGAATGCTGTATATTTGCGCTCTGTGGTTTTGAAACAACTTTCGTTGTTTTAAACGAAAAGGGAAGTCGGTTAAAATCCGACGCTGTCCCCGCAACTGTAATCGTCGTTAATGTGCTTTACTTCAGGCCACTGAACTTGTTTGGGAAGGCCAAAGGCAAAGACGAAAGCCAGGAGACCTGCCACAAAAAGAATTTAGGACATATTGCTCGGGTGAAGCAAGTGTACTTTTTTTGATTTTATATGAAGTTTATACAAATAATGGCAACATCACTGATGTTGTTTTGTGGTGTCCTACTAGCTCAAAACACTAATGGTCTAGAAGAGGTGGTCGTCACTGATTCCCGTTTCGAACTGCCACGAACCCTTTCGGGAAAAGCTGTCATTAAGCTCACAGCTGCCGATTTTGAAAAGCAATTAGGAGCATCATTAGCTACAATATTGAGCCGCTTGGCAGGCGTTGAAATTCATGGAAGTAGGAGCGTGCAAGGTCAAAATCTAGGCTATTTTATTCGTGGTGGAAACAACCGTCAAGTGCTGATTTTAATTGATGGAATACAAGTCAATGACCCCTCACAGCCTGCTGCAGATTATGACCTTCGATTGTTAAACCTTGAACAAATTGCCTCGATTGAAATTAGTAAAGGAGCCTCTAGTGTTTTGTATGGCAGTGGTGCTGCTGCAGCTGTCATCAACATTCAAACCAAAAAACCAGCCCTTAAACCTGTGGCTTTTGATGTGAGTTCAAGATTTGGAACAAATGCTACTCCAGATCGATTTTCAAAAAATCCAGACATAATTACTAATGATATTAGTGCCAGTGGACAATTGGGAAGTTTTAGTTATAGAGCCCAATTTGGACATCAGTACCAAAGTGGGATGAGTGCTGTGAAATCTGGCACAGAAGCAGATCCTTTTTCAACCACAAACACTCGTTTATCTTTGGCAAAAACCTTTTCTGAAAATTGGAAAGTCAACACTCATTTCTCTCGTGACTTTTTCAATGCAGCCTTCGACAATAGTTTTCCTTTAGAAGACGCATCTTTTGAATCAAATTCCGTTCAAAATCGATGGGGGATTCACAATTACTTTCAAAAAAACAATTGGATCTTGGAAGCTCAATATGCCCACCTGCAAATTGAACGTGACATTCAATCTGATTATCCAGCCGCATACCAGGCAAACCAAGATGTGTTGGATCTATTTGTGCGATTCCAACCTCAAAAATGGCTCCGTTGGTTGGCCGGCATCAATTTTAGTCGCTATCAAACTACATTTGACAAAACAGTTTCGGTTCAAAACTTTGATCCATATTTGAATGTGGTTATGCATTTTAAAAATCGTTGGACACTTAACACAGGCCTACGATTAAACAATCATTCTACTTATGGTCAGCATTTTACCTATAGTTTTAACCCTTCTTATATTTTCGAAAAAGATGGAGTGTATGCTAAGCTCTTTGGTGAATTCAGCCACTCTTTTATTGCGCCTTCTCTTTCTCAATTGTTTGGATTTTATGACCCCAATCCCGATCTTTTACCAGAAACCGATCGGACAGCTTCGTTGGGCGTAGAATTTATTCGAGCTCATGTTTGGACATGGTCTTTGTTATATTTTAATCGTGAAGAAAGGAATAAGATTATTTACGCTTCGGTTGATCCAACGAGCTATAAATTTCAATACCAAAACACGACTCAAAACTCCCAAGTTCAAGGAATAGAAACTCAGTTTTCATGGCAATTGTCACCAAAAACAGAAGTTACTTTCAATCACACTTACACAGACTTGCCAAGCGGCACGCTTCGAATTCCAAAACACAAGTATAACATTTCCTTGTCAAATGAGCTTTTTAGTCGATTTTCGACTTTTGTTCACTATCAGTGGTTGAGTGATCGAATGGACAAGGATTTTGTGCTTGACGAAACATTAAACCTTCCTGCTTTTGGTCTCATCGATTTAGGATTTAGGTATAAAACCCGAACGCCGGAGGTTTTGTGGTATGCAGAGATATCGAACCTTCAAAACACCAATTTCGAGGAGGCTATTGGCTATAACACTCGTGGCAGGAATTATAGGGTAGGAATGCGGTTTTCTTTCTAAAACCTTAGGCCACTTTCTGAATCTATCCACATGCCTCTGAACGATTTTTTTTCAAAGACTAAAGGAGCGCCAAAATTGATAGGCTTTGTTTCGTTTGCTATTCCGGGTTTTACAACACCGGCAAGCCCCATCATTTTTAAGGCTTCGAGCAGTAACGGCTCATCACTTTCACCCAAAACACCCAAGTTTAAGGGGTTTTCTTGGAAGAATGTTGTTGGAGTCAACCCATTGTCGAAATCAGCAAAACCATCCTTGTTGGCGATTTTAAGCACTATGGGTTGAAGGGCCCATTTGTGGTTGGGATTCACGTTGCCGTTGTTGTCAATAATATCTTTTATTGTGTAGGAAGCTACATTTTTGCCAGTCGTGTAATCACCGACTAAAATCACGTCAATATAGGATGCTAGCCCATTGGCAACAAGCTCGCTGGCCGAAGCCGTGTTTTTTGAAGTAAGGATGTAGACTTTGCTTAAACCTAACGCATTTGAAACCGAGCTAAAACGATAAACGCCATTATATTCATCTGCCAATTTGCTGTTGTAGGTAGTTTTCGCAAAAACTTGATCTGTGAATTGACCTGTGATATGCCCAGCCAACTTAATGGCACTGCCTACACTTCCACCACTGTTGTAGCGAAGATCCAAAACTAAGTCTGTGACATTGGCGGTTTTAAAATCTCCAAACACAGTTTCTAAATCATTGTCAAAATCTTTTAAAAATCCATTATACATTAGATAAGCCACCTTGCGACCGCCGATTTCCAACACTTTTGTTTTGTGAATGGGATTTTCAGAAAAAACTGATTTGGTTAAAGTAATATTTTCACCTGTTGGTGTCCATTCATTTTGATTGTTAATTGTTGTAATTGAAACACTGTAGCTATCCTCACTAAACAATAATGATGAGTAATTGGAAACGGTTAGGGTGGTGTTGTTTACTTTGTCGAATAGGTCACCTCTTTCAATTCCCTTATTAGCGGCATCCGAATGAGGCATCACATAAACAACAAAACCCACTAAATCATCAGAACTAGAGCTTTTTCTTATCAATCGAAATTCCATACCATTGGTCTTGGTGATTCCATTCAAAGCATTCTCTAGTTGAACATAATCATCAACAATCCAACTAAATCGGTCGTTGGAGTGTTTTAGTGCCTGAAAAAGTTTTTTGGGATCTTCGAATTGACTCAAAAAACTTTTATAATCTTCATCAGTGTCAAATCTATCGTCAGCAAGATCCTCAACAGCACCCTGCCAATAATAGACTTCATTCATGGCTTTCCATATAAAGTCTTGAATTTCAAGGTTTTGGTTAACAGTAGTAAAATTATCGTCGCTATCTTTGCAACCGAACATAAATGCGAAGCAAGTGAAGAGGAAAAGCTTAAAATGGCGGGTGTTTTTTGTTATGTGCATAAGAAAGGTTTTTTAAGCTGATTTGAGAGCTTAGGTGGAATCATTTGATTTTGAATATATATGTTTAATAGGTTTAAAAATACAAATTTTTAACTTAGCCAAATCAATTGTAACAATAAATCAGTTTATTCGTTTTAAAAACAATGAGAGATTCAGAATTTTTGTCAATTATAGTTCCCATGAAGGACAAGTTGTTTCGATTTGCGAAACAATATCTCATTTCTGAGGAGGAAGCTGAGGATGCTGCTCAGGAGGTGATGGTTCGTTTGTGGGAAAAGCGACAAAGAATAACATCTTTTCAAAATATTGAGGCTTATTCGATGACCATGACAAAGAATTTCTGTTTAGACCGCTTGCGTTCAAAACAAGCCAGTAATTTACGTTTGGTTCATTCAAATTACGAGGATTATCAAGTTGGAATCTCAAAAGATTTAGACCAAAAAGATGCTGTGGCATGGGTTCAAAAGCTCATTAAAGCACTCCCAAGGCAACAACAAATGATTATTCACATGCGTGATGTTGAGCAATATTCTTTAGAGGAGATTGCAGAAGTGTTGGAGCTATCAAATGGCGCCGTTCGTGTGGCTTTGTCGCGTGCTCGAAAAACAATTAAAGAACAACTTTTAAAATTACATCAATATGGTACCTGATGTTGATCAATTGCTGGATAAGTATTTTGAAGGAGAAACAAACCTTCGAGAAGAAGCTGCGTTGAGGCGTTATTTTTCAGAAAATAAAAACGTAAACACTCCTTTTGCAGCCTATTTTCAATACATTCACCAGACGCAATCCCTAGCTTCTCAACGCCCTTTTGCTACGCCCAAAAAACATATCCATCAATCTTGGTGGGCTGTTGCAGCTTTGGTTGCTTTGGTGGTTGGTGGATTTTGGTTTAACCAACGTCAATATGCTATCGAACAGCAACAAGCTGAGTTGCATTTTTCTCAATTTAAAGAAGGTATGCAACTGATTTCAAATCAATTAAACAAAGGTAAGAACAGTGTTGTTTATCTAGAAAACTTTGATAGGGTTACACAACAATTTTTAAAAAATGAATAAAATGAAAAAGAAAATTATTCCCTTATTTCTACTGGTTCCACTTTTTGTGTTGAGCCAAAACATCTTCGAGAAATATGAAGACAATCTCGATGTTTCCTACATTTCCATCAGTCCAAAAATGTTTCAAATGTTAGGCAAAATGAGCATTCATTCCGATGATCCCGAGGCAGAGCACTTCTTTGAAATGGTTAGAAGTATCAAAACCTTTAAGGTGCTAACTACCGAAAATTCTAGTATTGCAAAGGAGCTAGAGACCTATGCCCTTCGTACCTCTAAAAATCAAGGCATGGAAGAGCTGATGCGTGTTAGAGATGGTGAAGCCAATGTGAAATTTTATGTTAAAGAAAAATCTGGGTCCGATCGCATTGAAGAATTGCTGATGTGTGTTTCAGATTTGAACAACAACCTCAAAGGCCGAAAATTCGAAACTGTATTGTTACAGCTCACAGGCGACATTGATTTGGAGCAAATTTCCAAACTCACAGAACAAATGGACTTGCCAGGTGGTCAACAGTTGAAAAAAGCCAAGCAAGCCAAGAAAAAAGAACTCTAGCACCCCACCTATGAATAAATTACTTGGATTAGTTTCACTGTTGTTGATCGCATCCTGCCAATCAGCACCCAGTTTACAAATGTATTTTGTGGAAAAAACCGAGGATCCCAATTTTTTAGTGGTTGATGTTCCATCCTCTATTTTGGATTTGGCTGACCTTAGCCTTGATAATGTACAGCAAGAGGCCTTGTCTTCCTTTCAAAAATTCAACATTCTAGCCTACAAAAAACAAGGAGAAAATGACCCACGCTTCGGCCAAGAGCAAAAACGGTTAAGCTACATTTTGTCTTCAGATAAATTCAATGAATTGATTTCAATTTCTGATAAAAAAGTCAGTGGCAAAATTTTGTATCAAGGTCAAGAAAACGCCGTGAGCGAAGTGATCATTTATGGGGTTGTGTCGGCTCAAGGGCTTTTAGTGGTTCGCGCTTTGGGCAACAACATGGACCCTCAAAAAATAGCAACTCTAGTGCCTGTGCTAAATCGAATTGACATCCAAGAAGATGCTTTTGAATCTCTAAAAAATTTTTTTTAGATTCCGGTATAATTTTGTGGCGTAATGGCGAGCAGTTCCGCCTTTACTGTATTCGAAACATCGAGTTCTTTAACAAAATCTTCAATAGATGTTTTCGTGATTTGCGCATTGGTTCTTGTGAGTTGTTTGAGCATTTCGTATGGATTCGAAAAGCCCTCTCTTCGTAGAATGGTTTGAATGGCTTCGGCTACGACAGCCCAGTTTTTTTCGAGATCGTCATTCAATTTTTCTTCATTCAACAACAGTTTGTTTAAGCCTTTTAGCGTGGATTGAAATCCGATAATCGAATGTGCAAAGGGTACGCTCACATTTCTAAGGACAGTGCTGTCTGTGAGGTCGCGCTGAAGACGAGACACAGGTAGTTTTGAGGCTAAAAATTCAAACACAGCATTGGCTAGGCCCAAATTGCCTTCAGAATTTTCAAAATCAATGGGGTTAACCTTATGGGGCATTGCCGATGAGCCCACTTCTCCTTCTTTGATTTTTTGCTTAAAATAATCCATTGATATATAGGTCCAACAGTCTCTGTTGAAATCAATCAAAATGTTGTTGATGCGCTTAGCCGCATCAAACAGCCCAGCCAGGTGATCATAATGTTCAATTTGTGTAGTCGGAAAAGCATGCTTCAATCCTAGTTTGGCCTCAACAAAATGAGTACCAAAAACTTTCCAATCTATAGAGGGATAGGCGATGTGATGGGCGTTAAAATTACCTGTAGCACCGCCAAATTTGGCACTCAAAGGGGTTTGCTTCAGCGTTTTTAATTGCTCTTCTATTCTCACCACGAATACCCAAAATTCTTTACCCAAACGAGTTGGAGAGGCCGCTTGTCCATGGGTTCGGGCTAGCATGGACACTTTTTCCCACTGAGCAGCTCTATCTTTAAGCGCCTCAGTGAGTTCGAAAAGTTGTGGATAGAACACATCTTCTAAAGCTTCCTTGATAGACAGCGGAATGGCCGTATTGTTAATGTCTTGTGAGGTGAGCCCAAAATGAATGAACTCCTTATATTTTTCAAGTCCCAATCGGTCGAATTCCTTTTTTAAAAAATATTCAACCGCCTTAACATCGTGGTTTGTTGTTTTTTCTATTTCCTTAATTTCTTGCGCATCATCTGCTGAAAAAAAGCGATAAATGCTTCGCAATTCCTCTGAAAGCCCATGGGGAAAATCCTTTAGCTGAGGCAAAGGCCATTCGCAAAGCGCAATAAAATACTCAATCTCTACTCGAACTCTATATTTGATAAGGGCTTCTTCAGAAAAAAATGGAGCTAAACTTTTGGTTTTTGAACGATAACGTCCATCAATAGGAGAAAGAGCATTGAGTGTGTTGAGCATCATATTTGAAAGAAAGTGCAAATTTAAACAAAATTTGTATCTTAGTATTGCCTTTAAAAACCAAAAATCATGAAGAAAATAATCTATAGGGTTTTGCCCTTTTTACTTGCAGCCCTTGTTTTAATTCAATTTTTTCCTATCGAAAAAAATCAGGGCAACTATGAGGGTTTAGAAGCCTTTATTGCTGAAACCAATCCCCCAATTTCTGTTGTAGAAGTTTTGAAAACGAGTTGTGCCGACTGCCACACTAACACAACCAACTACCCTTGGTATGCTCAAGTTGCTCCTCTTTCATTTTGGATTCAGCACCACGTTGATGATGGAAAAAAACACCTCAATTTTGCCGATTGGAGCAAGTATTCATTAAAGCGGAAAGCGCATAAAATGGAAGAAATTGCAGAAGAAGTAGAAAAAGACGAAATGCCCTTAGAGAGTTATACTTTGATTCATAGAGACGCTGTGCTTAACAATGATCAAGCCGAAGCTTTGGTTGCTTGGGCTCAACAGCAAAAGTTGATTTATGATCTAAAAAAAACTATTGAAACTATTACCGATTAAGCACCTTAAATTCTTCATAGCAACTGCTGATCGCTTCTAAAATTTGAAGGTCATTAGCTTGAGTAATGAAATTATCTGAATAATTACAATTCCTCAAAATTTCATCAATATCAATCCGCTTCAACTGTAGCAACTCTTCCAAAGTTTGACGATCGAATTTTTGAACCAGAAGATCTCTAATTTGATTGTCCTCTTTCATTTCTCGTAATCGACGAAGTTGTTTTGGCTTTTTCCCAAAAATATTATAAAGGAAATCAGCAGGATTAAACAAAGCACCCATAATTTTATTGATGGAGCCCACGTTTCTACCTCCTGCCTCATAACCCCGTTGAGGAAGCCCTGGAATGGCATAGCGGGCAGCTGCACTTAAAGGAATATTTTTAGCATCGATATCTAAATAACCCGTAAGCTGATAGGGTCTTACAACCACTTCCTCGAGAGCAAAAGCCAATTCTGTAAGCTGAATTGTTGCATTTTGAAACTTTATAAAGTCGTTTGTTACTCTAACTTTGGCCGTTTTAAATCCAAGATAGGACACATAAAGTGTGTCATTGGCTTCTGCAACAATTTCGAATGCCCCCTTTTCATTAGAAATAGCGCCCACAAGTTTGTTGAGGTTAATGATGTGAACGCTAGGTATGGGTTTGTTGTCGGCTGCATTTTCAATTTTCCCGGAAAGGGTTGTTCCTTGCGAAAAAACATAGTTCGTTGAGATAAACAACAGAACCAAAAAGCAAAAACCGATTTTCTTTTTCATAAATTTCAAAGGTACAAACTAATGACAAAAATGTGGTTAAAGAAATCTAATTACCAAAAATTTAACAAGTTCAAAAGTGATTTAGAAAAGCTAAACATTTTTCCATAGCTTTTCCTCGGTGACTGATCTCATTTTTTTCCACACTGCTCAAGCTTGCAAAAGTCTTTGTGAGGCCTTCAGGCTGAAAAATGGGATCGTAACCGAAACCTCCATCACCACTTTTTTGTTGAAGAATTGATCCTTTGGCAATACCTTCAAAGATCCATTCTCTGTCGTTGATTATTAATGCAATAACAGTTCTAAATTGTGCTTTCCGATTTTTAACCCCCTTCATTTCACAAAGTAATTTTTCCATGTTTTTTTGGGCATTCCCTTCAACACCTGCATAGCGTGCCGAAAAAACACCAGGCGCCCCATTGAGTGCTTCAACTTCTAACCCTGTGTCATCAGCGAAAACAGAAATCCCAGTTTCTGTGTAAATGGTTCGAGCCTTTAATAGCGCATTGCCCTGCAAGGAGTCCTCAGTTTCTGAAATTGGCTTCTTCCAGCCTATATCTTGTAATGAAATCAATTCAAAAGATTGCGGCACTAAAGGTTTAATCTCCTGAAATTTATGTGTGTTGTGGGTAGCAAAAATAAGGCGCATCGTTAGGAATGGTGATAGGGTTCGTTTTTTAGTATCGTCAAAGCACGATAGATTTGTTCAACTGCAATGAGTCTTACCATTTGGTGAGAGAAAGTCATGGGTGATAACGAAATAAGGTGTTGTGATCGTTCATAAATGGCTTTAGAAAAGCCATACGGACCTCCAATAACAAATGTCAAAGTTGAAGCCCCTGCAACCATTTGTTTATTAAGAAATTCACTAAATGATAGAGAACTGTGGGCTGCCCCTTTTTCGTCAAATAATATTAAGACTTCATTGTTGTTGATTTTTGCTAATATTTTTTCACCCTCGGCATCCTTCTGAGCACCAATGTTCATGTGCTTACGCTTTTTTAGGTCGGGAATAAATACCCATTCAAACTTTACATAGTGTAAAATTCTTTTGGAATAGATGTCAATTAAATTTTCGAGTGCTTTTTTGTCGGTTTTTCCTACAACAATCAACCTTATTTTCATAAAACCAAAGTTCTTTCAAATATAATCTACTTTGCAAAGCTTCACAAGTTTGTGTTTTTGGCTTCAAGAGCGTGATCGTTTCGGGATCATTGTCTAATTTAGCATTCACTATGCCTAACGCATTCAAACCACCCACTGTGAAGAACAAGTTTTTAAACTGGCCTAAACGCTTGCTTAAATCTGTGCCCCTGTTGGGTTATGGCGATTTTTCGTTATATGACTTGTTAGAACTTTATGTTGTCGGGATATTAAAAGGTGCTTTAACAACCAGAGCAGGAAGTATTTCTTTTAGTTTTTTTATGGCACTTTTTCCTTTTTTGCTTTTCATCCTTCACTTGCTTCCTTGGATTCCAATCCAGAACTTTAACGACACTTTTCTCAACTTTGTGGAGTCTTTAGTGCCCGCCACTTCTGTTGATTTTTTCGATCAAATCTACGAGGGAATTGCTGCTCAAAACCGTGGAGGCGTGCTTTCCTGGACTTTTATACTCTCCATTTTGCTTATTGGAAATGGCATAAATGCCGTTTTTGGAGGTTTTGAAGACTCTATTCACATCAACATAAGCCGCAACATGATTAAGCAATATTTGTATGCCCTAGGGGTTGGACTTTTACTCGCCCTTTTGTTAATCGTTATTTCGATTGGGTTTTTGTTTTTTGAAATTTATGTGGTTCAAAATCTCACTGACTTTGGAGTGCTTGAAAGCGACCAGTTTGGTGTCACTGTTGGGAAAATTTTGTTTTTAAGTTCGCTTGCGTTTCTGTCCACCGCCATTCTCTATTATTTTGGAACGGCCGAAGGCAAGAAAGTGAGCTTTTTCTCGCCTGGTGCCATCATGACGGTTTTGTTGTTTTTGCTCACGACCTATTTTTTTGGAATCTATGTAGAACGATTTTCAACCTATGATAGGCTCTACGGCTCCATTGGTGCTTTGCTCATTCTCATGCTATACATCTGGCTAAACGCCATTGTCTTACTCTTAGGCTTTGAACTAAATGCAGTTTTGGCAAGATTAAAAAGAGCACAATGAAGTTGTTTTTTATTGATGTTCTTCTTCCATTTCCCTTAGCACAAGGCTTCACCTACAGCATTAGCAAGGCCGAGGCAGATTTCCTTTCAGTTGGTTGTCGTGTAGTCGTGCCATTTGGAAAACAAAAAAAATACACAGGCTTGGTTCTTGAAATTCACCAACGGAAACCCTCTGGTTATGAGATCAAATCTATAGATTTTATACTTGATAAAACGCCCATCGTTCATCCCTCACAAATCGATTTTTGGAAATGGGTGTCTAATTACTACATGACGCCGCTAGGTACGGTGATGAAAACTGCGTTGCCAAGCACTTTTTTGTTGCAAAGCGAAACTGAAATAGCTGTTGTTCCACAGTCAAACCCAATCATAGAGCTTAGTGAAGCTGCTCAATCACTCTATGATCAATTGACCTTGTCATCGCCAATTGCCTTGGGGGCATTACCATTTAAGATGTCTGTAGCCCAAGAATTGATAGACAAAGGAATGGCTCAACTTCAAGAAGAGGTGTATGAAAAATACGCACCAAAGAAACAAACGTTTATTCGATGGGGTCAAGTATGGAAATCAAACAGCCAAAAATCTATCATTTTATCTAATCTGAATTCAAAACCGAAGCAGCTCAACATCATAAAAACTTTAATTGATTTGGAGGAGAAAGGTCATAGGGCAACTCCTGCACTCCTCAAAAATAAGTTCGGACATTCTGTGTCGAGCTTAAACACTTTGGTGAAACACCAAATTTTGGAAAAGTTTGAGGAAGTCGTTGATCGCATGAAGTTTGAGTCGTCTGTTCAGCAAGCCTTGCCCAAGCTCGCCAATGCCCAGCAAGAAGCCCTAGAAAGCATCCAAAAGCAATTTGAATCAAAAAACGTAGTGTTGCTTCACGGGGTAACGTCTTCAGGAAAAACCGCTGTTTATTTACACCTCATCGAAGAGGCACTAAAAAAGGGTGAGCAGGTTTTGTATTTATTGCCCGAAATTGCTTTAACCACTCAAGTATTGTCAAGATTTCAAGACTATTTTGCAAACCAAATGGTGATTTATCATTCCCAATATTCACTTCAAGAAAGGGTAGAGGTTTGGCATAAAGTCAAGCGGCAATCACTCGATTCCAGGCTAGTAATTGGGGCACGGTCGTCCATTTTTTTGCCTTTTTCAAATCTTGGCCTGGTTGTGGTAGATGAGTCTCATGAAAATTCATACAAGCAGTCTGAAGCTGCGCCACGTTATCAGGGTCGTGATACAGCCATCGTGCTCGCTCACCAGCTAGGGGCTCGAGTGTTGCTCGGAACTGCAACCCCTTCAGTAGAAAGTTTTGTTGCTGTGACCAAGCAAAAATATGGCTTGGCAACACTTCAACACAGATTCACAAGCGCGAATCCACCAGAAATCAAATTGATAGATTTAAAAAGAGCAGCTTTCAAAAAGGAATTAAAAGGTTCTTTTTCATTAGAACTGATTCAAGCTGTTACAACTTGCTTAAATCAAGGTCAACAGGTAATTCTTTTTCAAAACAGAAGAGGCTTTTCACCCTATTTAGAGTGTGATCAATGTGGGCACATACCCTCATGTGATCAATGCGATGTACGTTTAACCTATCATGTAACAGACCAAAGTCTTCGTTGTCATTATTGTGGTTACAATGAGTTTAAAAGTCAGCATTGTGTAGCCTGTCATCATCCACAATTGACCACCAAAGGCTTGGGTACGCAGCGGGTGGAGTTGGAGTTGAAAGCCCTTTTTCCAAAGGCACGTTTGGGTCGATTAGATTTTGATGTAACAAGAAAAAAGAACAGCTATAAAAATATTTTAGATTCCTTTGAGAAAGGAGACATTGATGTTTTAGTTGGCACACAAATGATCTCAAAGGGTTTAGATTTCGAAAATGTAGGTCTTGTTGGTGTACTTCATGCCGATGGCTTGCTACACTACCCAGACTTCAGGGCCCATGAGCGTGCTTTTCAACTTCTACTTCAGGTGGCTGGCCGAGCTGGACGTTCCTCAAAACAAGGCAAGGTTCTAATTCAAACCTATAATCCTGCGCACCCCTTGTTGGCATGGGTTCAACAAGCCGATTACCAAACTTTTGTGGAAAATGAGTGGGAACAGCGGCAGTTGTTTGATTATCCCCCAAAAACTCGTTTAATCCGTCTGCAATTTGGTCATCGAGATTATGAGCGTGTTTTTCAAGGAGCCAATTGGTTAGCCACAGCTCTTGTTCAGAGTTTTGGGCCTGCGATTAAAGGTCCTCATCCACCCATAGTGAGTCGGGTTCGAGGTCGTTATTTGCAGCAAGTCATAATTAAGATTCCAGAAAATATTCACCTAGCAAAATCCAAAGCTCGAATACAAGCTGTTTTGAAAAGCTTTGAAGCGATTCCGCAGTTTCGAGCTGTTATGGTCGTGGTGGATGTTGACCCTTAAGCAAAATTATTAAAGAAATTAACTAAGTTATTACGCCGTGTTTTTCCGACAGGGAGTTTTGTGTCTGAAACCATTAAAGATTGTTTATTGAAGTGTGTAACTTTTTCAAGGTTTACGACAAAAGAACGATGAATACGCATAAAATGACTAGATTCGAGTTGTGAAGCCAGTGCCGTAAGTGTTGAAAGGATTAGAATTCGCTCAGTTTCCGTTACAATTTTAACATAATCTCTAACGCTTTCAACCCACAATATGTCGCTGTGATTGATGACAACCTTTTTGAAATTGTTGGTGACGACAAGTTGTTTTTTTTCTAAGACTTTAGGGGCTGGATAAATAATTTTTTGTGCACGTTCAATAGCCACATCAAAAGCTTTGGATTCGATGGGTTTGACAAGCAGGTCAATGGGATGATACTGAATGGCTTTTTGGGCACATGCCCTTGATTGAGAAACAAAAATTACTTCGGGTTTTTGGCTAAGGGCTTCAAACAATTCGAAACCGTTGATAAAGGACATTTCAACTTCTAAAATTAAAAGATCGAATCGGTAATTTTTTAAGTGTCGAATAACCTCATTGGCTTTGTTAAAACTTTCAATGAGTTTGCAGTTCGAGTGTTGTTCGATCAATGTTCTAAGGCGGGTAGTGTGGTGTTTTTGGTTTTCCACCAATACGCATCTGAGGACCATAAGTAGGATTTAAGTCGTTGCAATTTACGATTTTTTTTAAAACTTGTATTTTAGGATTCTTAATCATTATGAAAAAAGCCATATATTTTTTTTGACATAATTATATAAAACCCTACTTTTGCCCGCTCATTTTAATTAACAACAATGAATCGTTACGAAACTGTTTTCATTTTAAATCCCGTTTTATCTGAAGATCAGGTAAAGGAAGCAGTGCAGAAATTTGAACAATTACTGACTTCCAAAGGGGGCGAATTTATCGCCAAAGAAGATTGGGGGCTAAAAAAATTAGCCTACCCAATACAAAACAAAAAAAGTGGTTTTTATCACTTGTTTGATTTCAACGCTCCTGGTGAAGCCATAGATCCGTTTGAAATCGAATTCCGTCGAGACGAGCGCATTATGCGCTACTTAACAGTGAAGCTCGATAAACACGCCGTGGCGTGGGCCGATAAGAGAAGATCACGTAATTCTAAAAAAGCCTAAGGATGTCAGCAATAGATCAACAAAACAACAGTGGAAAACAAGGCGAAATTCGCTATTTAACTCCGCTTAACATCGACACGAGCAAGCAAAAAAAGTATTGCCGTTTTAAGAAATCAGGCATTAAGCATGTAGATTTTAAAGACCCTGATTTTTTGTTAAAATTTGTGAACGAACAAGGTAAAATTCTACCCCGACGTTTAACAGGTACTTCTTTGAAGTTTCAACGAAAAGTTTCTGTGGCCATCAAGCGTGCGCGTCACTTGGCTTTGATGCCCTATGTTGGAGATTTGTTAAAATAAAACCTAAAGGACATGGAAATAATTTTAAAACAAGACGTTCAAGGCCTAGGGTTTAAAGATGACGTATTGACAGTAAAAAATGGCTATGGTAGAAACTATCTCATTCCACAAGGATTTGCGGTTTTGGCTACTGTATCTGCAAAAAAAGTATTGGCAGAAAACCTTCGTCAACGTGCCTTCAAGGAACAAAAAGTGATTGAAGATGCCAAAAAAGTTGAAAAAGCATTGCTTAAATTGTCACTCAAAATAGAAGCCAAAGTTGGTGAAGGTGACAAACTTTTTGGTTCTGTAGGTAGTGCAGACATCAGTGGTGAGCTCGAAAAAGCAGGTCATGCTATCGACAAAAAATACATCACTGTGGCTGGTGGTTCTGTGAAAAGAACAGGTCATTACACAGCCAGTGTAAGACTACACAGAGAAGTTATCGTTGCACTTGAATTTGATGTGGTAGCCGATCCTAAGTCACTACCCAAAAAGGTAGCAAAACCCGCTCCTAAGCCTGAAGTTGTTGAAGCTGATGCTGGTGAAGAAAACACTGAGGCAACTGAAAATGCAGAAGTATAAGTCGGAATAACAATAATTAAAGCCACTCATCGAGTGGCTTTTTTTTTATGAAATTTGAAAGGTTAACAAAAGAACAATTTGAAAACTTGCATTTGGAGTTTTCACAATTTTTAGCTTCAAACGGAATCGATTCCACCAAGTGGGATGAAATCAAAACTTCACACCCAGATGAGCTTGAAAAATTACTCGACATTTTTAGTGATGTGGTTTGGGATAAAGTGTTGCAAAAAACACAATATTTAGAGCAGTTTTCTCCTAAAAAAGTGATTCTCATCAAAAAAACAAGCACACATCTAGAAGCCATCATAGTTGAAACCAACAACAACGAAGTAGATTTAAGCCAATCACCAGGCTGGGATTGGTTAAATTCTAATTGGCAACACCCTTCCGTTTCGATTATTCAAGGAAAGAAAAATCTTTCAGAAGATCCACAAAAAGATCTTTTTCATTGGATTCGACGAGGAGCATCAATCAGTGACGGAAAGACTTTTGAAGCGCTAAACGCATTGGTTTCAAAATCGAACAAAAAATAAGATATTTGCAATTCAACCATTGCTATGTCACAAAAACCAAGCACAGCCAAAGGTACTCGAGACTTTTTACCAAACACGGTTTCTAAGCGTACTTTTCTCATACAAACTATTAAATCTGTTTTTGAGACATTTGGTTTCTTGCCTATCGAAACCCCAGCTTTTGAAAAAACCTCAACTCTGATGGGGAAGTATGGGGATGAAGGGGATCGCCTCATTTTTAAAATTCTAAATTCGGGCGAAAAAGTAAAAAAAGCTGACCTTAAAGCATTGGAAGAGGATAGATTAGCAGCTTTTTCCAATTCCTTATCTGAAAAGGCATTGCGATATGATTTAACAGTTCCCTTTGCCCGCTTTGTAGTTCAGCATCAAAACGATTTGGTTTTTCCATTCAAGCGCTATCAAATTCAACCCGTTTGGCGTGCCGACCGACCCCAGCATGGCCGTTTTCAGGAGTTTTACCAATGCGATGCCGATGCTGTGGGTTCTACGTCTCTTTGGCAAGAAGTAGAGTTTATACAAATTTATGACCGCGTTTTCAATAAGCTTAATATTCCTTCGGTCACCATTCGTATTAACCACAGAAAAATCCTAGCAGGCATGGCTGAAATGATAGGTGCTGATGATCAATTAATACCCTTCACGACAAGCTTAGATAAACTTGATAAAATTGGCCAAGAAGGTGTTGAAAATGAACTCATTTCTAAAGGGTTCAATGCCGGCCAACTCGAAAAGCTACGCACCTTATTTAATTTAAAAGGAAAACCTGATTCTGTGCTGGCCAAGCTTAGGGAAACACTAGCCGATTCAGCGATTGCCCAAGAAGGTATTGAGGATCTGAACAAGGTTATAGAACGTTGTGGGCCATTAAAACTACAAACAGATTTAGAAATTCAGTTAACATTAGCACGCGGACTCAATTATTACACTGGATTAATCTTTGAAGTTGCTGCTCCCCCTGAAGTGTCTATCGGTTCAATTGGAGGTGGCGGACGCTATGATGACCTAACCTCAGGTTTTGGTCTGAAAGACATGAGTGGGGTTGGTATATCATTTGGTCTCGATAGAATTTATATGGTTTTAGAAGCCCTAAACCTTTTTCCTGATGCTTTGGAAACCAGTTGCGAATTGCTGGTGCTCAATTTTAAAGACGACTTGGTTGAGAGGCTGTTGCCTTATATCCAGGGCTTGAGAAGCGAAGGCTTGCGCATTAGCCTATATCCCGACGCTGTTAAACTTGGAAAGCAGCTGGCCTATGCTGACAAAAATAAAATTCCTTATGCCTTGATTTTTGGAACAGATGAAGCATCGAAAAACGAAGTGTTGATTAAAAACCTAAATTCAGGGGCCCAAAAGCTTGTTCCTTTAAACGTTTTAAATAGGACCGCAATTTTATCCGTTTAAGTATTTAGGGTATTTTTTAAATTTTTCCCTTACATATATATACGGTACTGCTTCCCGTAAAGGAAAGTAATAGGATTGTAGCTAAAAAGAGTAGGGCTTTGGTTTTCATTACTTTGGGGGTTTGCGTCTGTGCGGTTTAACAGGTACGGTTTTTTTAGCCATTACTTTGAGGTTTAATGGGTTTAACAAACGCCCTTAACTACCAAAAACACTTTCTGTAGGTTTTCTTAACCGATATATGAATGGCTATCCCAAAAATGTAAAATACAATAAAGAGTAGTAATTCCATAATTTCGGTTAAGTGTTAAGGACACCACTAATATATAAAAAAAGAGATATTAAAAGCAAACCATTAACATTATATAAAATATATATTTTATATTTGTTATATAATTCTTTTGAACATGAAAAAAATCATAGACATTGACTCCAAAACCGTTACCAAGCTTAAAATATTAGCAGCGTTAGAAGACCAAAGCGTTAAAGCTCTTATGGAAAAAGCGGTTTCTTTTTTTGTGGCATACAAAGAAAAAGAGCGTTTAGCGGCTTTTTCGTCGGTGGAAAAAGAAGATTTAGGTTTGCTTTTCTTGATGCAACAAGCAGACACTGAAGATACTGTGTCGGAAGATGAGGTCATGAAAGCCCTTGATTCATGAACACCCGCTATCTGAAACGTTTTTTTTACGTGATGTGGAAAAACTAAAAGATAAAAAGACAAAGCAGCAGCTTAAGGCGTGTATTCAAAAGATAAATGCTGCGCAACAACACAAAGACATTCCGCAGCTTAAAAAACTAAAAGGGCACCCATTTGCGTATCGCATTCGGGTCGGTCAATATCGGATGGGCGTGTATATCAAAGACCATTGCGTAACCTTTGTCCGTTTTGTAAAGCGCAATGATATTTACAAATTGTTTCCTTAAAAAAAAACCTTCATCCACAAAGGTGAGTGTGAAGAAGGGTTTTTGTAGCGAGGGGGGAGCCTGTGCGCCTTAGGCGCAACTTGAACCCCCGTCCGCCCTGCCTGCGGCAGGCAGGCTATGGCGGATAAGAATCCGACGACAAAACATGTTGTTTAATCCATTCTCTTCCTTTACCTGATTTAAAAAACCGTTCCCTTTTAATAGCTTCTTTTTTGGTGTCAAAAAATTCCACATAAATAACATGCCACGGTCTGTATTTGATGGTATATCCTTTTTTGCTGAGTTTGTTATGCGAATAAAACCGTTGAATAAGGTTGGAAGTATAGCCAATGTAGGTTTTTGGATTTTTTTTACTTTTTAAGCTGTATACAACAAATTCACTCATAGGGCAAAAAACCCTTCATTCACGGGCTTAGTGTGTGAAGAAGGGTTGTTGTAGCGAGGGGGGGACTTGAACCCCCGACCTCCGGGTTATGAATCCGACGCTCTAACCGGCTGAGCTACCTCGCCATAAGACGGCTGCAAATATAGAAACAAAATACAGTAGTTTCAATACTTATAAAAAAATCTTTGATTGGTTGGAATTTAATCTATATATTGCCAAACCATACAAATAAAACTTATGTCTGGAAAAATTAAATTTTCATTAGAATTCCCCATTCACGCCTCCCCGCAGATGCTTTACCAATACATTTCATCATCATCAGGTTTGTCTGAGTGGTATGCTGATAACGTGAACTCAAGAAGTGAAATCTACCGATTCTTCTGGGACGATTCGGAAGAAGTGGCCAAATTGCTCAGTAAAAAATCAAACGAGTTTGTTCGTTTTCGTTGGTTAAATGAAGAACCCGATCAAGACGAATGTTATTTTGAAATGCGAATTGTGGTTGATGAAATCACCAAAGATGTGTCGCTTGTGGTCACCGACTTTTGTGAAGAAGATGAAGAAGAAGAGGCCAAAATGCTTTGGGAAAATCAAATCGCTGTTCTTAAACAAACCATTGGCGCAACTTAATGAATACCGTTTTTAATGACAATGGTGTTTTGGAGCAAAACACTTCTTCCATGATCATTTCTGCAAACAATAGAGGTTTTCTTTATGGTGATGCTGTTTTTGAAACACTTAAAGTCGTTGGTCGATCTATCCTTTTTTTTGAAGATCATTACTTTAGACTCATGGCCAGTATGCGAGTGCTTAGAATGGAAATTCCTATGCACTTTACTCCTGAATTTTTATCTAATGAAATTTTAAAAACTATTGAGCAGTTTCCTACATCACAGGCTTGCTTTCGTGTTCGATTAACAGTTTATAGAAATCAAGGCGGACGTTATCTACCAACAGATAACCTTGTGGGATTTTGCATACATGCTGAAGGTCTAGAAGCCAATCATTTTATTCTTGATTCCACCCCCTATGAAGTAGAGATTTTTCGAGATTTCCTACTTCCTTCAAGTTATCTTTTTACGCTGAAAACCAACAACCGTGTGCTTCAAGTTGTGGGAAGTCGTTTTGCTGAAGAAAACGATTTCGACAATTGTATATTACTTAATGAAAGAAAGGAAGTGGCTGAATTTCTCAATGGAAATTTGTTCATGGTTACCGAAAATAGCATCAAAACACCACCCCTAACTTCGGGTTGTTTAAACGGGATTCTTAGAAAACAGTTGCTGAGTAAAAGTGCGCAAAATGCTGGACTAAATGTCGTTGAGCAAACAATTTCTGCTTTTGAATTACAGCAAGCCCAAGAACTTTGGGTTACCAATAGTATTCAGGGCATCAGACCCGTAACAAAATTTCGAAAGCATCATTATGGTTTTTCGATTGCAGAAAAAGCCACAGATTGGCTAAATCAGTATGTTAGTTGAAACTAGGGTTTTCGGGTGCGTTGCACCACAGAAGATAATCCCCGCCCATACGTTCCATTTTTTCACGCCACAAACGTGCAGTCGAAGTTTTAATTAAATGATTTCCAGAATATTCATCAGACAAAATCCAAGTTTTGCTCGATAGTTCAGAGTTTAGTTGTGAAGGATTCCAACCTGAATAGCCTAAGAAAAACTTTATTTGGTTGGTGTTTAATCTGCCTTCGTTTATGGCGACTACAGCTTTCTGGAAATCTCCACCCCAATATAAGTCATCGCTAATGGGGATTCCATTTTCTATGAGATCAGGCACTGCATGAATGAAAAACAAACTGTCTTGTTCAACGGGTCCACCATCAAACAAAGGAAATTTAACATGAACCTCGGGTATCAAATCGTTTAGGGAGTAGGTGAGGGGTTTGTTTACAATAAATCCAACCGTTCCAGAATCGTTGTGGTCAACCAACACAATCAGAGATCGGTTAAAAGAAACATCTCCAATGATGGAGGGTTCAGCAATTAATACGTTTCCTTTTTTGGGACTTATTTTTTTCATTGGTGTTATTACTAGTTTCTAAATATATGAATATCTCATTGAAAATAAAAGCTTTAAGTTGGAATTAGAATATTTGTTTAATTCATTTTCAAATTATCAAACGTAAACGTTTCAATTCTCAAGTCTTGTTTTGATGCTTTTAAAGGCGCACTCATTCCATTATGCTACTTTCTGGTGGGCTGTGTCCATTTAAAAAATCTTTGGTGCTCATGATTTTTTTTCCTGCTAATTGCAAACTTAGAATTTGAATAATTCCATCGTTGCAATAAACTTCCACGGTTTTGTTTTGGATCGTTGTTTGGCCATTTTTTTTGTCGTGTGCTTCTGCATTGAATGAAGCTTCAAATATTTTAACTACTTTTTCTTCCTCACCCCATTTCCAAAAGCACCAAGCACCCGGATAAGGGGCCATTCCTCGAATGAAATTCACAATTTGCTCACCTTTTAAACTCCAATCAATTTGAGTATTTGCCTTGCTTAGTTTGGGTGCTATTTCAAAATTTTCACTCAAGGGTTGTGGCATGGGCGTTAGACTATTATTGGCCAAACCGTTCACAGTCTCTAATACCAATTCACCACCCATTTCCATTAATCGATTGTGCAAAACACCCGTGTTGATTTCTGGTTCAATTTCAATTGACTTTTGTAGCAAAATATGTCCAGTGTCAATATTTTCGTCAATCATAAAAGTTGTTAAACCCGTTTTTGATTCGCCATGCACAATGGCCCAATGAATGGGTGCTGCACCTCTAAACTTAGGCAACAAAGAGGCATGTAAATTAAAGGTTCCTAAACTGGGTATCGACCAAACTACTTTTGGCAACATTCTGAATGCTACAACCACAAACAAATCTGGGTTAAGAGATTTTAGGGCCTCTAAACATGAAGAGTCTTTAAGGTTTTCGGGTTGTAGGATGGGTAATTTTAGCTTCATTGCTGCCATTTTTACCGCAGATGCTGTCATTTTCTTTCCCCTACCTGAAGGCCTATCGGGAGTCGTGACCACACCCACAACTTTGTGGGGTGAAGTTGCTAGTGCACTTAGGCTAGGCACTGCAAATTCGGGGGTTCCCATAAAAACAATGCGTAACTTTTTCATTTTAACTGATATTCTTTGTTAGAATTTAAAACAATTTTTTCAAGATCCAATAGCCTATCTAAAACCCTAATAACGTCTGCTTCTTGATAGGGCAGCAATTTAACAATCTTTTGAGAGTTTTGGGCCCCAGAGTCCAAAAGTTCTAAAATGCTTTCTTCAATCACTTTTTTAACAGCGGCTTTATTTTCTTGTTTTTTGGTAAGGCAATTAGAACAATTTCCACAAGCGTGCTTTAAAGTTTCACCAAAATAATTTGTCAAAAATTGTGAATAACAACCACCATTATTCACAAACCTAATGACTTCTTTAATCTGATTTTCTTTAAGTTTTTTTAGCATTTTCATACGACTCCCCAATGGGTGAAGACTGCTTTCGTCTTCTCTTGGATGTAAAAAAATCAATGAAACGTCATTTTCTAAATTTTCTAAATCAATGAGTTGATCTTTTTTGATTTGTAAAATACACTGATTGATTTTCTCTCTTGGAAGTTGCGTAATCCTGCTAAGAAATGCTGTGTCAACTACGGTAGAAAAATCTAGAATTCCTGGATAATGTCGCAACAGTAAGCTCACCACCACCCCCAGCGTAGGATTTTGATCGATATATTGAAAAAGGTTTTCTTTTGTGGTGTTAAACTTTAATTTTGTTTTCATTTCTGCAACTTCGCTGAAGGCCACAAGGTCTTCTCTGTCTAATATTTTAAAACATTGAAAAGTTTTCATTTTATTCAATTGATAGGCATCACAAAACTTTCCAAAATGAAAATCGAAACGCTGGCCAGCGCCTTCACCAAAGGCAATTTGGAGGTAGTTGCACAGTTTTCTATAGACGTGATACACATCCTCATAGACAGGGATGGCCTCTAAGAATTGTTTTTTAAGGTTATTTTCATCGGCTGGGCCTAACAGCAAGGTCACTTGGGCGGTTTTACCATCTCTACCTGCACGACCTGTTTCTTGAAAATAACTTTCCAAGCTTTCGGGCAAAGAAACATGGATAACCTGTCTTACATTTTCTTTGTCTATGCCCATACCAAAAGCCGTTGTAGCAACCATTATGGGCGATTTTTCTAACATCCAGCTTTGCATTTGTTTTTGTTTCTCGTTTGGGGTCAATCCACCGTGATAGTGAGCTGTTTCGAGTCCTAATTTATTCAAATGATGCGCAAGCTGTTCAGTAGTTTTTCGGTTTCGAGTATAAATGATGGCGTTGCCATCAGCTTTTGATAAAAGTCTAACGAGATACCCAATTTTGTCGTTGGTTTTTTGCACGCTATAGTGGAGGTTGGGTCGTGCAATAGGAGTTTTTATAATTTTCGGATTTTTTAAAGCCAAAAATTCGATGATTTCGTTTTGCACCCTCGGCGTTGCTGTTGCAGTGAGGGCCATTTTTGGAATGCCTGGCCACAGATCACACACTTTAGCCAGAAGTAAATAGGAGGGCCTAAAATCGTGTCCCCATTGTGAAACACAATGTGCTTCATCAATAGCAATGAGGGTGAGCGGCAGTGAGGCTAAGCGCTCCACCATCCATTCTTGATGAAGACGTTCGGGCGACATATACAAAAACATATATTTTCCATAAACCACATTGTCGAGCAATTGGCTCACTTCTTCATGATTTAATTGGCCATGAATGGCCAATGCCTTAATGTTTTTTTTCTTAAGCGCATTAACCTGATCCTCCATTAGCGAAATTAGAGGCGTGACGACCAAGCAAAGCCCTTTTTGCAGCAGGGTAGGGAGTTGGTAACAAACCGATTTTCCACCCGATGTAGGTAGCAAAACAAAACTATCTTCTTTGTCTCTTGCCGCACAAACGGCCTCTTGCTGACCAGGTTTAAAGTGTGTATATCCCCAATGTTTTTGTAGGACTTCTAGGGCGGCTTTCATGATATTTTATTGAGGATGAATTCAATTCGATCAGCTACACTACCAAAAGGAACTTCAATAGGCTGCATCCCAAATTGTTGGTAGGTTTTGAGCAGTTGGTGATGGATGCTTTTCACGGCCTCAAAATCTTCATAACGTATATTGTCTTGGACATGTATTTCTTTCCATGGTGGAAAAATAAACACCTTATCATAGTTGTGGTTTTGACAAGCCTCCCAAAATATATCTTTTATTTCAGGGTTTTGAAGTTGTAAGTAGGCCAAAACTTCATGAATTCCACGATCATAAAATGAGGGCCCCACAAGTGCGGCCTCTTGGAATTGTGCTACTCTTCCTTCCAAGACTGCTTTGCTAAATGCTATGGGGTCGTGCAAAAACAATAGATCAATCCCCTTTTGGCGGGCTTTTTCAGTGATTTGGCGTGCAATCTCCTCCAAACAAAAATACCCTTGTTCTCGAAGCGCATTGATCACCGTGCTTTTACCTGTGCCTGGTGCCCCTGCCAGCACTATGCGTTGTTGTGGAGTCTTTTGTGACATCCCTACAAAATTAAGCAAATACTTCCGACAGCATACATCAAAATGGCTATATTTGTAAGCGCATGAAACAGGATAAAAAAGCCTTTTATGATCGCTTTTTAACACAGTTAAAAGCAGCTTCGCATTGGCCTTCATTGTATATTTTTAAATTCGTTTTGCCTACCAATACCGAAAAAATTCATCAACTCACCTTACTCTTTGCCGATCTTAAACCGGAAATGTCTTCGAAAGTATCCTCTAATAAAAAATACACCAGCATAACCTTTAAAGCTACTTTGGATTCGGCCGAAACAGTGATAGAATATTACAAAAAAACCGAAGAGATTGAAGGGATTATCGCCCTTTAGCAACTTAGAATAGTCTTAGATCAATTATTTTATTATTTTTACATCAATACTTCAATCCAAATATTTTGATAGACAATTTAGAATACAACACAACTCGTGTTCCCCTCATCATTCCTGAATACGGTCGGCACATTCACAAAATGATCGATCAGGCCCTAGAAACTTCTGACCGATCAGAAAGAAATAAAATAGCGAAGGCCATTATAGGCGTAATGGGCAATATGAACCCGCACTTGCGTGATGTTCCCGATTTTCAACACAAACTATGGGATCAGCTTTTTATCATGTCTGATTTTCAACTAGATGTGGATTCGCCATATCCAATTCCATCTAAAGAGGTTCTAAACGAAAGGCCTGAACCTTTGTCCTATCCTCAAAATTTTCCCAAATATCGTTTCTATGGCAATAACATCAAAAGCATGGTAGACGTGGCCTTGAGTTGGGAAGATGGAGACATGAAAAATGCCTTGATTTATGTGATAGCCAATCACATGAAAAAATGTTTTTTAAATTGGAACAAAGACACTGTAGAGGATGAAGTGATTTTTAAGCATTTAGAAGAATTGTCGGGAGGCAAAATTAAACTTACTAAAGAAGATGAATCGCTCGGAAATTCTGAAGAATTAATTAAGCTTACCAATAAGCGCTTCACCAAAACAGCCAAAACTTCTCAGTCGAAGGGGCGTAAGAAATACTTCAAAAAACGTTATTAGTTTCCATTATGGGGTCTTTTCAGATAGAAGGAGGGCATTCGCTTGCAGGAACCATTAAGCCTCAGGGTGCCAAAAACGAAGCATTGCAAATTTTATGCGCTGTATTGCTCACGCCCGAAAAAGTAGTGATTCACAACGTACCGAATATCATTGATGTCAATAAACTGATTTCATTGCTCAAAAACCTTGGTGTGGCCGTTACCGACTTAGGCCAGGGATCTTTTGCATTTCAGGCCAATGAAATCAATTTAGAGTATCTCAAAAGCCCAGCTTTTAAAGAGGATGGAAAAGGCTTGCGAGGCTCTATTATGATTGTGGGGCCTCTATTGGCGCGTTTTGGAATGGGGTTTATTCCCAAGCCTGGAGGTGACAAGATTGGCCGTCGACGTCTCGACACTCACTTTGAAGGCTTCATTAAATTAGGTGCAAAATTTCGTTATAACAAAGAAGAACATTTTTATGGAGTCGAGGCCGACAAACTTCAAGGAACATATATGTTACTCGATGAGGCTTCGGTGACTGGAACGGCTAATATTGTGATGGCCGCTGTACTTGCCAAAGGCACAACCACCATTTACAATGCGGCATGTGAACCCTACTTGCAACAGCTTTGCCAAATGCTAAACAGTATGGGTGCACAAATAACTGGTGTGGGGTCGAATATGCTAACCATTTCAGGAGTCGAAGCGCTTGGCGGAACCACGCATACCATTTTGCCTGATATGATTGAAATTGGCAGCTGGATTGGATTGGCAGCAATGACCAAAAGTGCCCTCACTATTGAAGGTGTTGGCTGGGAACATTTGGGGCAAATTCCCAATGTTTTCAGGAAATTGGGAATTGATGTCCAACATACAGGCAAAGACAATATTCACATTCCCATACACGAAAATGGTTATGAAATCCAAAACTATATCGATGGGTCTATACTCACAGTTTCCGATGCCCCATGGCCTGGATTTACCCCTGATCTGTTAAGCATTGTTCTGGTAGTGGCCACCCAAGCAAGGGGAAGTGTGCTGGTGCACCAAAAAATGTTCGAAAGTCGTTTGTTTTTTGTAGATAAGCTAATTGATATGGGTGCCAAAATTATCCTTTGTGACCCCCACAGAGCAACGGTAATTGGGCATGATTTTCAATCACAACTAAAAGCCACAGTAATGACTTCTCCCGACATCCGTGCGGGAATTTCCCTACTCATTGCGGCGCTTTCGGCTCAAGGAACCAGCATTATCCACAACATTGAACAAATTGATCGCGGTTATGAGCAAATCGACAAAAGATTGCAAGCCATAGGGGCTAAAATTAAAAGGATTTAAGCACTTTAGCCCACTTAACGGCCCCATGGAACTTGAAATGTTAGCCTTGTTATTCGAACATTTGGGTGGGTTTCAATAACCCATAGGCAATGAAATTTCTAGTGCTCAAATATATAAGTCATTGAGTTTGTTTGTGGTGGGCCAAAAGCAAGTCCACCACCAGATTATAGCTTTGGATACCAGCAGTTTGGTGGTTGGCTTTGAGATAGGTGTCGAATGATTTTTTAAATAGGGGTTCTAAAGGATTTTGATAGTCTTCCCAAAAGTTTTGCACCTGCCCAATATTTTTTAAAATTCCTGGGTTCACCTTTGCTAATTTTTTTCTGTAACAATCGGGGTTTCTTTGCCGCAATTCGCCCAGCAAATACTGCATGGCCAAAGTGGCACCACTATATTGAAAATGTAAGTCATTACTTTCAATACAGGCCACAATGCCCAAAAAATTGGCCTCTTGTTCGGCAGCATAGCCCAGCTGATGAGCCATTTCATGGCAGAGGGTTGTGGGAAAACGAAATTTAGGCATGAGTTTATTGATGTGGGCTTCGTTGGTAAACGGATTGAGGTAGCCACTATAGCCCATATAACTCAGCGGACGGCTAAACAGTGATTTTTTAACACTAGCCGTTCTATAGGCAAAATCGGTTTGTGTAGGAAATAAGCCCAATACCGCCTCTTGAGCCAGAGCAAAAAGTGTTTTATTTGTTTGATTAAAGACGATGGCCAAGGTGTCGTTTGAAGTCAATTTTTGATGGGTTTTGTTGCTCAGCGCCACAAAAAAATCTGTAGTGTTTTCCAAATCGACATCGCTATACTGGCCTTTAAGGTTCAGTTTTGAAGCCAGGGGTTGGCGGTGGTAGTTTAGCCCCCACAAAAGATGAAAAATAATGTATATAAAACCTAACCAGCTAGCAAGGTTTAACCAAGTGTTCCACTTAAACCACAAGCTAATGCGAAACAATGTTTTAAGGGCCAAAACGAGCATTATGGTGTAGAGTATATCCCCCAACGATATGGAAAAAAGGGCTGTGATGTGGTGATTTAATTTGGCCAAAATGGGGTAGAGGCCTTCGCTATAGTAGGTCTCCACCCAGACAGGGTGCTTTTGACACCATGACAGCGCCATCCAAAAAAGGATGGCCAACACAATAACGGCTGATTTTATAATGATTTTGGGGCGACTCATTTTATTTCATCCCTACAATTTCTACTTCAAACACCAAATCTGATTTGGCCGGAATCATAGCATTTCCGGCCTCGCCATAGGCCAAATGGTAGGGGAGAAACAAAGTAGCTTTATCGCCTACGCGCAACAAACTGAGTCCCTCTTTAAATCCTTCTATCATTCGATCGTCGGGACCCACTCGTGCAGGAAGCGGTTGGTATCCATCGGCCACTTTGCGCTGAGGATTCACGATGTTGTGAGCCTCGGCTACAGACAATATGCTGGTATCGAGGAGCTTACCATCTGAAAAATAAACGGCATAGTGTGTTTGGATGATTTTATTGACATCCACTTTTTCGCCTTCTCCAGCTTGCGTAATCACATATTGCAAACCTGAGGCTGTTGTTTGGGCCTCATTAAGCAAAGCCAAATGGCCGTCTGCGATCTCCTTTTGGAAAGCCATTTTTTCGGCCTCTTCTTTTTCTATGGCCACAAAATGGTCAGAGAATACTTGAGGAGCATCAAACTTCCGAGCGGCTTTACCTTTACGAATGATGGTTACTTTTTTGATGGTGTCGTTTTGCACAATAGAATCCACCACTTCTTGTCCCTTTAAAACTTTTCCGAAAACTGTGTGTCTGCCATCGAGCCAGGGTGTTTCTTTATGAGTGATGAAAAATTGGCTGCCATTTGTAGCAGGACCTGCGTTAGCCATGGACAAAACGCCGGGACCATCATGCTTTAAATCTGCTACTATTTCGTCAGAAAATGAATAGCCAGGCCCACCTTGACCAGTGGCTGTAGGGTCGCCACCTTGAATCATAAAGTCTTTTATAACACGATGAAAAATAATGCCGTCATAATAGGGTTTGTTCTTATACTCATCAGATACTTTTGGGTTGTTTCCTTCGCTTAGCGAAACAAAATTAGATACAGTAACTGGAGTTTGCTGGTAGTGCAGTGCCAGTAAAATACTGCCTTTATTGGTTTCCACAGCGGCATAAAGGCCATCTTCTAGATCGGGATAGGAGGTTTTGCAAGCAGCAAAGGAAATGATCAAGGCTAGGCTTAGGAGTTTTAAGTAGTTTTTCATGTGCTTTTATTTATTTTTAAAAATTGGATTTGAACTTTCAAGTTTAGTGATTTTTCTAGGATTAAGCAACCCTGTCTAAGGTTGTTGTAATGCGTTTTGATAGTGGGGTAGAAGTGTTCGTAATTTATGAACGGTATCTTCAATAGTGCCATCATTTCTTCCGCCAGCGGCATTCCGATGACCCCCTCCTTGAAAATGGTCGCGCGCAAATTCATTAACCGAAAATGAACCAGTTGAACGGAGCGAAAGCTTGGTGTAGGCATCTTGTTTGTTTTCGATCATAATGACCGCAAACCGAACTCCGGCAATCGAAAGTCCATAGTTTACAAAACCTTCTGTATCTCCTTTTTTGAACTGAAACCGGTTCAGTTCTTCTTGACTTAATGTCATATAGGCCGTTTGATATTCGGGCAACACAACCAAATTGTTGAGTGCTTGCCCCAGCAGTTGTAGTCGGCTGTAAGTGGCCGTGTCATGAATTTTGTTGTAGCATTGATCAGGCAACACACCCTTCCCTATTAGGTCTGCAACAGCTAGGTGGGTTTGCGCACTAACCGAAGGAAATCTAAAAGATCCTGTATCTGTCATTATGCCCACATACAAACAAGTGGCCATTTGTGAATCTATGATATCATTTGTCCCTAGTTGATTGATGATGTTGTAAACGAGTTCGCAAGTAGAACCAATAGACGGTTCAGAAAAGCGAATATCGGCATAATCTTCTGGAGACTGATGATGGTCGATCATGACTTTTGTTGCTTCACAATCGGCAACAAAATCGCCTAATGTTTCAATGCGCCCCAAACTATTGAAGTCGAGTGTGAAGATCGCCCCCGCGTTTAAAAGCTTTTCTTGGGCCAAGGAAGCCTCATTTTCAAAACAAATAACGGTGTGGCTATCGGGGAGCCATTTAAGAAATTCGGGGTAATCATTTGGTGTGACCACTACCGAGTCAATGTTTTTTTTAACAAGAAAACGATGCCACGCCAAACTACTTCCCATAGCATCTCCATCGGGGTTTTTGTGAGGAATTACCACAGCCGTTTTGATATTGGCCAGTAAGTTTTCTAAAGCAACAAGATCTTTCTCTTTCATTGGCACGAAGATAAGCAATCTTGAAGATGATTTTTAAAGAAATAACTGCAAATGATTTTGTATTTTTGAGTCCCTTTTAAACCCAGACTGTGCGCATCAATTTTTTTAAACTCCGAAAAAACAGAAGGTTCAATTATACCCCACGTTATTTTGAAGGAAAAACTGAAGAGAACCCCTATGATTTTGATTCTCGATTTAGCAAGTTTCGCGACACGGCGAATGTTAACGATTTTGGAGCCCACTGGAAAGAAGCGCGCCTTCAGCAAAGAAACCGAAGAAACAGAGGGGTTTCACTTCGACTATTACTCATCATCCTTCTTTTGGTTTTGATAAGTCTCTATGTTTTAGATTTCGACCTTTCTATTTTTAAAACATTGGGTTAATGGCTGATGTAATACAATTACTTCCTGATCATGTGGCCAATCAAATTGCTGCCGGAGAAGTGGTGCAACGCCCAGCTTCGGTGGTGAAAGAATTGCTAGAAAACGCCATTGACGCCGGTGCCACTGAAGTGAAGTTGTTGCTTAAGGATGCAGGTAAAACCCATATTCAGGTGATCGACAACGGTTCGGGTATGAGCGTAACAGATGCACGGCTTTGTTTTGAGAGACATGCAACTTCCAAGATTCGAGAGGCTGCCGATTTATTTCAATTGCAAACCAAAGGCTTTAGAGGTGAAGCCTTAGCAAGTATTGCTGCCGTAGCCCACGTTTCGCTCACGACCAAAAATGCACAAGACGAGCTGGCCAATAGTATCAGAATTGAGGGAAGTGAAATTAAGGCACAAGAGCCAACATCAGCTCCTCAAGGCACTTCAATTGCTGTTAAGAATTTGTTTTTTAATATTCCTGCCAGACGTAATTTTTTGAAATCCAATCAAGTGGAGCTCAGGCACTGCTTAGATGAGTTCCATCGCGTGGCAATGGTGCATCCTCAGGTAGCTTTCTCAATGTATCACAACGGAACAGAGTTGTTTCATTTGCCTCCATCGAATTTACGCCAACGGATTGTGGGTATTTTTGGCAGTAAAACCAATGAAAAACTTGTTCCGATTTCTGAAGACACAGAAATACTAAAGCTCAGTGGTTTTGTGCAAAAACCTCAGTTTGCGAAAAAAAGTAGGGGAGCCCAGTTTTTCTTTGTCAACAACCGTTTCATCAAACATCCCTATTTACATCATGCAGTTGTAACGGCTTTCGATGGACTAATGCCCTCAGGAATCCACCCTGGATATTTTTTGTTTATGGAAGTGCCCCCTGAAACCATTGACGTCAACATTCATCCAACCAAAACTGAAGTCAAGTTTGAGGATGAACATGCTCTCTTTGCGATCATTCGCTCGGCAGTGAAACATGCCTTGGGTCAGTTTAATATTGCTCCAGTGCTCGATTTTGAAAATGGCACCAAATTCGACACTTCCTACAATCAACTAAAACAAATTCCAAAACCGCCCTCTGTGAGTGTTGATCGTGATTTTAATCCGTTTCAATCACCAAAAAACAGTTCGAAGGCTGTGGACTGGACAGAACTTTATGAAGGTTTGCAAGTCAATCCCGAAGCTTTTGAGAATGAGGCGACTGCCGAAAGTTTGTTTTCTGGAGAAAATGACATAAACCAAAAAGGCATCACTTTTCAGTGGCAACAGAAATATATTGTGAGCAGCATCACCTCTGGGTTGGTGTTTATCAATCAAAATCGCGCCCACCAAAGGGTTTTATATGAGCAGTTTTTGGTCCAACTCACAGGTCAACAGGCGGTTGGTCAAACACTTCTATTTCCTTTGGTATTGAGTTTCGAACCGCAGCATGTTCAGGAGTTGTTGCAAACAAGAGCCACGCTCGAGCATTTAGGTTTTCAGTTCGGTGTTTTTGAGGGTGAGACAATTGAACTTACGGCCATTCACAGTCAACTAAAAGAAAGCGATGTTCCACTTTTAATTGAGACTCTCATTGATCAGTTGATAGAAAAAGAGTCTGCAGAAGGTTTTGGAATTAATGATCAGTTGGCGCGCACCTTAGCCCGATGTGCTGCATTGCCCAATGGAACAAGCCTCGATGCTATAGCTCAAGAACAGTTGGTTAATGATCTGTTTGCTTGTAAAGAAGCTTCCTATAGCCCAAGCGGAAAAAAAGTATTTACTATCATCCATACTGATGAAATTGATAAAAAAATTCAATAAATGAGAGCCATTCCCGAAACCATCAAGCAACTACTGATCATCAATATTTTATTTTTTGTGGGCACACAAATGCTGGGTGATGCTGCCTATGACTTGCTGGCCTTGCATTATCCCGACAATTCACAGTTTGGTGTTTGGCAGTTGCTCACCCATATGTTTATGCACGGTGGATTCACTCATATCTTATTCAATATGCTAGGATTGTGGATGTTCGGCACGCCACTTGAACAAATTTGGGGGCGTCAGAAATTCTTGTTTTTTTATATTTCTACAGGTTTGGGTGCTGCTCTTTTGCAACTTGGCGTTTATTATTATCAGGTTTCGGCGGTAGTGAATCCTCTGTTAGAAGCCGGTGTAAGCCTCTCGCAGCTTCAAGATTTGGCTTCAAGCGGCGCTTATTCGAGTAGATTTTTAGAAGTTGTTTCTGAGCAAGATTTGATACAATATTTTCAAGCCTATAATGCTGTGCTGGTAGGTGCTTCAGGAGCACTTTATGGGGTTTTGGTTGCCTTTGCCTTTATGTTTCCTAACACAGAATTGATGCTAATCTTTTTGCCTATTCCAATCAAAGCCAAGTATTTTGTACCCCTACTAATTCTTGGCGACTTGTTCTTTGGGTTTTCTTCATATTCCGTCGGCTCGATTGCTCATTTTGCTCACGTCGGTGGTGCTATCACAGGTTTTTTGATGATGTGGTATTGGAGAAAAAATCAGTTTAACGCCAACCGTTGGGATTCCTAATGAAAAACGAGTTAAAATACAGATTTAGTTTGCTTTCGGCTTCAGAGAAGTTGATAGCGGTTATGTTGTTGTTTTTCTTCTTTCCTTTTTTGGTTCGAACACTCCTTTTTTTGGTAGGGCAATCGTTTAATTTTATTTATTGGTTTGAGCTTTATCCCTCTTGGGATGTTCTCCTTTTACGCCCTTGGACTCTTTTAACTTACGCTTTTTTTCACGGCTCTATTGGCCACCTGTTTTGGAACATGGTTTTGCTCTATTTTTCGGGTCGCCTTTTTCTTAATTTACTCAACACCCACACCTTCTATAACCTGTTTTTTCTAGGGGTGATGGCAGGAGGGCTAAGTTTTGTGATTTCCTATACTTTGTTCCCGGTTTTTTGGGGTCAAAACCCACCTCTAATTGGAAGTTCTGCGGGCGTGATGGCTGTCCTGATTTTTGTTTGTGCCACAATCCCTCAACAAGAAGTTAGGTTATTGTTTTTCCCCATTAAACTTTGGGTAGTTGGTGCGCTTTTTGTTGCCATCGATCTTGTTCAAATCCCAAGTGGTAATGCCGGGGGACATTTGGCGCATTTGGGAGGTGCAGCCCTAGGTTATTTATATCAAAAACAATTGCAAAAGGGTCATGATATCGGAAAGTGGTTTGGGATATGTTTGGAAAATATTTTGAAGTATTTCAAACCTTCAAAGTCAAAAATGAAACCAGTTCATAGATCTCCAAAAAGAACTTCTACCCACAAAGCAGACCTCCATCAGGAAAGGATCGATGAGATTCTTGATAAAATTAGCAAATCTGGTTATGAAAGTTTAACTCGAGATGAAAAAGATTTTTTGTTTCAAGCAGGAAAAAAATAGTTGGTTTGAAACGATTGATTGATAAAATCCTGATTTTTACCAATAGTGTTTTGGCACTGTTGCTTCTATTGGCCTATTTACTACCCTTTCTCTTCCCTCAGAGTTTTCCTTTTTTAGCGGTGCTTAGTCTTGGCCTTCCTGTGCTGATCATCATTAACATCTTTTTTTTTATATACTGGCTCTTTAGGCTTCGAAAACCCTTTTTTATTTCCCTAGTCACCCTATTGTTTGGTTTTCCCCATTTGACTGCCATATATCAGCAAAATCAATCCAATGTTTCGAATCATGTGGGACTTAGATTTATGAGTTTCAATGTTAGGTTGCTCAATCACTTTAATTGGATAAATCAAAACGATGTTCCACAAAAAATTCAACAACTTCTAAAAAATTCAGAAACCACATTAGTTTGCTTTCAGGAATTTTACAACAAGCACGAAAACTTGTTTACCGATTTTCCCTATCGATCAAAACACACGAAGACAGGGGAGATGTCTATGTCAATTTTTTCAAAACACCCCATTATTCATCAGGGGGTTTTGCCCATTGAATCGTTCACCAACGGAGCACATTTTGTTGACATTGTTCACGAAATGGATACGATTAGGGTTTATAACATTCATTTGCAGTCATTTCATATTCCAAAAGAGGAGGTGGTTTTTTCTCAGGCAAGCTCAGAGTTGCTTTTTAAAAGGTTGGGCAAAGGGTTTTCAAAGCAGCAATCTCAGGCTGAAATCATCAAAAATCACATGATGCATTCTCCCTATCCAGTGGTGCTTATGGGTGATTTTAATAACGGCCCACATTCCTATGTGTATAGAAAGTTAAAAGGAGATTTTTTAGATGCTTTTCAGGAAAAAGGAAATGGTTTCGGTATCACCTATTGGTTGCGTTGGATTCCATTGCGTATTGATTTTGCTTTGGTTGATCCAAACTTTCGAGTCGAAAGTTTTGAAACACTTTCCTCAATCCTTTCCGATCACCAACCCATTAGTGTACATTTGAAACTTCAAAAAAACTAAACACACAGCCGCCATAATTCCGTTGTTCTCTAAATTGTGGCAAATGACTAAAGTCGTGTTGGGTGCTGTGCTCGAGTATCAAGAGCCCGTTTTCATTTAACCAAGAATTATCAAAAACATGAGTCACGATTTCGGTGTAGGAATCAGCGGGGAGGTCGTAGGGGGGGTCTGCCATGATTAGGTCAAATGATTTGGTGTTTTCTGTTAGGTATTTAAATACGTTTGTGCGTCTCGTTTCGATGGTCAACTGCAGTAGCTGCGCTGTTTTTTCAATAAATTGAATGCAGTTTTTGTCACGATCCACAGCCATTATTGTGGCAATCCCTCTAGAAGCAGCTTCAAAAGATAAGCTCCCTGTACCAGCGAAGAGGTCTAGGAATGAGATTTCATCAAAATAAAAACGATGGTTTAGAATATTGAACACTGCTTCTTTAGCCCTATCTGTTGTGGGGCGCACAGGTAGATTTTTGGGTGCTGTAATCCTTCTCCCTTTGTGTTTACCTGCAATGATTCTCATTAGAATAGAGATTCTATGATATAGTTTCTGTGTGGATACAGGGCTTTTGTCAGAGGGGTTAGCTTTCTTTTAGGGTTTAGAAATTTTAAATCCCTAACGTATTGGTAGGTAATTTTAAAGGTAGCATCTTCTTTGTCTAAGTGGCCAGTGATGTGCAAAGGGACGCGATCTGGGTCTATATTGCATTGTTCGGCCACAAACAATAAATAATACAAAAAGTCTTCCGGGCTTTCGAAGGGAAAGGTGTTAAACAACAGGAGTTTGTTGTCTTGAAACACCAAAAGATCCAATTGTCTTTTCTGAATGTTGGCAAACCATTGTATGCCTTCATTATGAAAGGCTTCTTTTTGTAGGTTTTCAATGAGCACTGTTGAATAATGAAAATATTCAAAAGCTTCAAAATGGTCGAGTAACATGTTGTTGATGTTCACAAACGGAACATAAACACAGGCCATCTCCATGTTTTGAATGATGTCGTAGGTGGCAAAATCATTTTCGAGCAATTGTATGTTTTGGTCTAGATAGCCAAGCAAAGAATTTTCATCGAATAAAGCCAATGGAACTAAAGTGTATAAGTCGTTAATGAGAACCACTCTCACGGATGAGGGTGGAAATGGCAATGCCAAAGCTTCAATTTGCTTATGGAGCGTTTCTGCTAAGGTTTGGGGATTTTTTCTGACCTCAAAGTCAAGATTATGCTGAAGCATCACTTGGCCATTTGGGGTAGTGCCTAAAAAAGAAAGTCCATCCAAACTGATTTGGATGGACAATCGATATGGATTTGTGATATTGTTATTGTCGTGGTTTGCTGTCATAAATGGTTGGCCAGTTTCCATTGGTGCTTACCTCACTCAAAGAACCCACTATGATTTCTGAACCGTTTACGCCATCAACAGAAATGAGTGCATTTTCTTGCTTCAATAAATTTTTGTCTTGATCATGCAACACAACATCTTTTTTAACTTTGGCTTGGAAAACAGCCACTCTAAAACCGTTTTTATCAATCACGTCTGCTTTCATTTCAAACTTAGCATCGATACCAGAAACAGGTACTTTTGCCATATTTTTATATCGGTCAGAATTTTTGAATAATGAATCTTTAACAGAGGCAAAACCAAGCGTGTCAATGACAACTACTTCTTTTAACATGTCAATGCGATAGGTTCGGTCATATTCTAAATAACTCGAATCGCGTTTTTCAACCAAGGTGTATTGTGCAGTATCGATAAAACGGATTAAACCATCAATTGTGGGTGAAAAAACACCCGTTACACTTTTGTGTGCTACTTGTGCGTCTCGAATGTCTTTAAGTCGGTTAATGACCTGAGTGTAACGCTGCTCTTTAACTTTGTTGAATTCGATGGGGCCATTAATGGAATCATAGACCTTAAATGCAAAAAAGAAAATTAAGATCCAGAGGCCAATTAATATGAGTCTATTTTTCATTAGGTAATCGTGATTAAAGCTTTTAACAAAACTACAATTTTTTTTAGAATAGAAAACGACTCCCCTAAAAAACATTGATATCTTTGAAGATTATGAATTCGAGTGCGAAAAATGCAGATGATTATGCGCGGATTTTAGCGGAAAGTTTCCCGTTCGAACCAACAGTTGCGCAAAGAGAAGCACAAGAAGTTTTTTCAAAATTTTTATTCCAAGCAGAAAACGATCACCTATTTCTACTCACAGGCTATGCAGGAACAGGGAAAACAACCCTGTTGGCCAATTTGGTTAATCAACTGAGTGGTGTATTCTATAAGTCGGTGCTATTGGCCCCCACTGGTAGAGCTGCAAAAGTGCTGTCTAATTATGCCGGCAAGCGCGCTTTTACGATTCATAAAAGGATTTATTTCCCCAAGCCCAACAAATCGGGGCGTATTGCTTTTACAAGACAACAAAACAAGCATACCAATACCATTTTTGTGGTAGATGAGGGCTCCATGATTCAAGGCGCCTCTGCAGCATCTAGTTTGTTTGAGTCGGGTTCTTTGTTAGCGGATTTAATAGATTATGTAAACGAAGGAAAAAACTGTAAACTGATGATTGTGGGCGACACAGCTCAGCTTCCGCCCGTAAAAGTGGACTTGAGCCCGGCACTCGATCCAGAATATCTTGCTCAGCATTTCCACAAAAAAGTATCTATGGTTACCCTAGACGAGGTGCTTAGACAATCCAAAACCTCAGGGATTTTGTTAAATGCTACCACGCTCCGACAATGTATTCAGTCGAAAATATCGGTAGGGTTTGCGTTCAACATTTCTGGATATAGGGATATTATTCGCCTTCAGGATGGTCGAGAGTTGCAAGAGGCAATAGAAGATGCCCATGCTAGCAAAGGTGCTGAAGAAACCATTGTGGTGGTGCGGTCAAACAAACGTGCAAACCTTTACAATCAGCAAATTCGAAATCATATTTTATTTAGGACGCATCAACTCAATGTTGGGGATTTGTTGATGGTGGTGAAAAACAATTATTTTTGGCTAAAACCGACCTCAACCCCAGGATTCATCGCCAATGGTGATATTGTTCGTGTCGAAAAAATTCAAGCTTTTAAAAATCTCTATGGTTTTTCTTTTGCTGAAATTACGGCCCAGCTGGTAGATTATCCCGATGAACCTGCCTTTGAAACGGTCGTGATTTTGGATGTTTTAGACCTTGAGGCACCAACCCTAACCTATGAGCAAACACAAGAGTTGTATAATGAAATCCAAAAAGATTATGCCCATTTAAAATCAAAATATCAACGTTTCAGACAAATTAAGGAAAGTCCTTTTTATAACGCGCTTCAAGTAAAATTTGCCTATGCCATTACTTGCCACAAATCTCAAGGTGGACAATGGAACACGGTTTTTGTAGAGCAGCCCTATTTGCCCAATGGCACTAGCGTGGAATATTATCGTTGGTTATACACGGCCATCACCCGAGCCTCTAACAAATTGTATTTGATTGGTTTTTCGAACGATGTCTTTGTTGATGCATAGTTTTAAATGTATTTTTGCACCAGATGATGAAAACAATTGCTATGATTCCCGCCCGTTTGATGGCGGCCAGATTTCCGAAAAAACTTTTACAACCCTTGGGGGGTAAAACAGTTTTGCAATGCACCTATGAGCGCACCCTCAATACTGGACTTTTTGAGCAAGTGATCGTAGTCACTGATAGCGATGAAATTGAGGCATCTGTACTTTCATACAACGGAACTGTGTTTCGAAGTCAACAGTCCCATGAATGTGGTAGTAACCGAATTGCCGAAGCAGCAGCTCACATGGATGCAGACATTATTCTAAACGTGCAAGGAGATGAGCCCTTTATAGAAAGCGAAAGTCTCAGCAGATTGCTCGATGTGTTTAAACAAGACACTCACGCTGAAATCGATCTGGCTTCGTTGATGACACCTCTCCATAATAAGGAAGATATCGAAAATCCAAATGTTGTGAAAGTCATTGTTGATCAAAACAATTTTGCGATCTATTTTTCACGCTCTGTTATCCCTTACCCCAGAGACCCTGAGATGGCTACACATTTTAAACATAAAGGGGTTTATGCTTTCCGAAAACCTGCATTACTCGATTTTTATCAAACTCCGCCAACACCACTCGAAAGTGCAGAAAAGATTGAATGTATTCGTTATTTGGAAGTGGGCAAGCGAATTAAAATGGTGCATACACCTCATGACTCAGTAGGTATTGACACCCCCGATGATTTATTAAAAGCTGAAAAAATTTGGCAATCTAACGCGGTTCGATGAGATATTTTTGGAAGTTTATTCTCACAAAATTGATGGGATGGAAAATTACCGGTCAAATTCCAGCGATTTCTAAATGTGTGATTATCGTTGTGCCACACACACATTGGATGGATTTTTTGATTGGATTATTTGTAAGAAGTGCCATAGGTCTTGAAATTAATTTTATTGGTAAAAAAGAACTCTTTGACAGTCCTTTTGGATGGCTATTTCGTTGGTTGGGCGGCGCCCCTGTCAATCGCGCTAAAAACCACAACACTGTTGATCAAGTGGTGAGATTGTTTAAAACAAAAGAAACATTTCGTTTGGCGCTTTCTCCGGAAGGAACTCGTAAAAAAGTGGCGCAATGGCGAAGCGGATTTTACCACATCGCACATTTAGCTCAAGTGCCTATCATTCCTGTATCGTTTGACTTTCCAAATAAAGAAGTGAAAATCAACCCTGCTTTTGCCACTTCAGGCAATTATGAAGCAGACACGCTATTTTTAAAAAAATATTTCAAAGGTGTTTTAGGGAAAATAGCTGAGAATTCTTAGTCGTCACTGTCTATCTCCATGGTGTGATAGACATTCTGAACGTCGTCATCTTCTTCAATTTTTTCAAGTAATTTTTCAACTTCTTCCACTTGCTCTGGACTCAATTTTTTCGTCACAGAAGGAATGCGTTCAAATCCAGAAGAAAGAATTTCGATTTGACTAGATTCAAGCGCCTTTTGGATGGCTCCAAAGCTTTCGAAAGGTGCATAAAGTAAAATGCCATCATCATCAACAAAAACTTCTTCTACCCCATAATCGATAAATTCAAGCTCGAGATCTTCGGGGTCTAAACCTTCTGGATTGACGCGAAAGTTACATGTGTGGTCAAACATAAACTCTACTGAACCTGAAGTGCCTAAGTTTCCATTGTTTTTGTTGAAGTAACTTCTAATATTGGCTACGGTTCGGTTGTTGTTGTCGGTTGCAGTTTCTACCAATACTGCAACCCCGTGAGGGGCATAGCCTTCAAACAAAACTTCTTTGTAGTTTTCGGTGTTTTTATCAGAAGCTTTTTTAATGGCTCGTTCAATATTGTCCTTGGGCATGTTGACAGCCTTAGCATTTTGAATAACAGCCCTAAGCTTGGCATTGGTTTCGGGATTTGGTCCACCATCTTTCACGGCCATAACAATGTCTTTGCCAATACGAGTAAAAGTTTTGGCCATAGCTGACCAACGTTTCATTTTTCTCGCTTTTCTAAACTCAAACGCTCTTCCCATTAATAATAAATGTTTTTACAAATATAAGCTTACTCATAGAGTTCTCAAACCTTAACGTCGCCTAAAAATATCGTCTAATATATCTTGAAAACCATATTGTAAATGCTTTGGGAGTGCGTTGTCTCTTGGAAGTACTGCCAAATATCTGTCTTGGTTGGTTGTGAAGATATGTTTGTAAACGGGGTTTTTGGCTTCCAAATGAAACACCAATCGATGCATCCATTCGTCATGGTGAATTAGATCCTTGCTGCCCAAATGAAAAAGGCCTCCCTTTTTTCGATTGAGCATATAGTGAATTTGACGTGTAAGCTGGCGATCACTAGCCACATTAATGATGAGGTTTGGAAAAATTTCGATAGGTTTCTGTGTGTTTAACAGCGTCTTTATTTGAAGAATTCTAGGTGACTTGGGGCCAAAAAGCATAGGCACTCTAGCGACTATCCCTTTGTTTTTGGGCAAGCGCATAAGTGCATTCTCGATTTTAATTTTGAACCTTCCATAAACACTTTCCGAAAGTGTTTTGTCGTGCTCATAGCTTGGGTAATTGCTAAAAGCATCAAACACATTGGCAGAGGAAAATATCAATAGCCTGCATGGGTTGTTTTTTGTAAAACTAATTAGTTCGAAGTGCAAGGCTAACTGGGCTTCGAAGGGCCCGCGAACACAGGCAATGATAATATGTGGACGCAAGGATTCTAAAAGGATTTCAGACCGCTCTTTGGTGAAATCAAAAGCAAAAAAGCGTTTGTTTTTTGAAAATTGTGTTTGATGGCAGTAAGTGCCATAAACATCAAAATAATTACTAAGCTCTTTGGTGAGGGCTTGACCCAAATACCCGCTTGCACCAACAATTAAAATTTTGTTCAAAATCGCTAGAGCTAAGCTTTGTAAAACGGCGGACGAACAATGCGTGCAGGCACCTTGTTTTGTCTGATCTCTACAAAAATTACATGGCCCACCTCAGAGGCTTCTATCGACACATAGCCCAGACCGATTCCTTTGTCTAGACTGGGTGACATGGTCCCAGAAGTCACACGACCAATAAGATTTCCATTGCTATCATAGAGATTGTAGTCTTGCCTGGGGATTCCTCTTTCGAGTAATTCGAATCCAACAAGTTTTTTGGTGAGGCCTTCTTCTTTTTGCTCTCTAAGCCCAGAGGCATTGATGAAATTCTTATTCAATTTTGTGATCCACCCCAATCCTGCTTCAAGGGGAGAGGTGGTTTCGTCAATATCATTTCCATATAAACAATACCCCATTTCTAATCGAAGGGTGTCACGAGCAGCCAAACCAATGGGCTCAATGCCATGGGGTGCTCCTTTTTCGAACAAAGCCTTCCATATAGTGCTCACATCTTCTGGGGTGCAATAAATTTCAAATCCACCCGATCCTGTATAGCCGGTTGCAGATATTATAACATTGTCGATTCCAGCAAAAGTACCTATTCTAAACTGATAGAAAGGAATGGCTGCAAGATCCATTTCAGTGAGTTGTTGCATCACCGTTTGGGCTTTTGGCCCTTGAACGGCCAATAG
>CAYZFD010000008.1:0-26069 GCA_964477735.1 uncultured Flavobacteriaceae bacterium
GTTGCCAGCACTGGATTTTGAATCCAGCGCGTCTACCAATTCCGCCACCAAGGCATTCGATGCACTAATCTCAGATTTTAAGCAACATTCAACTGCCAAAATCAAAGCAAACACACCACTAACTGTGTATTTGGACGGCAAAATTAATAAAATAAAACCATTGCATATTCAAAAAATCAACAATATTCATTTTAGAGCTCAAATAATTGTTTAAATTTGCATCCCATTTTTAGGTAATGGATTGAATAACACACCGAAAATGCCTGGAACAAGCTTAGAAGCCAAAATATTTTCATGCACCCAAAGCCATCTGTTGGCCGAGAAAATCGCCGATGCCTTTGGTCTTCCTTTGGGGAATGTTATTTTTTCGCACTATAGCGATGGGGAATTTCAACCCTCTTTCGAGGAATCTGTTCGTGGAAGTCGCATCTTTATTATTGGATCCACCAACCCCAGTTCTGAAAATTTAATGGAAATGTTGCTCATGCTCGATGCAGCCAAGCGCGCATCTGCACGCCACATTACGGCCGTTATGCCCTATTTTGGTTGGGCACGTCAAGATCGAAAAGACAAACCACGGGTGCCCATAGGGGCTAAACTAATCGCCAAACTATTAGAAGCCGCCGGCGCTACACGTATCATTACCATGGATTTGCATGCCGATCAAATTCAAGGGTTTTTCGAAAAACCCGTTGATCATCTCTATGCATCCACCATTTTTATGCCCTATCTCAAACAACTCAAACTCCCCAACCTCACTATTGCTTCACCAGACATGGGTGGCTCTAAAAGAGCTTATGCCTATTCTAAAAATCTAGAATGTGATGTGGTGATTTGTTACAAGCAACGCAAAAAAGCCAATGTGATTTCAAACATGGAACTCATTGGCGATGTAACAGATAAAAATGTGGTTTTGGTTGACGATATGGTTGACACTGCAGGTACGCTTACTCATGCGGCCAACCTCATGATGGAACGTGGTGCGGCAAGTGTAAGAGCCATTTGCACGCATCCTCTTTTGTCGGGAGAGGCCTATGAACGCATCGAAAAATCGCAACTCACAGAGCTTATCGTCACAGACAGCATTCCCCTAAAAAAAGAAAGTCCCAAAATAAAAGTATTGAGCTGCGCAAAATTGTTTGCCGAAGTGATGTATAATGTCCATCACAATGTATCCATCAGCTCAAAATTTGTAATGTAATTTTTTTAATTTTTTATATGAAATCTATCACGATCAAAGGATCTAAAAGAGAAAGCGTGGGCAAGGTAGCAACCAAGGCCCTACGTAATGCTGGAAAGGTTCCGTGCGTATTGTACGGAGGTGGTGAACCCTTACACTTTTCAGCCGATGAATTGGCTTTTTCAAAATTGGTGTACACCCCTAACGCGCACACGGTAGTGATTGCATTAGAAGACGGCACCAAAAAGAACGCCATACTTCAAGACATTCAATTCCACCCTGTTTCAGACAAGATTTTACATGTTGACTTCTATGAACTTTTCGACGACAAAGAAGTAACCATGGAGATTCCTGTGAAATTTGTTGGAACTGCACCTGGAGTCATCATCGGTGGAGGTGTTCTAAGAAAAACACTCAGAAAATTGCGCGTGCGTGCCCTACCCGCCAATTTACCCGACTTTATTAATGCAGACATTTCAAAACTTCGACTTGGCCACAAGCTCTATGTTACGGCATTAAGCCAAGAAAACTTTAGCATTCTTCACCCCGACAACACTGTAGTTTGTCAAGTGCGCACCTCAAGAGCTTCACTTAGCATGTCAGATCAAGATGACGATGAAAGCGAAGAAGGAGAAGGAGAAGGAGAAGAATCTGGAGCAGAAAATTCAGAAGAAAATACTTCTAGCGAAGAATAAAAACTGTTTTTTTAAACAATCTAAAGCATCTCGTTTTTTTTACGAGATGCTTTTTTTTATTTTTACCAAAAACCTTATGGGTTGGCTATCCTTCTTAAAACAAAAAACACCTGTACAAAAACCTCCAATGAAAAAGTTTTTAATCGTAGGATTGGGAAATGTGGGCAACGACTATTCTCAAACCCGACACAACATAGGATTTGAGGTTTTAGACCAACTCGCCAACAAACTTGAAGGGCAATTCGAAACTCAAAAATTAGGTCAGGTGGCCTGGTGTAAATTCAAAGGCAGATCTGTTGTGCTCTTAAAACCGAGCACATACATGAACCTTAGCGGGAAGGCCGTTAAGTATTGGCTACAACAAGAAAAAATAGCAAAAGAAAACTTGCTCGTTGTCACCGACGATTTAAACTTAGAATTTGGCACCATAAGAATTAAAACCAAAGGCTCAGATGGCGGGCACAATGGGCTTGGCGACATACAAAACCAACTGCAAACCACTCAATATCCACGATTAAGATTTGGCATCGGGGGGAATTTTAAGCAAGGAGGGCAAGTTGAATTTGTCTTAGGAAAATGGACCAAACAAGAACAAAGCGCCTTACCTCAACACCTCGAGCATTGTGTAAATGCTATTTGCAGTTTTGTGTTTGAAGGAATAACCCAATCCATGAATCAATTCAACAGGAAAAGCGATGCGTAGCATTTCAGGTATTGAAAATTTTAAATCCAAACGACCTACATCCGTTACCATTGGCACATTTGATGGCGTGCACTTGGGACATCAAAAAATCCTCAAAAAACTTGTGGAAGCTGCCCAAACTAAACACTATGAAACCGTGCTCATCACATTTTTTCCACACCCCAGAACTGTAGTGCAATCTGACGATGAGATTAAACTATTGACAACCCTAGACGAGCGCAAAAGTTTATTGGAAAAAACGGGTTTAGACACCCTAATTGTGCAAGAATTTACTCCAGAATTTTCACGCCTAACACCATTAGAGTTTGTGCGTAACATACTGGTGGCTCAACTCAATGTTAAAGAAATGACCATTGGGTTTAACCATCGTTTTGGAAAAAATCGAAGTGCGGGAATCGATGATCTTCGCCACTTTGGCGAAGTCTATGACTTCACCGTAAACGAAATCGAAGCCAAAACAAGTCAGCAAGTTTCTATCAGCTCCACCAAAATTCGCAACGCCCTACATTTGGGCAAAGTGGAATTGGCCAATACCTTCTTAGGATTCTCCTATCAGTTGGCAGGAACCGTGGTGCGAGGCAAAGCACTTGGGCGGCAACTCGGCTTTCCTACAGCCAACCTCAACATTGAAGAATCCTACAAGCTCATCCCAAAAGAAGGGGTGTATTTTGTGAAATCAGAACTGCATCACAAAACAATTTACGGAATGCTAAACATTGGCCGTAACCCCACCGTTGACGCTCAAACCCTATCCATAGAAGTGCATTTTTTAGATTGGTCTGGAGATTTATATGGGCAAAAAATAAAATTGGAATTGCTTCAGTTTTTAAGAGACGAAAAAAAGTTTGATTCCTTAAACGCCTTAAAATCACAATTGGAAAAAGATCGAAACCAATGCCTAGATCTTCTAAAGTAGGTTTTCTGAAACGTTTAATACTAACTTTGCTGTTGATTCACAAACTCGTACCTTTGGTATCGATTATAGGAAATGCAATTGTATGCTACAAATCCAACACCTTCGCGACCACAAATCTGATGCTATTGAAGCCTTAAAAAAAAGGCAAATAGACGCCACTTCTTGGATTGAAACGGCCTTAGAAGCCGATGAACAAAGACGTGCTTCTCAAGCTGCTTTAGACGCTGTTTTGAGTCAGTCTAATCAATTGGCCAAAGAAATTGGTATGCTTTTTAAATCTGGCAAACAAGAAGAAGCCAACAAACTCAAGGCAGAAACTGCCCAGCTCAAAGCAGAAAGCAAACAACTTCAAGAAAAGCTCAACAAGGCCTCCGAAAGCCTACACGATGCGCTTGTGCAATTGCCCAACATCCCCAATGCACTGGTTAAAGCCGGAGCCTCTGAAGATGATAATGAAGAAGTTTTTAGTGCTGGTGAAATACCCGTACTCCACAAACACGCACTTCCGCATTGGGAGTTGGCCAAAAAATATGACTTAATCGATTTTGATTTAGGAAGTAAAATCACCGGAGCTGGTTTTCCTGTCTATAAAGGGAAAGGCGCCAAACTACAACGAGCCTTGATCAACTTTTTTTTAGATTTCAATACTGCCGCTGGCTACAAAGAGTTTCAAGTTCCTCATTTGGTCAATGAAGCTTCGGGTTTTGGCACAGGACAATTGCCCGACAAAGAGGGTCAAATGTATCATATCACCGCCGATAATTTATACTTAATCCCCACAGCCGAAGTGCCCGTCACCAACATGTATCGCGATCAATTGATCGACGAAGCTGAGCTGCCGATTTGTGCAACAGGCTACACGCCTTGTTTTAGAAGAGAAGCAGGAAGCTATGGCGCACATGTTAGGGGTCTCAACAGATTGCACCAGTTCGACAAAGTAGAAATTGTACGCATCGAACATCCCGAAAAATCCTATCAGGCTCTAGACCAAATGGTGACCCACGTAAAAGAACTTTTAAATCAACTTAAACTCCCCTACAGGATTTTAAGACTTTGTGGGGGTGACTTAGGCTTTACTTCGGCCTTGACCTATGATTTTGAAGTATTTTCTACGGCTCAAGACCGCTGGCTAGAAATTAGCTCGGTTTCGAATTTTGAAAGTTTTCAGGCACATCGCTTAAAGCTACGTTTTAAAAACGCCCAAGGACAAAAACATTCTGTACACACCCTAAACGGCAGCGCATTGGCCCTCCCAAGAGTGGTGGCCGGTATTCTTGAAAATTATCAAACTGTAGAAGGAATTCGAATTCCCGAAGTTCTGGTGCCCTACACGGGGTTTGATCTTATTTCCTAATTCATGCACCTCTATAACATCACTTTTAATATAGAAGAAAGCATTGAATCGGATTGGACAAAATGGGCCATTAGCCTAGATCCCAAAACCATCGGATGCTGTTCGGTGCGCTTACTAAAAGTGTTGGTAAAAGAGGACATGGGGGGCGTGACCTATTCGATGCAACTGGAATTTAATAGCCCCGAAGAAAGATTGCAATTCAGCAACACTGCCGTTCATGGATTGTATGAAACTATCAACAAGAGATTTGGAGGAAAATGGTTAAGTTTTGCTACCGAACTTCATCAGCTTTCATTCAAATCATGAAAGCAGTTAGGCCCAAAAAATTCCTTGGACAGCATTTTTTAAATGACTTGCAAATTGCTCAAAAAATTGCAGCAACCCTAGATTCAGAAGCTTGTGAAAACATTGTTGAAATTGGGCCTGGCATGGGTGTTTTGACTCAATTCTTAATCACAAAAAATCGAACACTTAAGGTCGTTGAAATTGATACAGAGTCTATTGCCTACTTGGAAAAACGCTTTGATGATAAAGCGCTTGAAATTGTGCAAGCCGATTTTTTAAAACTCCCCATTACTGAACTTTTCACTGAACCCTTTGCCATCATCGGAAACTTTCCCTACAACATTTCGTCACAAATTTTGTTTAAGACTATCGACAACCGCTCCTTGGTCACCGTTTTTGCAGGCATGTTTCAAAAAGAAGTTGCCCTAAGGGTTTGCGCATCACCTGGTAGCAAAGTATATGGCATTTTATCGGTGATCACTCAAGCTTTCTACGAAACTTCTTATTTGTTTACCGTTTCAAACCAAGTATTCACACCCCCACCCAAGGTCGAATCGGGAGTTATTAAACTCAAAAGAAAGGATCATTACAAGCTAAGTTGCAACGAAAAGTTGTTTTTCAAAGTTGTGAAAACGAGTTTTCAACAACGCCGAAAAACCTTGTGGAACAGCTTAAAATCACTGGATTTACCTTCAGATTTAAAAGAAGATGCTATCTTTGGAAAACGTCCAGAGCAGCTAAGTGTTCAGGAATTTATAGACCTTACTCAACGAATCGAAGATGGAACCCTTTCAGCTAAGTAACGACCTGATTGAAAAGATTCAATCGCTGATTGACGTAAAGCAAAATAGATCCTTGCGCAAAATCATTTCCGATTTGCACCATGCCGATGTGGCCGAAATTATCGATGAACTCAACATAGAGCAAGGGGTTTATTTGATTAAGCTCATCGATAGTGAAAAAACATCAGAAGTTATCACAGAGCTTGACGAAGATGTTAGGGAGCAAATTTTAGAAGTACTTTCTGCAAAGGAAATCGCCGACGAGCTTGAAGCCCTAGACACAGATGATGCTGTGGATATCTTGTCGGAACTTTCGGAAGATCGTCAAGAAAAAGTTATTGCCCAAATTGAAGATGAAGAATATGCTGCAGACATTCGCGAACTGCTCACTTACGACGACAACTCTGCCGGTGGTTTGATGGCCAAAGAGTTGGTGAAAGTCAATGAAAATTGGACCGTCACCAAATGTGTACGTGAAATGCGAAAACAGGCCGAGGAAGTAACAAGAGTACATTCAATATATGTGGTGGATGAAGAAAACACCCTAAAGGGACGCCTGTCCTTAAAAGACTTGCTCACTGCCAGCACGAAAAGCCCAATAAAAGAAATTTATATCCCAAAAGTAGACTACGTGACTGTTGAGGAAAAGGCCGAAGAGGTGGCGCGCATCATGTCTAAGTATGATCTCGAAGCCATTCCTGTTGTGGATGAAACCCGAAAACTGCTGGGGCGCATCACCATCGACGATATTGTTGACGTCATCAAAGAAGAGGCTGATCGTGATTATCAAATGGCGGCGGGAATCTCGCAAGATGTTGAAGCCGATGACTCCATCATAGACCTTACAAGAGCGCGATTGCCTTGGTTGGTGCTTGGACTGATTGGCGGCTTGGGAAGTGTTTTTATTTTGGAAGGCTTCGAAAACATCATGGCACACCCAAATTATAGAGCCTTATTTTTCTTCACACCACTCATTGCGGCCATGGCCGGCAATGTTGGAGTGCAATCTTCAGCAATTATTGTACAAGGTTTGGCCAACGACACCGTGAAAGGGAGCTTGTGGAATCGCCTGCTCAAAGAAATCGGGCTTAGCCTCATCAACGGAGGGGCCTTGGCATTTTTGGTGATTCTTTTTGGAATGGCCACAAATCAGCCCACCAACGTAAGCCTCACCATTGCACTTTCGATGTTGTGTGTAATCGTGGTAGCTGCTTTAATTGGCACTTTTGTGCCCATCATTCTAAACAAACAAGGAATAGACCCTGCAATTGCCACAGGACCATTTATCACCACCAGCAACGATATTTTTGGCATCTTTTTATTTTTCTATATCGCCAAGCTTATTCTTGGATTTTGATGATGAAAGTGCTTCACTTAGACGAGAATCATCCCCTGCTGATTTCGGGACTAGAACAATTGGGATTCGAAAATGTGGTTGACACCACCTCTAGCAAAAAGGCTATAGAATCACTCGTCAAAAACTATGATGGTTTGGTGGTAAGAAGTCGCATTCCTATAGACCAAACAATCATAAAAAAGGGCGTTCGACTGAAGTTTATCGCTCGAGTGGGTGCTGGCTTAGAAAATATTGATGTTGAAGCTGCAAAAAAAAAGGGCGTCAACGTCATCGCTGCACCCGAAGGAAACAGGAATGCTGTGGGCGAACATGCTCTTGGTATGCTACTCGCCCTACTCAATAACATGAACAGAGCTTTTGAAGAAATTAAAAGTGGTTTATGGATCCGATCTGGAAATCGAGGTACTGAATTGAGCGGAAAAACAGTTGGGATTATAGGTTATGGCAACACTGGAAAAAACTTCGCTCAAAAATTAAAAGGCTTAGACGTTAACGTTCTTTGTGTAGATATCCTAAAAAATGTGGGGGACGATTTTGCTACGCAAGTTTCCATGAAAGTGCTACAAAAACAAGCCGACATTATTAGCTTACACACCCCCCAAAGCCCAAAAACTTTAGGGTTGATAGATCAAAAATTTATTCATCAATGCCAAAAAACTTTTTGGCTTATCAACACTGCAAGAGGCAAAAGTGTCGTAACACATGATTTGGTCGAAGCACTAAAACAAGGTAAGGTGCAGGGGGCTGCGTTAGATGTTTTGGAATATGAACAAAGCTCTTTTGAAAATCTTTTTCAAAGCAAAAACCTTTCGAAGGATTTTCAATATTTATTAGAGGCGCCCAACGTTCTGCTCACGCCACACATTGCAGGATGGACCCACGAAAGCCATCAAAAAATGGCGCAGACTATCGTGCAAAAAGTAGCGAAGCTATTGTAAAACCAAAACATGGATTTGGTAAGCTAAAAAACTACATATAGAGCTAGTTAGCTTTACATTTAGATAAAGTCCTGTCAGGTCGAGTATCCCGACGAACTGTCGGGATGTATCGAGACCTTGTTTACGTTTTTGCACTTCTCGATACAATTTTCTGTCGAAAATCACTCGAAGTGACAGTACTACCTCTTCATCTTTGTCAGGTCGAGTGCTGCAACAGCTACGTTGGAGTGTATCGAGACCTTGTTTACGTTCTAACACTTCTCGATACATCCCGACAGTTCGTCGGGACACTCAAAGTGACAAGTCAGGCAACGCCTATGCGTCAAGTTTTGTACTTGATTTTATGCTGTTTAGCAATGCAGAAAGTGTGGTGTTTGAGGCTGTTTTTACCTTTTGGTTTATGCGGTATTTGTAGGAATCAATGCTTTTTTCGGTTTTGTTAAGCAGTTCGCCAATTTTTTTGTGCGATAGCCCGAGACTAAAAAAGAAACACACTAATTTTTCTTGCTCGCTCAAAAAAGGTGCTTTTTCCCAAAGCAATTGCATGACGTTGTTTTTGGTGTGGTTTACCAAGGTGTTTTCGTTAATTCCATGCGTGTTTAGGTGCATATAAATACGTTTTAAACAGTCGCTTAGCCCTACATCGCCGTTGCGTTTGGCGCGTACTTCCAGTTCTGTTTTTATCTCACCCAACTGCCTAATAGACAATTGATGATTTGCCCACAACTGATTGTAACGTTCCTCTACACGGTGTAATTTTCCGGAAATACGCTTTCGGTTTTTCTTGGAAATCAATGCCCAAACAAGCAACAACAGCACCCCCACACCCAACGCCATAAGGGTATAGCGCAAGCCCTTCATGTTGCGTAGCGTGGTTTGCTTTGTCTTAGCATTTTCGGTTACATATTTGGCATTGGTTTGGTTTAGGGTTTCAAAGTTTTTTTCAAAAACTTGGGCTATGGAATCGCCGTAAGTGGTTGCCAGTTCGATATTGCCCATGGCTTTATAAACCGCTTTGTATGCTTCATAAGTTTCTATCTTATCTCTTTTAACTGTTATTTTCTGTAGTGGTACCGAATCCAGGTATTGCAACGCCTTTGTATAGGCGTTTTTGTTTAGGCATATGTGTCCCCAATTTTCATAATACATGGCTTTTACCATTGGACAATCTGTCGCCATGTTTGCTTGTATTGAGGAATTCGTTATTAAGCTCTCAGCCAATTTGTAATGGTTTTGTTTAAGATATGATGTAACTACCATCCCCAAATTTTCCATTTTTAGACAGTAGTCGTCTCCATAATCTTTGGCTAAAAAGTGTTGCTCATATGCTTTAATGGCATCAAAACTTCCTGTCTCAATTTTTGTAATTAGTATGTTTTCGTAGGCATAATCGACGTCTTCCTCATTGTTGTGTAGCTTAGCAAGTTTTTTGGACTCCATATAAGCGTTAATCGCCAAATCATATTGGTTGGACTGCATATAGAACAATCCCATATTATTAAGAATGTTAAATTGTAAAGCATACTCCTTTACATAGCTTTTGGCCTCCAAAAGTTGCTCTATGGCAAGGGCATAATTTTCGCTATAAAAATGCACCATGCTTCTGTAGTAAAATATCCTTGGGTGTTTTTGCAATTCGGGGTGTGCTGTGGTAATGCTATCAATATAAGCAAAGGTTAGCGATAAGTCATTGTTTTTATGTGTCAAACTTTCTAATGCTGCTTTTGGGGTTTGTGCCATACAAAGCACTCCAAAACAGCACGTTATAAGTCGAATATAAGCCTTAGCATTGCTAAAATTGTGGGGGTAAACATAGGTCGTCTTCATTTTGGATGCTTTACGGCAGTCCAAAATGCCAAAAAAAACGTGCTAAAAAAATGAAATTATAGAGTAGGTTTTTGGTTTGCCACTTGGGACTGCAATTCAAATATATAAAATAATCAAGAAAAACCCTTAGCTTTCCTCAACTTTTGGGCAGTATTTTCGTTCCAATTCTTTCTGAAATTCATCCATAACGGGTGCTACGGTAGAAGCAGGTAAATCTGAAATTTTAATATACATCAGGCCGTCAATGGCATTGTTAAATTTGGGATCTATGTTGAAGGCTACAAGTTTGGCGTTTTGCTTAATATATTTTTTAATGAGCACAGGCAATCGCAAGCTTCCTGGTTCAATTTCTTGAATTAGCCTGTCGAATTTGTTGAGATCGTTTGAGGCATCTTCCATCACAAAGTCACGAGTCCATTCTTTAAGCCTAACCTTAAAAGCCTTTTTGGGTCTCACATATTGCGCCCAAAAGGGATCGTAGTAGTGTGATTTCATAAATGAAATCATCAAATTTTTTGAAAAATTAGAAAACTGGTTACTGATGCTGACACTTCCTATGAGATACTCATGCTCGGGATAGCGTAGGGTGGTGTGAATGATACCCTTCCACAGTAAAAACAATGGATAGGGTTTTTGTTGATACTCATGACAAATGAATGCTCGGCCCAATTCTATAGATTGCTTAAGCACTTGGTGCAATTCAGGTTCGAAACGAAACAAGGAACTCAGATAAAAAGCATCTATTCCCCCTTTTTCATAGAGGCTTGTTCCAAAACCCATTCTATAGGCACCCACCACCGCCTGCGCTTGGGCATCCCACAAAAACAAATGACGATATTGTTTATCATAAGTATCGAGGTCAAGGGCTTTGTTGGTGCCTTCCCCAACGGCTCTAAAAGTGTGTTCTCGAAGGCGGCCTAGCTCTATGAGCAAATTTGGAATTTGATGGGATTCGGCCAAAAAAAGTTCAAAGTTTCGTTGACTGAGTAAGCTTGCCTTAGTGTTTCTTAATTGATCAATTTCGTTCATCAACAAAGTGCGATCCACAGCTGGATGTATGGCTTTTGGTGGCCTTTGTAATATGCTTTTTTTAGGCAAATAATCTACCAACGTTTTTCTGTTAAAAGTTTCGGCCAGCAAATAAGTTTTGTTTCTCAAAAAAGCGGTGTAATCCTTTAAATTATTATGCGAATTTTGATGAGCTACACTAATGGGGTTTCCAATCCTAATGCTAATTTTTCGGTACTGTTGGCTAAGCATTTCCGAAGGTATTTTAGCTGTGCGCAGTGTAGGGTGAAAGGCCGAAAGCCAATAGAAAAAGGGACTGTTTTTTGCTTTAAAATATATTGGGATGACAGGAACTTGGGCTTTTTTTACCAACTTCATTGCTGCAGGCTCCCACGCCTTGTCTTCTATAATGCCATTGGACTGCCTGGTTGAAACCTCTCCTGCTGGAAAAAGCGCCAAAGGCTGACCTGATTGAAGGCATTTTATTGCACTTCGAAAACCTTTTAAACTTGAAACATGACTTTGGTGAGCCTCAAAAGGATTCACCGGAATCAGGTAGGGTTTCATGGGCAAAACGCGACCCAACAAATAGTTGGCCATTAATTTGGTGTCGGGACGTTTTTGAAGAAGCAATTGCATCAGCAAAAGACCATCAACAGCTCCCAAAGGATGGTTGGCCACAACCACAAATGGACCTTCCTTTGGAATGCGTTCTAAATCTTCTTTTGGTAATGAGACGTTAATGTTGAGTCGAGATAAAAGCTCATCATAAAAAGCCAACCCCTTCAAGTCTTTTGCCTTGTCGTATAGGCGGTTAACTTGACTCATCCTTGTTAGTGAAAGTAACAACCGACCTATGATTGCACTTGCATATCCCAGTCGATCTAGGCGCAAGGTTTGTGCCATTTGTTTGGGGGTTACTAAAGGCATAGAAAGATTTTTTACAAAACTAAAAACATTTCTCTATTGAAGCACTAACTGCAAGGTTTCTTGAGTGCGTTGCTCCAACAATAGCGTATGATTTGAGAGCAATTCATCAGCGGAGTTTGCGTTAAAATGACGAATCGTATATAATGAAACCCCGGAGACGCAACTTGTTTTGTAGCTTGCTTTTAGAGCTTGAAGCAACTGGTCTAGGGTGTTGTATTTGTCGGTAATGCACACAGAAAAACTAATGGCAGAGTTTTGAATGAGTTCTACTCGCATTTTGTGTTGGTGTAATAGCGCAAAAACTTGACTGATGTTGTCTTCCATCATAAAAGAAAAATCGAGTGTGGATAGCTTAAGAAGCGATACCTCTTTCTTTACAATAAAACAGGGTACCTCTGGAATCAATTTTTTTCCTTTGCTTACTGTAGTTCCAGCTTCTTCAGGGTTAATAAAAGATTTCACAAACAAAGGAATCTCTTTGCGTTGCAGAGGCTGTAGGGTTTTGGGGTGAATCACCGACGCGCCATAAAAAGCCAATTCTATGGCCTCACGATAGGAGATTTGATTGAGCAAAATAGGGTCCTTAAAATGACGTGGATCGGCATTCAGCACTCCAGGAACGTCCTTCCAAATGGTTACAGAATCGGCATTGAGGCCATAAGCAAAAATGGCTGCAGAATAATCAGAGCCTTCGCGACCCAGGGTTGTGGTGAAATTGTTTTCATCACTTCCAATAAAGCCTTGCGTTACGTAGAGCGCTTTATTGTTGATTTTTGATTTGATGTTTTCGATGGTGGACTCCCAATGCAAATTGGCGTCACGATAATAACTGTCTGTTTTGACACACTCCCTCGCATCGAGCCATTGACTTTTTATGTGTAGATGATTCAAATAGGCGTTGATGATGGTCGTCGAAGTTAATTCCCCAACACTTACCACTTGGTCATATACATAGGCGTGGTGGGGCGATTTATTCCTCGATAGAAAATCTTTCATGTTTTCGAATAGCTTACGCACTTCCATGAAAATGGGATGCTGATCGTTCTCAAACAAATCCATCAAAATGTTGTTGTGATATTTCACCACTTCCTGAATGCTTCCATGTAAATCATCAGATTTTTCGAAATAATTTTTAACAACCTCTTCGAGTGCGTTTGTGGTTTTACCCATAGCAGAGACTACAATGAGCGTGTTTTGGTGCCCCACTTTTTGCAAGACTGAAACCACATTTTTCACCCCTTGGGCATCTTTCACAGAAGCCCCACCGAATTTAAAAATTCGCATATTTATATGTTTTTAAAACGTTTAATTTCTTTTTCATTCATTTGTGCCACACGCCAATCTTTGAAGACCTGGGCACCCTGCTTTTTGTAGAAATTAATGGCTGACTTGTTCCAATCAAGGACAGCCCATTCCACACGCTTAACGCCAGAGGATGCTGCATAGGCCATAAAATTTTTAAACAACTCCAAGCCAATCCCTTGTTTTCGGTTTTTTTGAGTAATAATTAAGTCCTCTAAATGTAAGGTTGGGCCTTTCCAAGTCGAATATCTCGGATAGCCCAAAGCCATCCCAACAATCGCATTTTGTTGAACGGCAACAAAACACACAAACTTAGGCGTAGCACCAAATCCATCTCTAACAAGATCCTCGACCGTTATTTCTACCGCATCAGGCTCACGCTCAAACAATGCCAGCTCGTTGATCAGCGACCAAACCGCCGGCATGTCTTCTGGCTTTGACTTTCGTATGACAATTTCGGTTTTCATAAAAACTGTGCAAAGTTAATCCTTAAGACGAAACATTAACCATAAAATGTTACATATAAAAGAAAATGTTATAAATATATCAAACATTGTTGTTTTTTCTATAATACAAAACATTTTTGCCCAAAAAAAGACTACCTTTGAACAAAGCCCCCTTATGTTATCTACACTTAAAAATCAATTATTTTCTCGTTTTTCCCAAGCAATTTTGTTTGACACACATGGCTGTGTGTTAGATAGCGACCAACAATTGTTTGAGATTGAAAAGGGAAGTTCCGTTTTAACACTTCATCCCATTTTTGGTTCTTCTTCCATTCATTGGTATAAAAAGGACAAACGGTTTTATTATGAAAACATAAAAATACACCTCAACAACCAAACGCACCACACAACCTTAGTGCTCAATACTGGAGTAGGGAAAAATAGGGCGAATGTGATAGCCATTTTTTTTGAAATGAATATCAATTCTAGGAGTGCTACGGCAAAAGAAACGGGGCCTGGGCTATACCCCTTTGAAAGGTTTTATGAAGTGCTTTGCAATGAGGTTAGAAATCCCTTGGGAATTATCACCACTTTTTCAGAAAGTCTAGAAAAGCAACCTTTAGAAATGGCACAAAAAGATCTTGTTATGGGCATATTGTCTGCCGCTCAATATGCCCACAGTGTATTGAATACGGTTCAAAAATCTTCGACACTACTCTTAGGAAAAGTAAGGTTAGATAAACGGGTTTTCGAGCTTCCACTTTTGCTAAAAACGATTTCAAGAATCTTTAAATTAAAAGCCAATCTTAAAGGTCTAAAGTTTATAACCTCAATCGATCAATCTCTACCAAAAACGGTTTATGCAGATGCTACGCTGATCAAACAAATTATCATTCACTTGATAGACAACGCAATAAAATTCACAGCAAAAGGAACTGTAAGCTTTTTTGTTAACCTTCAAACAAGCAGCGCCTCAACTTGCACAGTTCTTTTTACTGTTGAAGATAGTGGAATTGGCATTCCGGCAGAAAAGACAAAAAAAGTAACCCAACCTTTTGTTCAACTAAACTCGACAAAATTCGAGGGTTCGGGGTTGGGTTTAAGTATCGTAGAACGAGGGCTTGCGCTCATGGACAGCAATTTGGTTCTTGAAAAACGCAGACAGAAAGGCACAAAAGCAAGCTTTTCTCTTAGACTATTATTGCCCACAACCAGTCAAAAACTAGAAGAAAAACCCAGCACTTTTGACGAGAAAAAACTACTGCTTCATCCCATCATTCGGATGCTCATTGTGGAGGATGTCTCCTATAATCAAGACAGTTTAATAAAATCTCTTTACAAGTTTCCAAACATTCAAATGGACATGGTTTCAGAGGCAGAACAAGTAGAATCTTTGGTACATAAGAATACGTATGATATCATTCTGGTCAACCTCGATTTAAAAAGCGACGCCAAAACCTTGCTTAAGAGACTTAAAAGTTTAAGAGACTACCCCAAAAGGGGATGGAAGACCATGATCACCGCAGGACACAAAATGGATCCTTTTATTAGACAAAAGAAAAACCGCGCCTATGACTGTTTATTGCTACGCCCCTATCTACAAAAAGATTTGTATCGTGCCATTGGCAAAATGATGGCATCATTAAGTAAAAGTGAGTTGGTTAGAAAGCCTTAGAAAAGCTATCAAAATCAGATTTAGTCGCAACAAGCTCCAAGGCTTTTGAAGCAACAAGCTGTGCCTGATCAACATCAAAACCTAGGCCCACACAAATCTTTTCGAGCAAAGCCACTTCGTGTGCTTCAAACTCTTGATCAGCCTCAACCATGCGCGCCAAATCAAATAGGCGCTCTAAACGCATTTCCTTAGAACTCGGTGGATTGAGACTTTGTTTTGATGGATTGTTTAAAATTTCTTCATAATCATCTTGATCAATATCAAGTCGGATAGCAACACGTTTTAAGAACTGCAATTCTTCATCTTTCATGATGCCATCAGAAAGTGCAATGCGCACCAACGCGGCAAAGTGACCTCTGTTGCGATCTTTAAATCCACTATCGAAAAGGGTGTGAAATGACATGGTTTAATTTTGAAACCAAACTACAACATTTTCGTCAAAATCAGCATAGATTAAAATATCTTTTTTAGTCAAATAAACCTACTTTTGCATCAATGAAACAGCTGTTAACGCCACAGCTTCCCAAAACCTTTTTTTCGTCGGATCAACTCATTCGGCTTCAACAACTTATATCCCAAAATCAAACTTTAATTGAAGTCTCAGGACTGGTGGGTTCTGCACTTTCAATGACAGTGGCCAAGCTTTTTTTGGATTCAGACCGGCCTTTTTTGTGGTTGCTAGAGTCAAAGGAAAGTGCCGCCTACCATCTAAACGACTTGGAAAACATACTAGGGGAAGAAAACGTAATGTTCTATCCTGCCAGCTATCGTCGTCCCTACGAAATCGAAGAAACCGACAACGCCAATGTGTTGCTTCGTGCCAAAGTGCTTAACCGAATCAACACCGCCAAAAGACACGCTTTGGTGGTCACTTATCCCGAGGCACTTTTCGAAAAAGTAGTCACCAAAAAAACACTTGAAAAGAGCACTTTAAGTTTAAAGGTTGGTGAAAAAGTATCTCTTGATTTCGTCAACGAGACTCTTTTTGAATATGGTTTTAACAGGCAAGATTTTGTAACCGAAGCAGGAGAATTTTCTGTTCGAGGTGGAATTTTAGATGTATTTTCCTATGCCCATGAATTTCCTTTTCGGATTGAATTTTTTGGTAATGAGGTTGAAAGCATCAGAAGTTTTGATGTTGAGACACAACTGTCTGACCAGCCCTATAAGAAAATTAAAATATTGCCTAATGTAGAAAACAAATTGACCCAGGAGAATCGGCAAGATTTCATGCATTTGTTTCCCGAAAAAAGTTTGTTTCTTCACCATAACTTGTCTGCTTCGCAAGCCATATTTGATGGGTTGTTTGAAAAAGCCCAAGAACAATTTCTGAAGCTCAAAGGCGAAATCAAACATGCCCAACCGAGTGATTTGTTTTTAGATGGCGAAAACTTTTGCAAACTTTTTCAGGACTATAACCGGTTGCACTTTTCGAGCTCAAAATCCCAAGAAATTGGTTTTGACACCTTGCCTCAAATGGCTTTCAATCGCCAATTTCACCTGCTGGTGAACACCTTAAAAGATTATGATCAAAAAGGCTTTCAAAACATTTTGTTTTGTTCCAACGAACAACAAGCCAAACGGTTTCATGACATCTTTGAAGAACTCTCGATTGACTTGAATTATCAAACAAAGATATTTCCTCTCTATCAAGGTTTTGTGGACCATCAAAGTAAGCTTGTTTGTTATACTGATCATCAAATTTTTGAACGCTATCACAAGTTTAATCTCAAAACCAATACGGCCAAAAAACAAGCGCTGGCTCTAAGTGAATTGAATCAGCTTCAAGTAGGCGATTATGTGACTCACATTGACCACGGAATTGGAAGGTTTGGAGGCTTGCAAAAAATTGAAGTAGAGGGCAAAACCCAAGAGAGTCTAAAGTTGATTTATGGCGATCGCGACATTCTTTATGTGAGCATTCACGCCCTTCATAAAATCTCAAAATACAACGGCAAAGATGGCGTTGTGCCTCGACTCTATAAATTGGGTTCTGGTGCATGGGCTAAAGTAAAGCAGAAAACCAAAAAACGCATTAGAGAAGTGGCGTTTAATCTCATTCAAGTATATGCCAAACAGCGCATGAAAAAAGGTTTTCAATGTGCCCCCGACAGTTATCTGCAACACGAGTTAGAAGCCTCATTTATGTATGAAGACACTCCTGATCAGGTGCAAGCCACAGCCGACGTAAAAGCAGATATGGAATCTGAAAGACCCATGGATCGTTTGGTTTGTGGTGATGTTGGCTTTGGCAAAACTGAAGTGGCCATTCGAGCGGCCTTCAAGGCCATAGACAATGGCAAACAAGTGGCAGTTTTGGTGCCGACTACGATTTTGGCCTATCAACATTATAAGACTTTTAGTCAACGTTTGTCTGATTTCCCTGTAAGTGTTGATTACCTAAATCGATTTAGGTCTGCTAAAGAAAAAAAAGAAGTGCAAGAAGGACTGCGTCAGGGAAAAATTGACCTCATTATAGGCACTCATCAACTTGTTAATGCCGCAGTAACATTTAAAGATTTAGGACTACTAATTGTTGATGAGGAACAAAAGTTTGGCGTTGCTGTTAAGGAAAAGCTTAGAAGCATCAAAGAAAATGTGGATGTGCTCACGCTCACGGCGACGCCCATTCCAAGAACACTTCAATTTAGCTTGATGTCGGCGCGCGATCTATCGGTCATCAACACACCACCACCAAACCGCTACCCGATAGAGAGTCAGGTGATTGGTTTTCAGGAAGAGACCATTCGCGATGCCATTTCTTATGAAATTCAAAGAGGCGGCCAAACCTTTTTTATTCATAATAGAATAGAAAACATTAAGGAAGTGGCTGGCATGATCCAGCGCTTGGTTCCCGACGCAAAAATTGCTGTGGGACATGGGCAACTTGACGGAAAGAAACTCGAAACATTGATGATCGATTTCATGAGAGGTGCCTATGATGTTTTGGTCTCAACAACAATCGTGGAAAGTGGCCTAGATGTGCCGAATGCCAATACCATTTTCATTAATCAAGCGCAACATTTTGGGCTGAGTGACTTGCATCAAATGCGCGGGCGCGTGGGCAGGAGCAACAAAAAGGCTTTTTGTTATTTCATCACCGCACCCTATTCCACGCTCACCGAAGATGCTCGAAAACGCATTCAGGCTTTGGAGCAACATACCGCGCTAGGAGTTGGATTTCAAATCGCGCTAAAAGATCTTGAAATTCGAGGGGCAGGAGACCTTTTGGGTGGCGAGCAAAGTGGGTTTATTAATGATATTGGTTTTGAAACCTACCAAAAGATTCTGAACGAAACCATCGAAGAACTGAAAGAAAAAGAGTTCGAAGGGCTTTATGAATCCTCCTCAAAAGCTGGAAAACACTTTGTTCGTGAAACTCAAATAGACACTGATTTTGAACTTCTTTTTCCCGACGATTATGTCAATAGCATCAAAGAAAGACTACAACTCTATAGCCGTTTGGCCAACATAGACTCAAAAAAAGGATTGTTTGAGTTTGAAACTGAATTAAAAGATCGATTTGGGACGCTACCCACTCAAACCGTTGATTTACTAAATTCTGTTAGACTGAAGTGGATTGCACAACTGTTGGGCTGGGAAAAATTATTACTCCAAAAGGGAGTGATGTTAGGTTATTTTATAGCCGACCCTCAAAACGCCTACTACCAAAGTGAGGGCTTCAAAACCTTACTTGTTTGGATACAAAAAAACAAGGGAATTGCTGTCCTGAAAGAAAAAGAAACAAGAAATGGACTTCGATTATTTATGCGCTTCGACAACATTCGAAACGTAGAACAGGCCCTAAATGTCTTGAAGCCACTAGAAAATGAGCTAAAAAATCTATAAATTTTTGAGGTTTTTAATCACCTTAAAAGCACGATCGACCTGATCTTCATTAACCAAAATGGTGAACTCATTAGAAGTTGAAATGACCTCATAAATGTTCACCCCTTCCCATGATAAACGTTGGAAAACAAAATAATAAATCCCAGGAATAGAAACGTTTTCAGTTGGAAGTTTTAAGGTAATTGAGGACAATTCTCCTTGCTTACTTAGGCACTCCTCATCTTTCAAAAAACTCTCCACTTCCTTAGATAAGTTGCTGCTAACCACAATATTACACTCATTCACACCTCTCGAAGAAGTGTAAAAGTCGTCTTTGTTTTTGTAAATACTCGACATCAGCAAAGCTTGGTTTGAAAGCAAAGTGTCAGTAACTTTATAATTGTAATCGACAAGCGAGGAACGCACTGTAATCTCACCAATATCTTTCAAAATTCGAATGATTTTGTGGGTGGTTCTAAACTCCAAACCTTCCGACAAACGCTTCAATGCCATCACAATAGCACCATTGCGAACTTCACGTTTGAGGCTTAACTCAATTTCGGGTTTCATTTCTCTTGACAAGGAAGTAAGGTTGATGATTCCCTGAGTGAGTGCACTTATCAAAAATGGTTTGCCTTTGATGTAATCCTCAACAGCTCCAGAAATGGTTCTCGCCGTACTCATTTTAAATTTGATTTATTGTTTGTGCAAATTTCGTTAAAAAACGAAAAAAATATACTAATTGTTTTATTTTTAACAATATGCTAAAAAAAGTAAAAGGCATCTTTGAAATGTTCAACCGCAGGTCCATTTGATGTCCATAAAATTGCGATAATGTCAAAACGCACCTCAAAATCGAGTTTGTTTTGATGCACATAATGATCTGCTGCGCTAATGAAAAGCTGCTTTTTTTTATGTGAAACGAAACTTTCGGGAAGCCCAAAAGCATCACTACTACGAGCTTTGACCTCCACAAAAACCAAAGTTTCATTTTTTTCAGCAATAATGTCGATTTCGGCTTTCAGATAACGAAAGTTTTTAGCTCTAATTAGATAACCATTTTTCTGAAGAAAGTGGGCAGCAAAACTTTCAGATTTTCGACCGAGTTCGTGTGATGAAGACATAGGATTGGGGTTGAACGTACAATTTACAAAAACTACAAATGTTTACAAAACGAAGCTCAAGAAAACAAGATGTAGTATTTTTGCGGCTAATTCCATCAATATGAGCATGCAGGCCAAACGCCACACACTTACCGCCGCCCTTCCCTACACAAATGGCCCCATACACATTGGGCATTTGGCGGGTGTGTATGTTCCGGCCGATATTTATGCGCGCTTTCTTCGACTTCAGAACAAAGATGTGCTCTTCGTTTGTGGAAGTGACGAACATGGCGTGGCCATTCAGATGAAAGCCAAAAAAGAAGGGGTTAGTCCTCAAGAAGTTATTGATAAATATCACGAACTGATTAAAACTTCTTTCGATGCCTTTGGTATTAGCTTCGATCACTATAGCCGCACTTCTTCAAAAACACACCACCAAACAGCTTCTCAGTTTTTTAAAAAACTTTATGAAAAGCAAGATTTTGTTGAAGAAGTTTCTTCTCAGCTTTATGATGAAAAAGAAAAGCAATTTTTGGCAGATCGCTTTGTGATGGGCCATTGCCCAAAATGTAATTATCCCGAAGCCTATGGCGATCAATGCGAAAAATGCGGGACCTCACTCAGCCCCACAGAACTCATCGATCCCGTTTCAACATTGAGCGGCGTGAAACCTGTTTTTAAAGAAACCAAACATTGGTATCTTCCCTTAGACCAGTATACCGATTTTTTAAAAGATTGGATTCTCGAAGGTAAAAAAGGAGACTGGAAACCCAATGTTTACGGACAAGTAAAATCTTGGCTCGACGATGGTTTAAAACCCAGGGCTGTGACTCGTGATTTAGATTGGGGAATTCCTGTGCCTGTTAAAGGTGCAGAGGGTAAAGTGCTCTATGTGTGGTTTGATGCCCCAATTGGTTATATCTCATCAACCAAAGAATGGGCAACCGAAAAAGGGGTTGACTGGGAACCCTACTGGAAAGACGAAGAAACCGAACTGATCCATTTTATTGGAAAAGATAACATAGTATTTCACTGTATCATTTTTCCGGCCATGCTAAAAGCACACGGGGACTATATTTTGCCCAAAAACGTGCCCGCTAACGAATTCCTAAATCTAGAAGGCCAAAAACTCTCTACTTCTAAAAACTGGGCGGTTTGGCTTCACGAATATTTAGAGGATTTTCCAGACCAGCAAGACAGTTTGCGATATGCCCTCACGGCCAATGCGCCAGAAACCAAAGACAACGACTTTACATGGGCAGATTTTCAGGCCCGAAACAATAGTGAACTCGTAGCCATTTATGGAAACTTTGTAAACCGCGTGATGGTTCTCACTCACAAATATTATGGAGGGATTGTACCCCCAGCCCATACGCTCACGAATTTAGACCAAAATATTTTGGCTGAAGCATTTTCCTATCCACAAAAAATAGCAACTTCCTTAGAACGTTTTCGGTTTAGAGAAGCCAGCCAAGAAATGATGAATTTGGCACGACTCGGAAACAAATACTTAGCAGAACAAGAACCCTGGAAATTAATTAAAACCCAACCCAAACGTGTTGAAACCATCATGAATACTGCCTTGCAAATCACGTCCCTTTTGGCTTATGTTTCAGAACCTTTTCTACCATTTACATCGAAAAAACTTCAAAACACCCTTAAACTCCCAGCTAAATTTTGGTCATCGCTGAACCCCCAAACAACTTTGCTAGAAACCGAAAAAACCTTAGGAGAAGCAACACTTTTATTTCATAAAATTGAAGATGATGCCATCGAAAAGCAAAAACAAAAATTGCAAAAACAAGAAGTTGATTCAACCGTTGCTGAAACGCCCAAACCCACGATAGACTTTGATAGTTTTTTGAAAATTGACCTAAGAGTTGGTACAATTATTGAAGCCAAGAAAATGCCAAAAGCTGATAAACTCATGATCCTCACTGTTGATGCTGGAAGTGAAAAACGAACCATAGTATCTGGGATTGCGACACATTACAATGCTGAAGAATTGTTAGGAAAACAAGTGAGTTTTGTAGCCAATTTAGCACCACGAAAACTCCGAGGAGTGGAAAGCCAAGGTATGATTCTCATGGCTGAAGATGAAAACAAAAAACCCATTTTTGTTTCGCCAGAAAATAAACTAAATTTACCCTTAAAGGGATTGCCCATAAAATAAACCTATACCCCGCGCCCCATGAAAATCTTGTCACACCCCAAATTCATTCGCACAATAGGTTTATTTGCTACAATCACTACTGCCCTGCTATTTTTTACTCAAGAAAAAATTCCAGACCAAATTCCCTTTCATAACATTTTTAAATGCCCACAACAATTCTATATTATGCTATTTATCCCGAGCATCACGGCAACATTGTTTAGCGAAATCTTGTTGTTTCTAAGAAAAAAGGGCTTAAGTCGAAAGACATAAGCCCTTAATGCGTTGTTGAAAAACAACCGTTCAAGAAATTGAATTGCCTAGAACAACTTCATCTCATAGGCATGGACTTCAGTCACATACCTTTTTTCACCCTCTTTGGATTCATAGGACCTGTGCACGAGCTTGCCTTCAACAGCCACTTGCTTTCCTTTCGAAAGATATTCAGCTGCAATTTCAGACAATTTTCCACGCATCACAACATCGTGCCATTGGGTGTCCTCAACTTTTTCGCCTTTGGCATTTTTGTAAACCTCATTGGTGGCAAGGCTAAACTTTGTGAGTTGGTTGCCATCTTCGAATTGAATGACTTCGGGGTCTTGCCCTAAGTGTCCAATTAATTGTACTTTGTTTGATAATTTGTTCATGATATAAAGATTTAAATGAAACGTTATTGATCCAACTTTTGAATCACAGCACAAATTTGTAACAACACCACAATAGCACTCGGCTATTACGCATTTGCTTTCGAAAGCAGTCGTTTGTAACCGTTTGTAATTGAATAATTATTTGTATATTTGATTGAATATCAATAAATCATGAAAAAAAATTGCCCTGAATGCGAAACTCCAATTGTTGGAAGGATAGATAAAGTATTTTGCAGTGACTACTGCAGAAACGCACATAACAACCGCAAAAACAAAGATGCCAACAACCTCGTTCGAACCATCAACAACAGGTTAAGAAAAAATCATCGGATTTTATGCCAGCTAAACCCTAGTGACAAAACTAAGACATCGAAACAAAAACTACTCGACAAAGGTTTTTCTTTTCAATATTTCACACACACCTACACCACCAAAAGTGGCACGGTTTATTATTTTGTATATGACCAAGGCTATCTTCCCATTGAAAACGACTGGTTTGCATTGGTGAGGAGAAAATAAATTACCAATTCTGACTCCTTAACTTCAGCGCAGCAAAGACAATATCTTTTCGGCTGATTTGCCCCACCAAGCGCCCCCGATCAACCACAGGAAGGCGACGTCTAGAATTTTGATGAAACATACTAGCGGCATCAAAAATACTTCGATCGGCTTCGATTGTTTGCACTTGATCGGACATAAAATGAGAAACTTTTTTTTCGAGAATTGGCATATTAAAATAGCGACTGTCAGAAATTTCTTTCATACAATCAGCCTCAGAAATAATGCCCACCAATTGCCCATTGGGCTCCACCACTGGTCCGCCCGAAATATTGTGCCGAATGAGTTTTTCCATCACTGTTAGAATCGACTGATCTGGTTGGAAGGTGATGAGGTCTTTGGCATGGGTCATATAGGATTTAACCAAAATCGGTGCTTTGGTTTTGTTGGGCTCTGTGGCTCTCGGGCCTTGAAAACTTTTTACTGCCATAATTGTTGGGTTTTGCACTGTAAAATACAAAAAAAAGTGATAAATCGTATAAAAAATAGGTATTTTTGGATTAAATGAAGCAAAAATTAGCAATTTTAGGCTGTGGCTGGCTGGGTGTGGCTTTGGGCAAACATTATCATAAAAAGGGCTGGGAGGTAAAAGCCAGTGTAAGGACACTGGAAAAGTTAAAGGTTTTGGAAAAGCATGGTTTTAAGAGCTTTCAAATAAACTTAACGCCTTTAGAAATCGAAGGAGATTATGTTAAGTTTTTGGCCAATAACGATGTGCTTGTCATTGCTATACCCCCAGGTCTTAGGTACCTCAACCCCGAGTCTTTTGTAGAAAAAATTGCGCTACTTTGCCATCATTTATCACCTAACCAACGTATAATTTTTATTAGTAGTACTGCCGTTTATGGCGCATCACAGGGACTGGTTGATGAATTCACCACTCCCCTGCCTGAAACAGAAAATGGGCAACAAATTTTAGCGGCTGAACGTCTCTTGCAAGCACATTGTTCACAAGCGACGGTGTTGCGATTTGCTGGTTTACTTGGCCCCAACCGACATCCCATTTTTGGTTTATCTTCTAAAAAAACAATTGTGTCAGGCGGCACGCCAATTAATCTCATTCATTTAGAGGATTGTATAGGTCTAATTGAGACCATTATTGAAAGGAGTTTTTGGGGAAAATTGGTTTGTGGGGTGAGTCCATATCAACCAACCAAAAAGCAGTTCTACAGAGCCGCTGCCAAAGACCATGGAGTGCCAGAGCCTCAATTTAGCAAAAATGAAACTGCTGAAGGTAAACAAGTTTGTTCGAAGGTAGTGAAAAAAGCATTAGGCTATGTATTCAAGAGGCCTACTTTGTCATAAACTTTGCTCGAAGTTTTTGAGTAAGCGTGCTATCAAACGCTTTTTTTAGTGCCACAACTTCATCAACATTTTCATTTGGAATGGCTATTGACAACACATAATGTTTCACCTTCCACATTTCATTTTCGAACACAACAACGCCCGAACCTCTGCAGAGTGCCATTTGGGTATCAAGCAGCTCATCAAACCAAGCGATTTTAGCACCTTCATCCATGTAAATTTGACGTTCAACAGCCGAAAAACTCCAAGCTTTGCCTTGATCAAAATAGGGCTTTGAAAAATTCTTAAAGGCCTCAAGCGGCCAATTTTCGGTGGGGTCAGTGCCAAGAAAAACGGCTTCTTTGGCCATTAAACCAAAATAGGTTTCGAAATCGGCCTTTGCTGCAGCCGCATGCCATTGATCAAGCACATGACCTATGGCCAATTTTGGGTCTGATTGGGAAGTTTGTTGCGTACAACCCATAAAAATTAGGGCCAATATTGCAAATTTTTTCATGGCGTTCGAATTATCTGAAGGTTGTCTTGTTCTATTGTTGCTTCGGTTAAAATATTCATTTGGTTAATCAGGGCATTGTAGGCCTCTACCATTTTGAATAAATCATCTTTAAAATCTTGTGTCAAACGTTCGGATGGATTTTTAGCATCAGCTTTTCCAACAAAAGTTTCAAAGACTCTCAGCCGACTTAAAACAGGAGGTTGGTGCAAGGGGTCTGGAAAGGGCTCCTTTTGGATGCTTAAACAGGCATCCCGTAAGGATTTTAGCGAATATTCAATGGATTGGAGATCTGCATCCTGAAGTTTTTCCATTTCTTCCTGGATTTTTATAAACCCAACCCAATTTTCAACCTTTTGTTTAGCCTCCTCATTAAGCGTCGAATAGCCTTGATCATAATCCCATTTCAGTTGCTTGATCACCGCTAATTGCTGGGGTGTAGCATTTGGGGTAGATGGCCTACTACAAGCCACAATGACACTTAAAAAAACCATAACAATAGGTCGCTTCATATTGTAAAACTTTCTTGGTTCAACAAATATAGTTGATTCTGGAAGGATCAGCACACGAGCATTCTTGATTTGT
>CAYZFD010000008.1:26169-35941 GCA_964477735.1 uncultured Flavobacteriaceae bacterium
TTCAACAAATATAGTTGATTCTGGAAGGATCAGCACACGAGCATTCTTGATTTGTGGTTGAGGTCAAAATTGCAATGTAGGTAGAACCATCAACTCCTAAAAAAGTGCAAAACTATGACCTAAAAACCTATACAGCCCTTCAAAAATTTTTGTAGAAACCGTTTAAATTTTGCTTATTTATTTGATTTTCAGAGTTTTAAAATGTCGGTGTCGAAATTTAGTGTTGTAGGGGTATTGTAGTGTTGATTTTTTTTAGTGCCTGAAGGTCATGATGTAAATTAGAGTCAATTTATTTTGGGCGGAATTCCAAAGGGTTTAAAACCTAATTTTTTCGCAATACAAAAACCTAAAATTAATCAAATTGAGTAAAACGACAACAACTGCTGGCGAGTCAATATTTATTGGAAATGTACCTGCTAGTTTTAGTACCCAAAGAGCAGAAGGCTCGCAAGTTTTTATAGAAGGAGAATTATATAATAAAATTTCGAATGTTGAGGCCATGCGTCCATTTTTCATGAGCGTGGTCAGCGACTCCAACCACTGGTTATTTATTTCGAGTACGGGTGGACTTTCGGCTGGGCGAAAAGACAGCGAGCATGCCCTTTTTCCGTATTATACAGACGATAAAATTACTGAAGCTACCGAAATCACTGGAAGCAAATCTATTTTTTTGGTTTCAATAGGTCAAAAAACTTATTTGTGGGAGCCATTTTCTATTCGTCAGCATGGAGTCTATAAAACAAGTCGAAACTTGTATAAGAATGCCTTGGGTAACAAGATTATATTCGAGGAAATTAACCACGATCTAGGCCTAAACTTTAGTTATGCTTGGAACCTTAGTGACCAATTTGGTTTTGTTAGACGTGCTCACTTAAAAAATTTGCACGACGAAAACATTTTCGTTCGCTTGCTTGATGGCATTCAAAATGTGATGCCCTTTGGTGTGGATACTGCCCTTCAAAACAACAGCAGTAACTTGGTAGATGCGTATAAAAAATGTGAGCTCGAAAAAAAGAGTGGGCTTGCACTTTTCAGCCTCAGCGCCATTATTGTTGACCGTGCCGAACCCAGTGAAGCCCTAAGAACCAACCTGGCTTGGTCTTATGGTTTAGAGGGAGCAAAAAAATTAATCTCTTCAATGCAACTCGACGATTTTAGACAAGGCCATGAATTGGTTGAAGAAACAGACATTAGAGCAGAAAAAGGAGCCTATTTCTTAAATACCTCATTAGAAATATCTCCTCATGAAGAAAAAAAATGGACAATCGTTGCCGAGGTGAATAAATCAGTTTCTGAAGTGATAGCACTTCAAGAGGCTATCTTAAACGACAAAGCCTTAACCAAAAAAGTTGAAAGCGACATTAAAAAAGGTGACGATCATCTCATAGCGCTTGTGGGTGCCACCGATGGACTACAACTTTCGGAAGACAAACTGAGAAACATTCGCCACTTCTCTAACAGCTTGTTTAACATTATGCGAGGTGGCATTTTTGATTTAAACTACCAAATACAAAAAGAAGATTTCTGTCACTATCTCTACAAAGCCAACCATCAGTCGTTTAAGCGCCATTCCAATCAATTAAATAGTCTTCCAAATCAACTATCGCTTCAAGACATCAAAAACCTTGGTGAGCAAGTGCAGGACAAAAATTTTTCGAGGTTGGCACACGAATATTTGCCGCTTATGTTTAGTAGAAGACATGGAGATCCTAGTCGCCCTTGGAACAAGTTTTCAATCAACACCAAAAGTGAAATTGATGGTTCTAAAATATTAGATTATGAAGGAAACTGGAGAGATATTTTTCAGAATTGGGAAGCCCTCTCACGTGCCTACCCTGGCTTTTTAGAGGGTATGCTTCATAAGTTTTTAAACGCCACTACTTTCGATGGTTATAATGCCTACAGAATAACCAAAGACGGCTTCGATTGGGAAACCATAGAACCCGATAACCCTTGGTCATATATCGGATACTGGGGCGACCATCAGATCATTTATTTATTGAAGTTTTTAGAATTGATTGAGGCCCACTATCCCAACAAACTGGCTAACTATTTTTCTGACGATTGCTTTGTTTATGCTCAGGTACCCTACAAAATCAAGCCCTACGAAGCCTTGCTAAGAGATCCTAAAAATACCATTGATTACGATTACGAGAGTGAAAGCCAAATAGAAAAACGCCGTTCAAAAATTGGCGCAGATGGCGCTTTGTTAAACAATCAAAAAAACCAGCTGCAGCAGGTAAACTTCATAGAGAAGATTTTGTCAACCCTCCTGGCCAAGTTATCTAATTTTATTCCCGAAGCAGGCATTTGGATGAACACCCAACGCCCCGAATGGAATGACGCCAACAACGCACTTGTGGGTCATGGGGTTTCCATGGTAACACTCTACTACCTTCGTCGTTTTTTAGCCTTTTTCTCTGAAATACTACAAACTTCAAAAACGCAAAACATAGAAATTTCTGAAGAATTGTATGTGTTTTTCAAACAAGCCCACCAAGCCTTTTTACAGCATGAAAAAATGTTAGACAAAGGTTTTTCTAACAAGGACAGAAAGCAGTTACTCGACCTGTTGGGTGGTGCTGGATCAGCATATAGAAAACAAATTTATGATTTAGGTTTTTCTGGAGAAAAGAAATCAATTGCTCTTACCGAAGTTTTGGCCTTTTCGAACCTAACACGCAACTATATGGAGCAATCTATTCGGGCCAACAAAAGAGATGACAACCTCTACCACGCCTACAATTTAATGACGGTTGAGACAGAAGACAGTATTTCAATTCGTCATTTGCCCGAAATGCTCGAAGGTCAAGTGGCTGTTTTGAGTTCAGGTTATTTGAACGTCGAAGAAAACTTAAAGGTTTTAGATGCCCTGAAGGCCAGCGCCCTATTCAGACCCGATCAATACAGTTACATCTTATATCCTAACAAACAACTACCAAGGTTCCTAAACAAGAATACAATTCCCAAACAAAATGTAGAAGCCTCGGAGTTGCTCAAGCAACTGATTGAGGAAGGAAATCAAAAGATTTTTATAAAAGACTGTCTGGGTGAAGTACACTTTAATGGAAATTTTAATAATGCCAAAAAGCTTGAAGAGGCCTTAGATCATTTGCCAAAAACCTATGCCAAAAACCTAGCCGAGGAGCGCAATTTTATTCTCGATACCTATGAAACCGTTTTCAATCACAAGGCTTTCACAGGCAGGTCAGGCACCTTCTTTGGTTATGAAGGACTTGGGTCTATTTATTGGCACATGGTTTCAAAGTTACTCTTGGCGACCTACGAAATCACTCAAAAAGCCATAGATGAAAATGCAGATCCCATCATCATAGGAAAGCTTTTTGATCATTATTTTGAAATTAATGCGGGGATTGGATGCTATAAATCCCCCGCCCTTTATGGTGCTTTTCCAACAGATCCCTATTCACACACGCCCGGCAACAAAGGTGCCCAACAGCCTGGCATGACTGGCCAAGTTAAAGAAGATATCCTTTCAAGGTTTGGTGAATTGGGTGTGATTGTGAAGGGTGGACTGATCCAATTTTCGCCTTCAATGTTAAGGAAAGAAGAATTCTTAACAGCGCCTCAAAGCTTCCAATATGTCGATGTAATGGGTCATAAAAAATCGATTCAAATTCCAGAAAAAGCACTGGTGTTTACCTATTGCCAAGTACCTATTGTTTACAAATTAGCCGACCGTGAAGAAATAGCATGCCATTTCAAGGACGCATCTGTTCAAATAATTTCGGGCAACAAATTAGACGCTCAATGCAGTCAAAACCTATTTCACAGAACTGGAGAAATTGAAAAGATTGTGGTCGCTGTAACCAAAAATTGAACCTATGGGGTTTTATGGTTTTAACGTTAAAACATTGTCGCTCATTACAGGCATATGCCTGGCGACACTAATGAATTTTAGTTGCAGTATGAAAAAAACAACATCGCACATGACCGCCTCCCAAATCCTAGGAAATAAAGATTACCCAGCCATTTGCTTTGGAGGTTATCGGGCACTTTCAAGAGACCAGCAGCCTTGCGTTGAAGAGCTTAAAGAAGATCTTAAAATTCTTTCGGCTATGGGTTACAAAGTGTTACGAACCTACAATGTGCATTTCGCTCATGCGAGCAACTTGCTTAAAGCCATTAGAGCACTACAAGAAGCAGACGAAAATTTTGAAATGTATGTGATGCTTGGTGCTTGGATAGACTGCGAAAATGCATGGACAACAGATCCCAATCACAACAAAGAAAACACAAAAGCCAACAGTCGTGAGATTGAAACGGCAATTGCGCTTGCCCAAGAATATTCAGAAATTGTAAAAGTCATTGCAGTAGGCAACGAAGCGATGGTGCATTGGGCCACAAGTTATTTTGTGATGCCCGACGTGATTTTAAAATGGGTTAACTACCTCCAAAAACAAAAAAAGGAAGGAAAGCTACCTCCCGATTTGTGGATTACGAGCTCCGATAATTTTGCCTCATGGGGCGGTGGTGATCCCAGCTATCACAACAAAGACCTAGAAGCATTGGCAAGAGCAGTAGATTATATTTCGGTGCACACCTATCCTTTTCACGACACACATTACAACCCAGCATTCTGGAATATCGATGACGAAAATCTCAACGACACAAACCTTGAAGCCAAAACCAAACTGCTGATGGAAAAAGCTCGAGACTATGCCGTAAATCAATATACGAATGTGAAAAATTATGTAGAAAGCTTGGGGATCAACAAGCCCATTCACATTGGCGAAACGGGTTGGGCCAGTCAATCTGATGGCTTCTATGGAGCATCGGGCTCTAAAGCCGCCGACGAATTCAAGCAAGCGCTCTATTATCAGTTGATGACAGAATGGAGTAATGCCGAAAAAGTGAGTTTATTCTTTTTCGAAGCATTTGATGAAATCTGGAAAGATGCTCAAAACCCTCAAGGTTCTGAAAATCATTTTGGTTTGTTTACCATAAACGGACAGGCTAAGTATGCCCTTTGGGATGCTGTTGACTCAGGGAAATTTGCTTCACACACTCGAAATGGCCACAAAATCACCAAAACCTTTGAAGGCAACAAAGCCACGGTTTTTGAAACCCTACTACTCCCTAAAAATGACTCTAATGAAAAACTTTAAAAGGCTTAATCCGTTAGGGTTCGCAAGTGGATTGCTGATGATGTTCAGTTTGTTTAGCTGCGGCACAACTCACGAATCGGATGTGGTTAGAACATTAGGGAGAAAACTATTGGTGAACGATAAACCCTATCTAATAAAAGGTGTCTGCTATCACCCTGTATCAAAAGGACAAACCAAAAGAAGTTTTGAATTTTTAGATCAAGATTTAGCACTCATGGTTGAAGCTGGAATAAACACCATTAGGGTTTATGAGCCTATCGAAGAATTGGAAGTTTTAGATAAAATTGCCGCTTCTGGCCTCAAAGTCATTATAGGTTTTGGATACAATCAAAATGGATATTATGATTTGCTGTCGGGTTCTTATCTCGATTACATCAAAAAATACAAAAATCATAACGCCATTTTGTTTTGGGAACTGGGGAACGAATATAATTACCATCCAGAGTGGTTCGACGGAAATATTGCCCATTGGTATGCTGTGATGAATAGAGCTGCAGAAGTTATTCATCAGGAAGATGAAAATCATCCTGTATCAACAGCACACGGCGAACTTCCCGACGCGTTGGCCATAAACTCTTGCCCTGAAATTGACCTCTGGGGTCTTAATGTATATAGATGGGATCAACCCGAAACCATTTTTCCACAATGGGAAAGCCTAAGCAACAAACCGCTATATCTATCCGAAGCTGGAGCAGACAGCTATATGGCCATTGAAAAAGCGGGGTTTGTTTCAGGTGAAAATCAAAAAGCACAGCACCAGGCTATAGAAAAAATTACTCGAGCTGTTATGCAAAATCAAGCCCTTTGCTCAGGCGTTACGCTTTTCTCATTTGTAGATGAATGGTGGAAAGCAGGAAATCCAAATCAACAAGACATTGGTGGATGGGCTCCCAACAGCAATGGGGTGCCTTATGACGGAGCTCCTAACGAAGAATTTTGGGGCATCATAACCATTGAAAGAAAGAAAAAAACAGCCTTTGAAGCCGTTAAACAAATTTTTAATCATGAAGCAAATTCCGCTAAGTTGGTTCGAAAAAATAATGTATTATGAGAGAATCATTACAAAATAATCCTACTTCTGCCGTTAGCTTGGGACAAAAAATTGCTTTCGGATTTGGAATGCTGGCCAATCAAATGTTTCCAGCCATCTTGGGAATCTTCATGGTCGTTTTAGTCGAAGACTTAGGATTCGAGGGTTGGATGTGGTCTTTAGTTTTTCTTTTCCCAAGAATTTTCGATGCTTTTCTAGACCCTATTATGGGTTTTATTTCGGACAACACAAAGTCCAAATGGGGACGACGACGGCAATATGTTCTCATCGGCGGCATACTTATGGGGCTTGCCTATATTTTTATGTGGCAACTTTATAAAGTTGATGGAGTAGCATATAACTTTTGGTATTTCTTTTTGTGGTCTCTGGTATTTTATTTAGGACTCACCATTTTTAGTGTTCCTTATGTAGCTATGGGTTATGAAATGAGCGATGACTTCCATGAAAGAACAAACATTATGGCCATATCGCAATGGATTGGTCAATGGGCTTGGGTTATTGCACCCTTATTCTGGATCATTATGTACGACGAAAACTGGTTTCCATCCGCAGATGTTGCGGTTCGCGAATTGGCCATTTGGGTGGCTATACCCTGTGCTATTTGTGCTATTGTTCCGGCAATTTTTATTGAAAGCAAATCTACATTAAACGAAGACTATGAACCCCTAAATTCAGCCAATATTGGCAATAGTCTCAAAAAGATATTTGACAGTTTTGGGGAAGCCTTTAAGATTAAAGAATTCAGAAAATTATGCGGCGCAACATTTTTAATATTTAATGCTTTTAACACCGTTGCAGCTTTAACCTTTTTTGTTATCGTCTATAAATTATTTAACGGCGATGCAGGGGCTAGCGGTATTTGGGTTTCTATGTTTGGGTGTTTAGGGGCTTTAGGGACTACTTTTATCGTAATCCCAACAGTAGCTTGGATGTCAAAAAAAATGGGAAAGAAAAAAGCGTTTATGCTGTCACAAGGCATATCGTTGATAGGCTATATAATGTTGTATTTTTTATTCATCCCAGGAAAACCATGGATGTATGTCATAGCGTTGCCTTTCTTTTCGTTTGGAATTGGAAGTTTATTTACAATTATGATGTCCATGACTGCCGATGTTATTGATATTGATGAGGTGAATACAGGAAAGCGTAGAGAAGCAATTTTTGGCGCAATCTATTGGTGGATGGTAAAAGTGGGTTATGGGATTGCTGGAGCACTGAGTGGAGTCATTATTACCATTGTTGGTTTTAACCCAGATCTTGTAACACTAGATCAACAATCTGCTGTGGATGGACTTCATGCCTTCTTTTGTTTTTTTCCAATGGGGGGAACAATCATTGCGATGTTTGTAATGTGGGACTACAGCATCACAGAAGAAAAAGCTAAAGAAATTAAGGCAGTATTGACTAAAAGAAAAAAGGAAGCTGCGTAACGAAATAAATCTAAACGTTTAAGGTGTTTGATAAACCCTCACATAGTCAACTTCCATCGTTGAAGCACTAAAGTTGCTATCTATTTCACCACCAAAAACCCCGCCCATGGCTATGTTCAGCAAAAGATACTGTGCTTTATTGAATGGCCAAGTGTTGTCGTTTTTGGTTTCGGGAAAATAGGTGTAGCGCTCAATGCCATCAACCGAAAAAATAATCTTTTCGGAAGTCCAGTTAACTTCATAAATATGAAAATCATCGGAAACCCCTGATACTTGATGAGAAAAAGTATTCACTGTGCCCCCATAACTAGATGGCGTGTGAATCGAATGGTGAATTTTATTTTGGTCCTTACCCGCATGCTCCATAATGTCAATTTCGCCACAAGCAGGCCACCCCGCAGTATTGATATTGTCGCCCAACATCCAAATCGCAGGCCATGTTCCCACCCCTATTGGTAATTTTGCTCTGACTTCAACCCTTCCGTATGTAAAACTATATTTTCCGTGAGACTTTAGTCGTGCCGAAGTATAGGAAGCGCCATCATAACTTTCTTTCAACGCCTTGATGATGAGTTTACCGTCTGCGACTTCCACATTGGCGGATCTGCTGGTATAATATTGTTTTTCCTCATTGCCCCAGCCACAAAGATTCGGACATCCTGTTCCTATATCATAAGTCCATTTACTAGAATCGGGAGCACCATCCGTATTAAACTCATCAAACCATACCAGCTGCTCCTGAGAATCTACTTTTATGGTTATAGATTCTGAAACACTGGCCGAATGACCCGTGGATGAATAAGCCAAAACGGTGACCGTATAGTCTTTTGTTCCAACAGCCGTAAATGTGTACTCAGCACTTCCTGTTGTATTTTCGACAGTGTCTCCAGTGCCAAAGCGAAAACTGTAGCTTTTGGCATTGGTAGCCGTGATGCTACATTGAATTACTCCAGAACCATCACCATAGGGATTCGAAGCGTCTTTTCCTTGTATATTGACTGTTAGCGCAAGATTAGTCGGCACAATTTGTGAGGGTTCCCCGCCCCCTCCCGATGGGTTATCAGGAGTTTCTGATCCGCCGTCACCACCACAAGAAAAAAGGGTGAGAAGAAGAAAAGAAGCAATATATGTGGAAATAGATTTTAGCATATTAAAAAGCAGGGCTAATGAATAGCCCTGCTAAGATAGGTATTAAACAATTAATTGACTTTTATAAACTTAAAATACCAAGCGGCTTCGGGCACTCCAGCGTTAAAACCTTGTATGGTTACCTCTAGGGTGTTTGCGCTGCTGTCATAGGTATATTTATAAGTAATGGTGTTTCCAACAGGCGCACCGTCTTCAGCAGTGTTGTGCACTTTAGCAAGCCCTAAATAGGCCCCTAACCCATTCAGCACAATGTAGTCTTGCGTAATGGAAAAGGTTGCGGGATTGGTGCCATTGTGAGGCGCTACGGGAGTGCCACACATTTCATTGGCGGCGCCTTGCCATGTTTCTAGCCAAGTCGTGTCACCCACAACATTCTGAAAAGTACCATCCTGGTTGAAGACATACAAGTCATCAAATAAACAAGCTCTAACAGTGGGTACATTAGCATCTGATGACCACCAACTGTAATTCCCCAAAGCTGGCCCTACGCCCAAGGATCCGGCCTCAGGAGCAAGTTTCCATGATCCATAAAAATTTGGATCGGGCTTAAAGTCAACGAAAACTTCTATTTCTTGTGAAATAGATGAAGTCGTTCCTCCTGCACCTATAGCAATCGCAGTCACTACATATTTGGCGACTCCTGTTTTGGTTAAGGTCACTTCTTTTGAGCCACCAGCAGCCAACACTTCAGATCCGTCAATCGAAAATTTATAACTGATGGCATCGTTTGCTGTTGCTGTAAGGGAAACTTTTCCAGAGCCATCACCATAGGGGTTACTAGCATCAGCCCCAACCAAAGCTACGGTGAGCTGTACATTTGAAGGCGCTGTAACATCACCAAACTCGTAATTTTCTTTATCACAACTTATTAGAAAAAAAGTGGCAATAAAAAATGTAATACTAAAATTTATTTTTTTCATGTTTAATCGTTTAAAGTTGCGTTAAATCATCAATATATATGGTAAAGTTTGCAGTGCCATCTCCTGCCGTGCCGTTGTCCATAATTAGAACAG
>CAYZFD010000008.1:36041-49504 GCA_964477735.1 uncultured Flavobacteriaceae bacterium
TCCTGATCGATATCATCAATGTAGAAAGTCCAATTGGCTGAACCGTCACCAACGGTTCCGATATCAAAGAAAAATACAATTTTTTGATATGTTTTAGAGGTATCTAGACTGCTAAAATCGAATGTAAGCTCTTCCCAAGTATTGGCAGTGGTGATGGTTTGAGATACCTCACCGAACACTGCTCCGTCACTGATGTTTTCTAATTTCATTAAAAGATTCACCCCAGCGCGTGGCGACCAAACTTTGAGTTTCATTTGGTTTTTTGAAGAAAAATCTATTGGGTTTGTGGTGATAATCACATTCCCAGCCCAATTTTCGGGACCGCCCTTAACCACCTTGGCCACAGTTTCGGAAAGATTAATGCCAGATTTATCAGGGTTGGCTGTAATTTCATGTCCTGTGCCTCCAAAATCAAAGAAAACGGTTGAGTCGAAAATTTCAAAATCGATTGGCAGTTTGGTTTCAGAGAAAATGGTGATCTCCTCGGTGTGCTCTGTTGTAGCCGCTCCACCGCTATAGGCCACCACTTTGATGGTGTAGGTGCCAACAGTGCTGTAGGTGTGAGTAGCCACTTCTCCCGCATTGATCTGGATGGGGTCTGCATTGGGATCTTCACCGAAATATACAAGATAATATGCGGCATAGTCTGCGCTAGCTTCTACACTTAACTCGAAAGTGTTCGATTGGTTGATTGTCGTGGTGACCGTTAAGTTTTCAGGGGCTCTAAACGACACTTGCAAAGGAAAAGTTGCAGTGGTTTTTAGTCCATTCAATCCATAGGCCGTCACCACAACTTCATAGGTGCCTTCGGCATAGACATGACTGGCCGTTTCTCCTGTTTTCATCAGATCACTCTTTGGAGAACTGTCTCCAAAGTCTATGTCAAAGCTATAAGCAGCAGTGGCCGAGGGGGTAATGGTAACATTCCCCGTGTTGTCTTGTGTAATTTGAAAAAGTGCAGCAATATCTGAGGGTGCTTGCACAGTTTCTGTGAAATCAACAAACTTATCATCTTCATTACAGCCCCAAAACAATGCTAGAGCCATTACTGAAGTTAAAAAAATCTTTAATGTTTTCATTTCGTTCTAAGTAAAATTAATAGTTGCTGTTTTGTGTTAAGCCCGAAATGTCAACTTCTTGTTGAGGGATCGGGAATACTTCGTGTTTTCCAACAACGAATCCTGGTAGTTTAGATGAGGCTTCACCAGTTCTGACCAAGTCGAAAAATCGATGTCCTTCCATGGCCAATTCGAGTCTTCGCTCATTCCAAATGGCTGTGACTAGAGCTGGTCCTGCTGCATTAATGTTATGGGCCGTATCTCCAAAAGCACGTGCTCTGACTTGGTTTAAATATCCAAGGGCTTTGGGCTCGTCTGGGGTTGCTTTTCGAGCATTAGCCTCAGCGGCCATTAGCAACACGTCTGCATAGCGAATAGCTCGATAGTTTGAGGCGTAATTCAGCTCTAACTGTGCCCCACTTTCACCGGCTCTAGGAATGTATTTATTGTTGAAATACCCTGTGTGTTCATAGCCTTTTTTAAATGTTGCACCAGTGCTGCTCGCCCAGGCTTCGATGTCGAGCAGGGTTGGTGCCTTTCGGCTATCACCACTTTCATAGGCGTCAAACAAGTCTTTTGTGGGCACATTAAAGCTCCATCCACTGGCATAGGTTGGACCGTTATAGCCACGAATTCCATGATGAATTACCATAAAATTACCTTCTGTACCTTGAGGAACAAATCCCCAATCCCACCAGTTGGAATTGTTGGTGTGTTGAATTTCGAGAACTGCTTCTGCACCATTTTCTCCTGTTTTAAGAAAAATATCCTCAAAATCTTGAACTAGGGTATAAACTCCAATAACGTTTTCCAAAGCCGAGGCAGCCAGCTCAAACTTATCTTGGTAGAGCAAAACTTTTCCTAACAATGCATAGGCAGCGTATTTTGTAACCCTTCCTTTTTGAGATTGACTTGCTGGAAGCGCACTCGCAGCAGCTCCTAGATCTTGTTCAATCGAGGTATAGACTTCGGCTTTAGGCGTTCTTGAATATTTTCCTGAGTCGTCGGCACTTAACCTTTTTTCGGGAAGTAAGGGAACATCCCCGAAAATTTTAACGAGCTCGAAATAAAAATAGGCCCTTAAAAATTTTGTTTCTGCAACAAGCTCGTCTTTCCTAGAGGTGGTCAACTTATCTATATTTTGAAGAATATAATTGGCTCTGTTGATGCCTTCATACATAAACTTCCAAATGGAGGTTAGCTGGTCATTCTCAGGATCGTGTAAGAAGTCATCTATTTTTTGAAGTCCAACAACATCGGTTGCACTTTCTCCTCCACAAAGTGAGTTGTCGGAGGCAATATCACCAATCATAATGTTGTAGAGGCCCCATTGCAGAACGTCATAGGTTCCAACAAGAGCATCCTCGAAATCTTGAGGAGTTCGAAAATACACACTTGCATCAATTTGGTGTGTGTCTTTGGCGTTAAATTCTACATAATCTTCACAGCTAAAAATGAAGAGGCTTATAAAGATCCATGTGAGTTTGTTTATTATCGTTTTCATCGTCTTTATTTTAGAAGGTTAGATTAAGTCCAAGTGTCCAAATGCGAGGAATGGGATAGGCACCCCTATCGATTCCAGTATCTAATACACCCGATGATATTTCTGGTTCAATGCCGCTGTAGTTGGTGAAGGTGAAGGCGTTCTTCACCTGAGCATACAAGCGCAATTGCTCAACACCCCATCCTTCGATGGCGTTTTGAGGGATATTATACCCCAACTGAATGTTTTTGATTCTCACAAAACTTCCATCTTCGACATATCTATCGGAGGCTCGTCGGTTGTTGTTCCCATCAACAAAGCTCACGCGAGGTTCTGTGTTGCTGGTTCCTGCTCCTCGCCATCTGTTGAGTACAGAAGCAAATTTGTTTGTGTAGTTCAAGTTTCGGTCATATGCTCTGTAAATATCATTGCCAACAGAAGCATAGGTAAACACGTTGAGATCAAAATTGTAGAGTTTTAAGGCCATGTTCCACCCCAGCGTAAATTCTGGGAAAGGATTTCCAATTTCGGTGCGGTCCTTGTCATTGATGACACCGTTTCCGTCAACATCAACATAGCGAATGTCTCCAGGTTGGGCATTGGGTTGGGTGGCATGGGCATCGACTTCGGCTTGGTTTTGGAAAATTCCATCTGTTTTATAACCAAAGAAGTAGCCCGGCGCATAGCCCTCCTCAAAACGCGTGAGGTTGGTATAGGGAATCCCATACCCAGATCCCCATATAAATTTGTCTCCATTGTTGATGGCATCGACTTTATTCACAGCAGTAGTGAAATTCACTGTGGTATCTACATTAAAGTTCTCAGTAATATCGGATTTATAACCCACAGACAAATCAAATCCTTTGGTGCTGGTATCGCCAATGTTTGAGGCTGGATAGACAGGGATTCCCAAATAGAGAGAAAGAGTTGGGTTGAAGAGCAGGTCAGTGGTATTTTTTTCAAAATAGTCTGCCGTAATCGAGAATTTGTTGTCGAACAATCGAGCATCAAAACCTATGTTGGCTTGCACTTGTGACTCCCAAGACACATCATTATTTGGAATGGTGAGCAAGGTTGATCCAGCCACAATTTGGCCATCATAAGTGTATTTAGGAAATGTTGAAATGAGTGACAACTGAGGGGTAATGTTGTCATTTCCTATGGTTCCATAACTTCCTCTAATTTTTAGGAAATTGATGAATGGGCTATTGAAGAAATCTTCATCGGAAATAATCCACCCCAACGAACCTGAAACAAAATTGGCAAATTTATTGTTGGCTCCAAACACCGTTGATCCGTCTCTACGGAACACAACTGAAGCCAAATATTTTTCTTTATAATTGTAAAGGATACGGGCAAATGAGGAAATATTCTTTTTCAAATAATTCATAGAGCTGGAAGTCTGCGAATCGGCATCGCCGGTGGCGGCACTCACCGCTGCATAGTCCCATGAATTGTAGGGCACATCAACAGCGTTGGCATACACGCCATTTCCTGATTGTCTTTGCAAAGACAATCCAAGCACTGTTTCGAAATTGTGATCTTCCCACAAACTAAAATTGTAATTGGCAAAGGCCTCATAAGTGAAAGAAAAATAGTTTACAGAAGATTCTGAAACCCGACTGTGGGTGGAATTCACTGTGCCATCGGTGCCAACAGTAACGATAGGTGAGAGGTCTGGATGGGCGTTGGTAGCATTGTGACCTACACCATAAAACACCAAAGGCTGAAAAGTTTTTCCAACCACATTGGCAAAAGTGTAACCGAAACGAGAATTCAGTTTGAGGTTTTTCAACACATCATACTGAAGTTCTAATTTTCCAAACAGTTTATTGGTATTGCCTTCATTATAGGTATTGTCAATTTGCGCAAGTGGGTTGATGATTTCTTGGGTGATGGTGCTGCTAATCCCAAAATTTCCTGAAGCATCGTAGGGCTTCACCGTGGGATCAAAATTTAGCGCATTCGACAACACAGATCCTATATTGTTTTCAGAAACACCACTTCCTTTAATATTGGTATAGCTAGTGTTGAGAATCACTTTCAAACGTTCTGAAATTTGATTGCTGAAATTGGCCGTAAGGCTGGCTCTATCAAAAAAAGATTTGCTTCCACCGGCCACGACTCCTTCTTGTCCGAAGAAACCAGCGGAAAGAAAATAGGTCGATTTGTCTGTTCCTCCAGAAACTGATAGGTTGTGGTTGGCAACAGGCGCATCCACAAAGATTTCGTCTTGCCAGTTAGTCCCTTCTCCTAAAGCTGTGATGTCGGGATAAATTAAACTTCCTCCCGATGCCACACTGCCTTCATTTAGGATGGCCGCATATTCCGTAGCGTTCAACACATCTACTCTTCTATTCACTTCTTGGATGGCATAGGAACTGTTGAAATTGAAAACAGGCTTTTGGTTTTGGTAGCCCGTTTTGGTGGTTACCAATATCACGCCATTACCGCCGCTAACTCCATAAATGGCCGCCGTAGCCGCATCTTTAAGGACATCGACTTTCTGAATATCTGCTGGATTTAGGGCATTTAAATCGTCAAGAGTTTGCGGAACCCCGTCAATCACCACCAGAGGGTCTGTCCCAGAGTATGAGGGAATCCCTCTAACCAAAACCAAAGGCTTGGCACCTGGCGATCCACTAGCAACAACATTTACTCCAGTAGCTTGCCCTTGTAAGGCTTCCTCAGCTCTTAGTGGTGCTAAAGTTTCCAGGGCTTTCTTACCCACTGATGCAACAGCTCCGGTCACATTTCGTGTTTTTTGAGTACCGTAACCCACCACTACCACTTCTTCAAGTTCATCGGTAGCGACTTGGAGTTGGACGTTAAAGGTGGTGGTAGTGCCAACAGTAATCGATTGGGTTTGATAACCAATGTAGGAGAACTGCAAAACATCATTAGCATTGATGTTTGCCAGTGAAAAATTGCCATCAAAATCAGTGGTGGTGCCTAAGTTTTTACCTTCCACCAAAATGGTCACCCCAGGCAAGGGCAACTGGTTTTCGGCATCTGTTACAGATCCTGAAATGTTTTGCTGGGCTACAACAAATAAGGTGTTGCAGAGCAGCAGTAAGGTTTTTAAAATAGTTCTAGTTGAATTCATGATAAATCAAATGTTAATTACGAATTTTTGTAAATCTAATCTTAGAAAATGAGAAATGAACGATTTTTACCTATACAAAATACATACACAACAAAATTGTTGGGGTAAAATTATGAGATCAGTGGTTTTACAGGGAATAAAAATTTTAGCTATGTGATTTCAAAATGTAAGCGCTTGTAATCTGATTTTTTAGGGTTTGTATAGGAAATGATGTGGCAATTTTAACGTTTAGGCTTACTACAACGTCATGATATAATCCACAATGGCATCACCATGGGCCAAATCCATTTTTTTCCTAAGACGATAGCGCTTAATTTCTACACTACGTACAGAGATGTTGAGTAGCGGGGCAATCTCCTTAGAGGAGAGGTTGAGCCTGAGGTAGGCACAAAGCCTAAGATCGTTGTGGGTGAGTTTGGGATGAATTTTCTTAATGCGCTTCAGAAAGTCTTTGTCGGCATTGTTAAAAGCTTCCTCGAAAAAATTCCAATCATCCTCGTTGTTCATATTTCGATCAATGAGCTTAATGATTCGACCTGTCATGGCTGGGCCACTGGCCTGTTTTATTTCTTCTTTTAGGGATACCAAAAACTTGTTTCGCTTGATTGTACTCATCGTTGAAATGGCCAATTCACGATTTTTACTTTCAATATCGGCACGCAATTGGTCGTTGCGCAACTTCATCATTTCTTGTCTGTTGGCCAACTCTTGTATTTTCCATTCTCGTTCATTTCGGGCAATCAATTTCTGTCGCTCTTTCCTATAATATTGCGTATAGGCTTTGTTAACTGTCCAAACAATGAGTAGAAAAGCAAGGCTGTAACAAAAAATGGCAGTATTCGACAAATACCATGGTCGTGCAATGGATATTTTTGCTGTTTGCGTGATATCAGAAACGGTATTGTTAACCTTTACACGGACTTCAAAAGTATAGGTGCCATATCTTAAATTGCTAAATGATGCTGAGGCTGTTGGAGACCATGTGCTCCAAACATCATAAAAACCCTTTAAACGGTGTTGGTATAAAACCTGATCATATTTTTGATAGTTGGGTGTACTGAAAGAAAACTGCAAATTTTTCTGGTTGTTCTCCAATGTCAATTCAGCGGTATTTAGCGGAAACAAGGTTGCTTCCCCAGAGTTGGTGCTTGCCTCTACTTGTTGCACAAAAGTGATCGGAGCAGGACTACTTTCATTACTTAAATGAACCTTTAAAAACCCATCATTGGTGCCTAACAAATAACGACCATCAGAAAACTTGCTGAGGTGTTCATAGGGGCTCACCCCACGCCTTAACTTTTCCTCAATTGGGAATGTTTCAGTGATTGGGTGCTGACTAATGGGATCTTTTGCTAGGGCAATGATATTAGATTTGCTAAAAAACCAAAGTTTTTTGTCAGTTTCAACCTCCATTTTGCCTGTAATGTACTCGGCATTTTCGAATAAGGCAGACAAGGAATCTAAGCGCTGGAACTTTGATTTTTCCCGATCAAACTGAAAAACACCCGAGGGAGCATGATAATACAAATCATTTTTAAACGAAACCAAAGAAGCATAAAGTCCTTTTTCGAGAGAAGGTTCTTTAACAACACGCTCAATGACCATAGCTTTGGGGTCGAGTTCAAGCTTAAACACACCCTTATATTCATGGCTCACAAAAAGGGTGGAATCATTAACAAATTCAAAAAACTTAGAAGAGTTTTCGAATCCTTTAAGTTTTTGTTTGAATTGCCAAGAATCATTCCGACGTTCCAGCAAATAAAGTCCGTCATAATTTCCCTGCAAGAGGTATTGTGGCTGATTTGGAACGGTCCTAAAGTTCCAAGTGCCACGAACATCAGAAATTTTTTGTGCATGGTTGTTTTGAATTTCAAATGTGCCAACATCGTGGCCGCATAGCAATTTTCCGTCTGGGGTTTTAAACAATGTCCAAACCTGACCAGCGGTAGAAGTAATCAAAACAAAGTTAGAAGAATTATTGTTTCTCACATAAAGTCCTTGATTGGTACCCAAATACAGCTTTCCGTTGTGTTCTGCCGAGGCATAAACGGTGCCTATCTTGCCATCCAAATCTTGAAAAACGCTCACTTTTGACCGAACATTTAGGCAATCAATACCATTGTCGAGGCCTAACCAAATATTGGCGGAATGATCTTCAAAAACTGACAACACTGTGTTGTTGGCTAGCCCATTAGAAAAATTAATTTGATGTTCTAATTTTCCTTCGGCGTCTAAGATTAATAAGCCTTTGGTGACTGTTCCAATAGCAAGTCCGCCGTTTTTGAGTTGTTGGGCGGTATAAACTTTTTGACCTTGTAATAGCTTATTGGCAGGCCAACTGCTTTTAAGCATTCGATTTCCCACGAGTTGAAAAAGGCCAGATTCACTTGTTAGCACTTGCAATTTATCGGCAATTTTAAACACCCCTACAATGACGTCATCATAAAAAAGTTCGTGGTTTACAAAAACTTGAGCTTGGCCAGCGTCTAAAACAAAAAGTCCCTGTTGAGCTTTTTGAAAATAAATGGTTTTATCCACCAAAAAAGAAGATGTAATTGGAGTTCCATCATCAATAACTTTAATTTCGTTGGTGTTTTTATGATAGAAAACCAGGCGGTGTAGGGATTGAAAAACAATCCAACTTCCGAAATCTAGAATTTTCCAAAATTGCTCATCTTCAATGGGATCTAAATCAACTTTTTGCAACAGAGACACATAAACCAATGTTCCAAAAACATCTCGCTCCCAATAGCCAAAGTCCATATACATGCCTGTGAAAACTTTGTCCTCGATGACTTTTACAGATCGAACAACAGACTCATTTGGGCTAGAATAAAGCTTCCATCGCTCACCGTCAAATTCGAGGAGCCCACTGTTGTTGGCTGCATAGATTCGCTTTTCGCTGCCCTGCGAAAGCATCCAGTTTTGGTTGCCGGCAGCGTAGTCGTTGGCCGAAAAATGTAGGATGGGCGGGATCTCTTGGCTGAGCACTAGAAATCCCAAAAGCATCGTAGCGATGTAAAGCAAGTTTTTCATATAGCTTACCAAAGATAACAAAACTAGCTGTTGTTGGATTCAACAACAGCTAGTTTCAAAAATTATAAGGGATTACAAAACTCCTTTTTGGATTAAGGCCTACCAGAAAAAGGCATACAGAAAGGCCGTTACCAACATAATGGCCATGGCCGAAATGTTAAAGGCAGGGGCTGTGGCAAAAGTTTTCTTGGAAACCTGAATTCCCTTAGGATCTTCTTGGTTTCCTCCAAAATAACTGATGAGGGCAATCACACCAATGGTTGCTAAGCAAGTGAGCATCATTTGGTGCATGAAGGGCAAATCGATAAAAAAGGCTGCATCTGACCATCCATTGGGAGCCACCTTGAAATACATGGCCACAGGAATAGAAAGAATTACACCCCAAATGGCGGCTTTGTTGGTTGCTTTTTTATAGAAAAGTCCCATCAAAAAGACGGCTAAAATTCCTGGGCTCACCACCCCTGTATATTCTTGAATGAATTGAAAAACTTGACCCAAGGTTCCCAACTGTGGTGCAATCAACATGGCAATAATTAGGGCCAATAATCCTGTGAGTCTGCCCACTTTTACCATTTGCTTGTCTGAGGCCTTTTTGTTGAGAAAGGCTTTGTATATGTCCATCGTAAAAATGGTTGATGTGGAATTTAACATAGAGGCCAAAGAGGAAACAATGGCTGCAGCGAGGGCGGCAAGGATTAACCCTTTTAGTCCTGAAGGAATGAAATTTTTAATGAGCCATGGTGTAGCATTATCGTTCATGATGGCGCCATTGGCCCCAATAAATCCTTGGTCAACAGAAGCCAAAGTGAGCTCGCCGTTTGGGTCTAAATTCATGACATAGGCTATGATTCCAGGCAATACAACTATTATAGGAATCAAAAGTTTTAGAAATGCTGCAAAAGCGATTCCTTTTTGCCCTTCTTTTAAACTTTTTGATGCCAAGGTTCGTTGGATGATGTATTGATTGAAACCCCAATAATAGAGATTGGCGACCCACATGCCCCCAACCAAAACGGCCAAGCCTGGCAGGTCAAACCAGGCGTCCTTTCCATTTGGTGTTATTATTTCGCCTTTAGATAAAATCATGGAAAACCTTTCGGGAACTGTGTTGTAAACATGCTTAAGACCATCAATAAAGTTTCCACTATCTGTTACTTCAGACAGTCCAATGTAAGTCATCATGAGTCCCCCAAAAATGAGTAAGACCACTTGGATAACATCTGTCCAAGCAACAGCTGCTAGTCCGCCCCAAAGCGAGTAGGCGGCCGCAAAAAGTCCAAGGCCAATGATGCTGGTGAGCAATATACTGCCGTCTCCACTACCCACGATGGTGTCGAGTGCCTTACCCCCTAAAAAGAGGACCGTTGTTAGATTGACAAACACAAAAAGTGCAATCCAAAAAACAGCTAAAATGGTTTTTAAGTTGGTGCTAAAGCGCTTTTCGATAAATTCTGGAATGGTGTATAGCCCTTTTTCTATGAAAATGGGTAGAAAGTATTTTCCAACAACCAATAAGGTAATGGCGGCCATCCATTCATATGAGGCTATGGCGAGACCAAGGGCAAATCCAGAACCAGACATGGCAATAAACTGTTCGGCAGAAATATTGGCCGCAATGAGTGAGGCTCCGATGGCCCACCAGGGTAAAGATTTTCCGGCTAAAAAATAATCTTCGGCGGTTTTTTGTTCTCCTTTTTTGGTTCTAGAAACGTAGAGTCCAATGAAAAGAATGAGTGCACAGTAGAGCGCAAATACAACAATGTCTAGATTTGAAATGTTCATGTGGCTGTTTTTTAAATCAAGGTTTGAAGATAGGTTTTTTTTTAAACTTTTTACACTAAAGCAACTTCTACTATGATTGTAGCCCCGCCAGGAATCGAACCTGGATCTAAAGTTTAGGAAACTTCTATTCTATCCGTTGAACTACGGGGCTAGAACAATGCAAAAGTCGCAAAAAATAAAAATTGCACAAGCAATAAGTGATACGAAAATGTGGTGTCTTTTTCTTTAACACTTATTTGAAAGACCCACTGAATGGGGAAAGCAACAAGAAACCAACCCACATAATTTTGTATAGGAACTTCAAGACTTTCGAAAGCCCAATAATCGAATCTTGGCGCTACAGGTTCTATGACCAAATCGAGCAAAACCATCAGCACGGCACCAAGACCTGCCGCAACGAGTGGTCTTTGACCAAACCATCGGGCTGCTACGGCACCAGTAATAAAGGTGAGCATCACCCAGTTCACACCAATCATCAGCGGCACACCCAATATTTTAAATCCGAGGTTGTCACCATATTCATAAGACCCAAAAATTAATCCATAATTCACCCCTAAAATTTCAGCAATCATGCCCACAATAAAAGCCGTAAAAGCTGCAACCAAAACACGTTTGTTCACTTGGGGTTGATTCACAAAAAGCAACATGAAGGTGATGAATAAATTCACGGGGGTGAAGGCCATAAACAAGTTTTTGTTTCCAAACAAAATGCCCAAAGCACCACTGACATGAAAAAGCCAAATAAGAAAAACCGAAATTAGCGTTTGCCGATTCTTGGGTATCATAAAGATTTACGTTGAATGCTATCAGCCACTATTTTTGCAGATAAAAGGCAAAGAGGGATTCCTCCTCCAGGATGCACACTGCCTCCACAAAAATACAGATTTGAAATTTGCTGAGAAAAATTGGGATGCCTTAAAAAAGCCGACCGCTGATGATTGCTCGAAGCTCCGTATAGCGCCCCTTTATAAGAGCCCGTTCTTATAGCAATATCAGACGGAGTCATTACGGTTTCTTCTTCGATAAGTGGCTCTAAATCTGTGCCTAAAATTTTATTGAGTTTAGCCAAAACATGTTGTCTTAATTTTGTTGAAAGTGCGGTCCAATCTTGACCCGTATCATGAGGTGCATTGATCATCACAAACCAGTTTTCACAACCCATTGGGGCATCATTTTCAACGTCTTTCGATGTAATGTTGACATAAATTGTGGGGTCGTTAGTGAGTGTCTTGCTCTTAAAAATGGCATTGAACTCTGCCTTATAATCTTCTGCAAAAAAGATGTTATGAAGGTCTAACATTGGAAAGCTTGCTTTTATTCCCCAATAAAAAATAATGGCAGAGCTAGAGCGCTCTTGTTTTAAAGTTTTTTCGGGTGCACTATTTCGAGGTAGCAATTTTCGGTAGGTGGGCACAATGTCCATATTAGAAATCACAACATCAGCTTCAGTGTGTGTGTTGTTTACCATAACCCCTTTTACCACATTTTTTTCGACCACAATCTCGTCAACTTTGGTATTCAACCGAACCTGAACTCCTTTTCTTTTGGCCAACGATAGCAGACTTTCAGTAATGGCATACATGCCTTGTTTAGGCACAAAAGTTCCATACTCTTGTTCGAGGTGTTGAATGAGGGTCATCATGCCCGAAGTTTGGTAGGGGTCCGAACCATTATAGGTGGCATAGCGGTTATAGAGTTGCACTAAATGGGGTTCTTCCAAATCCTTGGTGTTTGCCTGGTTTAGGGTTTTGAAGAGATCAAAAGTGTGGAGTTTAGCCAGTCCAATAATGGTGTCTTTCGACAAAAAAGTGCGCCAATCATGCAAAGATTTTTCTAAAAAAAGACGCTTAGTTCGTTCATATTTTTTTGCTGCTTTTTTGAGGTATTTTTTCAATTTATCTGGCTGAACACCAAACACTTGATGCGCCTCACTAAGCAACTTGTTTCTGTCTCCATAGGCCTTGTAGCGGGTGCCATCATTCCAAAAATAATGACAGGCCACCGCTTTTTTCTTGTAATCGAAAAAATCTTTTGGGTTTTCGCCTGCCAACTCAAAAAGTTCATCTACAAAATGTGGCATCGTAAACAACGAAGGGCCTGCGTCAAAACGATAATGGCCCAATGAAAAAGTTGATAGTTTTCCTCCAGGATAGGAATTGGCTTCTATAATCAAAACTTCATAACCTTGACAGGCCAAACGAATACTCGTGGCGATTCCCGAAATTCCAGCGCCAATAACAACTGCCTTTTTCACAAGCTACTAGATTTATAGGTTTCAATGTTTTCGACAGAAAAACGTGAAAACAAAGATTCTTTATACCACTTTCTCTTAAAAGTCTTTTTAACAATTTTCTTATGAGGATCGCTCTTGTATGCAAACTGCTGGAGGGCTTCTTCATTTTCCCACACACTAAAAGTAGCTTGCTCTATAAATGGCCACTCCCCTATGCCCTTAAACCACTGCACATGCTTGGCATTTTGGATGCCTTTTGAGGCTACTGGCACAGCACGCCAAAATTCTAACAATCGCCATGGTTGCAAGGTGGCACGAGTAATAACAGCCACTTTACACCCAGCATTCGATGGTGATTGTTCAAGTTTATGGAAAGGGTTTTTTCCGTTCCACAAACCATGACTTTTAATGGGCAACAAATCATATCTTTTATAGAGTGTGGCTTTGTTAGTGTAGTCTAAAAACCAAGAATTTTTATTGATGAATTCTTTACGGGTTTCATCAGATGTCCAAATGCCCAAAAAAGCATAAGTGGAAAAATCTGGCCACAAACTAAATCCTTTCCCGCCCCCAGTTCCTAGCAATTTATAGAACTCTAAATCTTTGGTGTGTTTCAAAGATTTGTGGGCGCGCTGCATTTGAGTAAATGCCCAAAAGCGATGGTGATTAAATCTTACAAAAAATACACTAACAACACTTTCAGAAAATCTAGACATAGCACAAAGATAGCCAATGCCTCAGCAATTTCTACCGCCTATTTTTTTT